>PWOH01000010.1 GCA_003557505.1 Mollicutes bacterium | reverse complement strand
TGCATTATTGGGAAATATAAAGATGACACTTTATTTTGGATGTGTTATAATGTTTTTGAATTTGGAGGGACGAAAATGCGAAAAACGATCTATGACATTGCAAAAGAGCTCAACGTTGCACCTTCCACCGTTTCTAAAGCGTTAAATGGTAGAAGTGGTATCAGTGATAAAATGCGTAAAAAAATTCAAGATTATGCCAACGAAGTCCGCTATTATGCGAATTCAAACGCCTCTAAACTGAAGACAAAAAAGAGTTTCTCTATCGGTGTGGTTTATTCTGAAGACTTAGACATCGGATTGGAACATAATTTTTTCTCAAGTGTTTTACAGGCTTTTAAGACTTATGTCGAAGCACATGGTTATGAGATAACGTTTGTGATTAGTAATCTTGGAAATCGCAAGATTAGTTATCTTGATTTCTGTATGCAAAAAAATATCGATGGTGTCTTCATTGTCACAAGTCTTTATGAAGACCCGCACTTGCATGAACTCGTCGAATCCGATATTGCCTGTGTATCAACCGATATCTATTATAATAATTTATTTACCATCATCAGTGATAATATGGATGGTGCCAAACAAGCGGTTGAGTATTTCCATCAAAACGGCCACAGGAAAATCGGTCATGTGACGGAGTCCCATTTCTCCCCGGCAGCCGCGGAGCGTTATCAAGGCTTTATCGATACCATGAAGGCGCTTGATTTAGAGATAAAAGAGGATTATATTATAACGACAGATTACTATTCATTTGATGAAGGATATAAAGCAGGCCAACGATTCTTAGCCTTAGATGACCGCCCCACTGCGGTGTTTGTGGCCGCTGATATTATTGCGATGGGGTTTATCAAAGCTATAAAAGATGGTGGACTTAGTGTGCCGGATGATGTTTCTGTAATTGGGTTTGATGATCTTGAATTTGCCCCATTATTTGAACCTAGTCTTTCAACCATTAAACAGGACACAAAACAACTTGGTGAAAAAGCCGCTATAAAGCTACTTCAGATGATGGATGAAAAGATAGACAAACGTCAAGGTGTGGAAAAAATTCCTGTTGAATTAATCGTTAGAGATTCCGTGAAAAGTGCTAAACAGTAGTGTTAAACTACTGTTTTTTTTTCTGCAATTTTGATTAGAAAAAAAGCCTTTACAGAAACCGGTTTTTATATTATAATGCCAATATGTTAAGGTTTGCATAAAATTTTGATAATACTGACATTTCACCTATAGAATGGAGTTTGAATATGAATTCTACATTAACACTTAACGGGGATGGAACCTTTCGGATTAAACATGTCGATAATTTAAGTTATACTTACTTTCCCCTTTGTAATACCAAGTCATTAAAAAGTTCAATCACGCCATCGCTGAGTGGTGATGCAAACATTGATCAAAATAGTTTTTTATTGTTACCAAATTCGGTGGAAGATTTAGAAAATTCTTTATTAAAAAGAAATGTATACTTCCGTATTAACGATGAATTTACTTGGAATATCACAGGACAAAGTGCTAAGCAAACGCTATCACCCGATAAAGTTGATCTTTACGGGGATTTTTTGGTCCACACCATTGTAAGAGAAAACGAATTATTCAATGCAACCATTGAAAGTTTTGTGCCAAGTAATGAAACGTATCAAGAACTGCACAAAATTACGATTAAAAATACAACGGATGCACCACTAAAATTAAAAAGTGTAATCGGTGTGCCTATTTATGGCAGAAGTGCGGATAATATTCGTGATCATCGTCATGTGACCTCTTTATTAAACCGTATTAAAATGACTGATCACGGCATCATAAATCACCCAACATTTTCATTTGATGAGCGCGGACATATCCTTAATAAAAACCATTATGGCATTTTCGCAAAAACTTCGCATCATAAAACCGTGAAAAACTATTATCCTACACTCGAAGAATTTCGCGGTGAAGGTGGAAGCCTTCTTGACCCGCTCGTGGTTAAAGAAGATGTGTCTTCATCCTATAAACCAGGGGACAAAGTTGAAGGCTATGAAGCAGTTGCCGGGATGGAATATGAAAGTGTGACGTTAAAGAAAGATGAATCATTCACACTCGTCATGTCTTTCATCATTCATGATGATGAAGCAACTATGTTAAAAATAGTTAATGATTTAAGTGAATCACATTTTGATGCTTTAAAACAAACCACTAAAGATTACTGGCAAAAAGAACTTTCCCCCTTGTTATTTCATTTTCCAAATCAAACTATGAATGGTTGGTTGAAATGGGTAACCCTTCAACCTATGCTAAGACGTATTTATGGAAATTCTTTCATGCCACACCATGATTATGGACGTGGGGGGAAAGGGTGGCGTGATTTATGGCAAGATTTACTTGCGCTTATCCTAATGCATCCTTCCTCAGTTCGTGATATGTTAATTAATAATTTTAACGGGGTTCGTATTGATGGCAGTAATGCAACTATCATCGGAGATAAACCGGGAGAGTTTTTAGCGGATCGCAACAATATTGCCCGCATATGGATGGATCATGGCAGTTGGCCACTCTTAACCACAAAGTTATATCTTGATAGAAGTGGCGATGTAGATTTATTGTTTGAAAAAGTCAGATATTTTCAAGATCAATTCACCCATTATACCAAACGGGTACAAAAGAATTTCAAAGTCAGTGATAATGTTTTAAAGACACCACATAATGAAACTTATTATGGCAGTGTACTTGAACATTTAATCGTTCAAAATCTTGTGCCATACTACAACGTGGGCGAACACAACAATCTTCGTTTGGAAGATGCGGATTGGAATGATGGGCTTGATATGGCGAATCAAAGAGGCGAATCGGTCGCTTTCACATCGTTTTACGGTCAGAACTTAATTATTTTAGCTAAATTGTTAAGACAATTACATACGAAAGATATTGATGAAATTGCTTTGTTTGAAGAAATTGAATTGTTATTAAAACCTATTGACACTGATGACGTGAAAGGTAAACAGTCGCGTCTGCAGTCATACTTTGATGGGGTTGCTGGAAAAGTTTCTGGTAAACAAACAAACTATAATGTAGAAACCTTAGCGGATATTTTACAACAAAAAGGTCAAGCGCTTTTACAACAAGTTCGAAAGAATGAATGGCTAGAATCAGGTGAAGATGGATGGTTCAATGGCTATTATGACGATGATGCTTGTGCGCTTGATGATGTTGAGAAAAAGCATATGACGTTAACGGGTCAAGTTTTCTCAATCATGTGTGACGCAGCGACACAACCGCAAATAGATAAAATCGTTCGGAGTGCCGATAAATATTTATATGAACCATCACTCGGTGGATACCGTTTAAACACTGATTTCAAAGAAGTCAAAACAAACATGGGCAGATTATTTGGGTTTGCCTATGGTCATAAAGAAAACGGCGCTATGTTTTCACATATGGCATTGATGTATGCTTATGGCTTATACAAACGCGGGTTTGTAAGTGCTGGGTATAAGGTCATTAAAACAATATTTGAGCAAAGCATGGATCTTAAAACCGCTAAAATGTATCCAGGGATTCCGGAGTATTTCAACTCAAGAGGGCGTGGGATGTATTCCTATTTAACAGGGTCAGCAAGTTGGATGATTTTGACCATGGTGAGTGAAGTCTTTGGGATAAAAGGTGATTTAGGATTGCCCGTCTTTGAACCGAAGTTATTGTTAGAACAGTTTGGAAAGACAGATGCACTGAAAATCTCAACAATGATTGGCAAAGAGCAGGTTGAAGTGACGTATCACAATCCACAGCGTCTCACCTTCGGAGAATATGCCATTGAATCAGTCACAATCGATGGTCACGCTGTTGAGTTTACTAATACTGAATATGGGGCTAAACTGAAACAAGGCATCACTGGGAAAAATATAGTGATTGCTTTAAATAAGAAAAAAGAAACAAAAGAAAGAGGGTTATCATAATGGCAAAAGATAAAAATAATGAAGAAACCACTAACCAAGAAGAAGTCACTGAAGAAAAACTAGAAGCTGCCACACAAGAACCAAAAGAAATACCAAAAGAAAAAACCATAGAAAAAAGACGTGCTAAATTTGGTTATATGTTTGTCGCACCAATGTTTCTTGTGTTTATCGTATTTAGTATTTATCCCATTCTATATACTTTATATTTGAGTTTTACTGATTTTGGTGGGTTCGCAGATCCACAATGGATTGGCCTAGATAATTATACGCGGGTATGGAATGATTCAAACTTCCGTGTGTCTTTGGTGAATACGATTCGGATTTGGGGCATCAATATTGTAGTCCAGGTTGGGCTTGCCTTCTTACTGATTATGATCTTTTCAGATCTGCAGTATCGTTTCAGAGGCGTCAAGTTCTTCCGTATCTTGTTCTATTTACCAAACTTGATTGCGGCCGCATCGGTTGCGTTAATCTTTAGATTAATGTTGAATAGAGATTACGGGATTCTCAATATGATTTTAATTCGTTTGAATCTTACCACCTCATCCATTGGTTGGTTGGAAGATACCATGTTAGCACAAATATCCGTTGCGAACATTCAAACCTGGATGTGGTTTGGTAATTCATTTATCTTATTTATGGCCGCGGTTCAAGCGGTGAATAAAGAAGTGATTGAATCTGCGGTTATTGACGGCGCCGGGCGTTTCCAGCTGATGCGTCATGTTAAACTGCCGTTGATTAAACCGATTTTAATATACGTCGGGGTAACTTCATTGATCGGTGGACTACAGTTGTTTGATGTGCCGTACTTGATTACTGATGGACGAGGTGCTCCATCGCGCTCGCTTAATACGGTGATTGTCTATTTATTCAATCATGCCTTCCATTACCATAACTTTGGGTATGCGGCAGCGATTGCGTTTGTATTATTCCTCATTGTAATGTTTGTATCAGCAATATTTGTTTTAATGATGAAACGTGAAGATATTCGCGAGTATCTTAAGAAAAGAAAGGCGGCGAAAGCATGAGTTATGCACAAGTTAATTCAGTAACGCTAAGCGAATCAAAAACGGAAAAAGTAAAACGTAAAGCCGTCTATATTTCTATTTACTCATTTCTTGGTTTTCTTGTCTTAATCTGTCTGGTCCCGTTTTTACTGGTTATGATGAACTCCACAAGAACTGGCGCGGAAATTGTTAATAGTCCACTGTCACTAACTCCAGGTGGTGCGTTGGTTGAAAACTGGAATCTGTTAATGGCACGTACAAATATTGTCAGAGGGTTCTTTAACTCACTGTTTGTATCGGTGACCTCGACCTTCCTTAGTGCATATTTTGGCGCCCTTACAGCGTATGGTTTTTATGCGTATAAGTTTAAAGGGAATAAACCGTTATTTGTCTTCATTATTGTCTTTTTAATGGTGCCACCACAACTTGCCTTTTTAGGGTTTTATCAGTTCATGGCGAACTTGGGATTCGTCGATACCTTTATTCCACTCATTGTGCCTATGATTGCCAATATCGGAACCATTTTCTTCCTTAGACAATATGCAGAGGGAGTAATACCACGTCCTATGCTTGAGTCTGCTCAGGTTGATGGTGCGGGTGAACTTTACACGTTCCATAAGATTGGAATTCCTATGCTTATGCCAGGGATTGCGACGATGTCAATATTCACATTCATCGGTTCATGGAACAACTACCTAATGGCAAGAATTATGTTAAATTCCCCAAGACTCTTTACCTTACCACTGCAAATTGCGAACTTGCGTGCAGGGAACCTATGGGTGTATAACCAAGG
>PWOH01000076.1 GCA_003557505.1 Mollicutes bacterium | reverse complement strand
GCTTTTCAAGCATCTCAAGCAGTGCGTTGATAATAGGCGTTTCAATCACTTTAGAGCGTGCATTAAACGTCCCATCTGCTTTTAGTGCCAACCCTTTTATCATTGAGACATCGCTAAATTCCGGATCAATTTTTGCGATTTCTTCCATATCGCTTGTAATATAGCCTTGCCAGTTAAAATATTCTTCAACTTGCGTTTCATAGGTTTTGTTTTTATGTTTGTTGAAGGTTGGCGGCAAAATAGTCTGTTCGAAAAAACCAACCGGATTGACGGTAGGATTATTGGCTTTATATAACATAACATAATACAACAATTGCGCATTAAGACCATGTGGGGCGTTTCTAATATCAAGGGTGGCTTTCCCGGTTTTATAATCCATGAGAATAATATTGTTGCCACGGGCAAGAACTTTATCAATCTTCCCTTTAAAATAAAGGGTTGTTCCACTGATATTATACGCTTTTTCCAAACTGGTCTCACGAGCACTAATATTGTAAGTAGTACGCTTTTCTTGTCCCAATATGTTTGCATGTGCCGCTTTTAGATGCTCAAAAGACTGTTTGAAGAAAAACAGGTCTTTGGCAGTGTATTCATCGCGATGAGAATCAATAATTGCATCTAGCTCTTCTATTAACAATTCATCACTCAACTGAGGCTTATCCAAATGGTTTTCTAAGACATTGTGAAAAAATGTTCCTAAATCACGGTGGAACGGAGAACTTGGGGGTTCAAGTTTTAAAAAGTGTTTAAGCAAAAACGAAAAAGCGTTTTTGTAATAATCATCAATTTGCGTCACACTTAAGGATTGTTTTTGTTGTAATATCTTTTCAACAGTCTCTTTAGATAATCCTCCAAATGTATTGGAATAGGTATTATAATATCCTTTGAATGACGCGTGAAAAGCATTTAACCTTTTGCCTGTTTCACCATATAAATCGTAGCGATCACGTTCAAACTTTGTTTGTAATAAATCTGAAAGTTTACTGTAAGGCTGTTTAAGCGTATCTTCTGCTGGTAGATTTTCATAATTATCATCATGTGATTGAAAATGCGATGATGGTAGAAAACTATCGGTGTTTGACGTTTTAGCAAAAGAAAAATGCAGTTGTTCATAATATGTAAACAATTCATCAATCATTGTTTTGGCAAGCATGTTTTCTTGCGTAGCGGTTGGAAAGTTAATGCGGGTTTTTTCTTCGGCACTTAAATATTCATCTTCTTCTTTAAAACGTGGTGCATTCCCCTCACGCATCGCCACCACATAGATGTGTTTATCCATAGCTGGATGCAAAGCATCCAGTAGTTTAATGGTGACACTATCTTTGTAGGAAAGTGGCTTAATCGAAGTTGTCTCAAGCACATACCAAACATATTCTAATGCATCTCTCTTATCAGTAATAAAGCGAATCAAGGGATTAAGCGTACGCATTAGCTGCTGGAAGATACGTGCAGATGATTGATTGGTAATTTTAGGTTTAAGCGTTGAAAGACTTTCTTCCACCGCAAGATTAAAGTTTGTGTGTTCACTATTTTTGAGGTTTTCATAAAATGTCTGTGTTAAAGCATAACTACTTAAAGGTGAAGGCGTATTTAAGGTTAGCGGGATAGAAAAGTCTTTAAAGATATTTTTTAGTTTAACTTCATAATCGCTCACAACATTCGCAACCACTATATCCTTGAAAGATGTACCATTTTCATGGGCTTTGCGAATTTTTATCGCCAAATCACTGAGTTCCTCATCAACGCGTTCAAATACACTATAGGTATGATGGGTATTTGCGTAGTATTCAGGGGTATAATATTCAACATCATAAGTTTGTGCTAAACTTTCAATCAAATCATTAAATACTGAATCGTAGATTGGACCATAAACAATGATGCGCTGATTACTGAATTTTGAGTCTTTAAACATGGAGGGCACCATATAAGGTTCAAGATGTTTTTTTAAGCCTTGTAACATCTTTAAACGTTCGCTTGTGTAAGTTTCATCAACGGATACTTTATGCAAAAAAGCCATCATGGCTTTCGCAATGGCTGGCTTTTTTTGTAAGAACCTAGCCGCTTCAAAAACAGCGGATGGCTTATAGGTATAATGAATGGTGTTAAATAAATCTTCTTTATGCATAAAAGAAATAGGGTGAAAAACCCCAGCTTCATGGATTGTTTTTAGAATGTGTCTTTTTACTGTCGGTGTTGTGATGAAAAGAATGGGTTGTTGGGATTGTTTAAATAGCGATAAAATCGACATACACTTCCCCCTTAGGATTCTTTCTTAACGCGCAGTTGGCCACAAGCTGCATCAATATCAGCACCCTTTTCCTGTCTTAAGGTTGCTTGAATGTTGTGGTTAATTAATCGTTTATAAAAAGCATGTTGCGTTTTGATTGGACTGGCTTTGTAGTCAAATTCATTGACTGGATTGTAAGGAATCAAGTTGACATAACAGTTAATGCCTTTGAGCTTTTTGGCGAGTTTATCCGCATCTTCTTCTGTATCATTAATGCCACCTAATAACAGGTATTCAAACGTCACCCGGCGGTTCGTCTTATCAATATAATGTTGAATACTTTTCAACAGTTCTTCTATAGGATAAACCTTGTTAATTGGCATCAAACGTGTTCTTGTAGTATTATCATGGGCATGGAGAGAAATGGCTAAGTTAACTTGTTTATCACGCGAGGCAAAATCGTAGATTTTCGGCACAATACCACTCGTTGAAACGGTAATATGACGCGCGCCGATTTCAAGTCCGTGCGGATCATTAATCACATCGATAAAAGCCATACAGTTATCGTAGTTATCAAAGGGTTCACCCGTTCCCATTAATACCACATGTGAAACCTTGATATCTTCAAGGGTTTCAACACTCAGTAATTGCTGAACCATTTCCGCAGTCGTTAAATCACGGTCTTTTTTCTTTAACCCCGACGCACAAAACGAACATCCAATATTACATCCAACCTGCGTCGTAACACATAAACTTTTTCCATAAGCGTGGCGCATGAGGACCGCTTCAATCAACGCATCATCCTCAAGTGCAAACAAATACTTAACAGTCCCATCTTTAGCTTCTTGGCGGGTGAAAAGTTTAAGTTCTGGTAAAACCATTGTATTTTTTAAATAATCTCGTAAGCGATTAGAAAGATTGCTCATCTTGTCAAAATCCGTTACTTTCTTTTTATAAAGCCATTCATAAACTTGTCTGGCATTAAAAGGTTTAAAGCCTGCAGTAACCAATTTTTCTTGCAATGCCGCTTTTGTATAATTGTATAAATTTTCCATGTTATCACCTGTTATATTATAACATATCTAACGTATGTTTTTATAGTTTTCAATGATTATTCAAACAATAAAAAAACGCATTACTGATGCGTTTTTTTATTGACTGAAATGTCTCCATTCACCCAGGAAAACGGTAGTTTTTCCTGGTGATAGAGTTGGGCGTTATGTTGTAACATTTTATTGTGTCGATGCAGTACCATAAACATCACTAAAACCATATAGACAAAAGGCAGTGGGACAAAGTAGCCGACGTTCACCAAGGAATATCCGCCAAAACCAATCAGTGAAAATAAGACAAAAACATTGAGACGGGCTTTGACTTCAAAAATAGTTAAAGCCCTTATAATTTCCTGATATAAAAAGGCGACAATCCCGACCATTCCTAAAGAGCCAATCACTTGCGATACCGTGGAATGATACCATTCCATCGCCATTGGCTGGGGACTGTAGATGACTTCTTTTGCAAGTCCGGTCCCAAAGATTGGATAAGCCATAAACCGATCAATGGCCTGGAAAAACATTCGAGCCCGTGATTCTTCTGAAGAAATTTGAATACGATTTATAATATTGTTAAGAACTTCATCAAACGGAACTAACCACGTTTCAAATGCGACATAAATCATCGCAAAAACCAATAATGTCACAAACAACTTTTTCAACCGCTCACCTTTGGATAAAGCAATCGTTGTTAGAAATAAAGGGGGAAAAACGAGGGTACTAAAGATGATGCCGCCTCTTGAATATGAAAATACCAATACGACAAATTGAAGGATTCCTATTGTAAGGTAAATACTAGAGAAACGTCTTTTTAATGAAAGGTAAAACGCAAAAGGCATTGACAATAAAAGGTTATTTGAGAGATTATTTCGCCATTGAAATAATCTACCAGGGCCTTGATGTTGGATAATTTCAAAATTTTCATAATAAGCAGACCCTACCATTGCGATTCCCATAATACCTATCCCAAGCATCATGAACGCAAAATAATCGATGATGGCTTCTTTATTATGAGGAATATAATTTTCTAAGGTTTGATAGATAATCATCATCCCGATACCAAGGAAAAACACATAATAAAGCGCAGGAAACGTAAAATATTCCGCTAAGGAAAGATGAAATGCACCACCTAAGGTAATGGCGACTGCCACAAACAACGTCGCGTAAAAGAACCGCCCTTTCATCAAACGCAAAGGATAGATAAATAATCTAAGCAGAAAACTAATGACAATACCAATAATTATGAAAGCAGCAATAACGTTTATAAACAGACTATACTCACTCATAGATACGATATCTTGAAGATGCTCAGGCAACCACGGGTTGAAGATCCGGTAAAGGGGTGTAAAATATTCTACCTCACCATAGCGAGCCAAAGGTATCATCGCAATGATCGAGACATTGAGAAAACTCGGCAAGACATCTCTTTGAAACAATAAGTTGAGCAACACGAAAAAAGCCACGATTAATATGGCATAGATTTCTAATTGGAAGACGAAGCCTATTATCCCACTCAGTGTAATAAAAGCGATATAAAGCGGAGAATAAAATAGTGGCTCTGTTTTATTAGTGATTGTATCAAAAAATGCTCGCATACGCATGACCTCACGCTTCCTTCTCATAAGCATTGTACACTATCACTCAATAAAAATCACGACATGACACAATTTTTTTATAAAAAGAACCAGACGATCTCTTCGTCTGGTCCTTATGATTTTAGGCGTCTTCTAATACTAAATCGACATCTTTATACGGATGATCGAACGCTTCGGAAACCGCTTTATATACTACATGTCCATTTAAAACATTCAAGCCTTTTTTGAGCGATGAGTCTTCCATACAAGCTTGTTTATAGCCTTTATTCGCAATATCCAGTGCATAAGGAATTGTCGCGTTGGTCAACGCAAATGTCGAGGTCCTTGGGACCGCACCCGGCATGTTGGCAACACTGTAATGCACGACCCCATGTTTAAGATAAACAGGATTATCATGGGTTGTAATGCGATCAATCGTTTCGACTGATCCCCCTTGGTCAATAGAAATATCCACAATGACACTACCCTCAGGCATGCCTTTGACCATATCTTCTGTAACAACTTTTGACGCTTTGGCCCCAGGAATCAAGATAGTTGAAATTAGGGCATCTGCGTCTTTTAAGTATTTTTCAATATTTAAAGGATTACTTTTAATGACTGATACTTCTTTATCAAAAATATTGTCCAAGTAACGTAGACGGTCTTCATCCAACTCAAGAATCGTCACGCGAGCTCCAAGCCCAATCGCCATCTTAGCAGCACTAATTCCTGCAGTGCCTCCACCAAGTACAACAACATGCCCACGGTTAACCCCAGGCACTCCACTTAGTAAAACCCCGCGCCCTTGACGATGCTTTTCCAGTTGGGTTGCCGCGACTATCGTTCCGCGACGACCGGCAACTTCACTCATAGGTCGAAGCAAAGGCAATTCTCTACCAATTTGAACGGTTTCATAAGCAATCGCTTTACATTTGGAGTCAATCAACGCTTGTGTCAGCGCCTCTTCTGCGGCTAAATGCAAGTACGTAAAGATGATTAAATCTTCACGGAAATAATTGTATTCACTTTCAAGGGGCTCTTTGACTTTAATAACCATTTGTTGGCTCCAAGCCTCTTTTGCCGTCTTGACAATTTGTGCACCGGCTTCGACAAATTCCTCATCGTAAATCCCACTGCCTTCGCCAGCTTTTGTTTCAATAAATACTTCATGGCCTCCTGCTACAAGCAATGAAACACCCGGTGGCGTAATACCGACACGGTTTTCATTGTTTTTTATTTCTTTCGGTACCCCGATTTTCATATGAAACCTCCTAGTGATTAATTTTCCAATACGTACTAATTGTACCAAAGCAACACTATTTATGCAATCGCTTTCACTAAAAATTTTTAATTTCTATAATACAACTTTTATTTATAAAAAAGATACCCCTAAAAAGGGGCATCCTTAACGTAGTACAGCACCACATTCTGCTTTGAGTGCTTCTAAAATATTTTTGATAATTTCATCAATAGTGGTTGTTTTAAGTGTTCCGCTTTTATCTTCAAAACGTAAGCGGACCGCTAATGATTTTTTGCCGTCTTCAAGATTCTTACCTTGATAAACATCGAAGATATAGGCCTCTTTTAACACTGTTGTAGAGTTTTCTTTTATCGATTTAATGACATCTCCAGCTGGAATGTCTTCATCAATAATCAACGCAATATCACGTGAAACACTTGGATATTTAAGGACCTTTTCATAGTGTGGTTCACTGCTTAAGCGCGCATAGAGTGCTTCAATGTCAACTTCTGCGACATAAACATCTTCGGTGGTATGTTTGGAGGCGTACTCTGGATGGAGTTTTCCAATATGACCAAGGACTGTCTCTCCATCTTTAATGAGTGCACATTGATGGGGGTGGTAGTTCTCAATTTGGGTGGTTTCGTAGCTAATTGTTTCGATGTTGAAACGTTGGAACAGTGCTTGTAAGACGCCTTTCAAGGTAAAGAAATCACTGTTTGGTGCCTTTTTCCAACGATAATCATGATAGGGTCCTACCATCAAGACACCGAGGACTTCGGTTTCTTTGGCTACCGTATAACGTTTAGAAAGTTCGAAAATATTAACGGCGGGTTGTTTGCGGTTTAAGTTATACGTTGCCGTTTCTACTAGCCCATTTAGTGGAGATAGTGCCAACGTATTATGAGCTTCACTAATTGGGTTCGCAAGCTTGACTGGTGTTAAATCCTTAATACGTGCAAGGTCAAAGACTTCCTGTTCACTTCGCAATGAATACGTTAAGACTTCATCAAGTGACAGACCACTCAAGACATCACGCACTAAACGTTTGAAGCGTTGATAATCACTTAATCCCCCTTTGGAGACAGTCTTTGGGAGTGTTGCGGCTAAGTTATTGTAATCATAGATACGGCCAATTTCTTCAATAAGGTCTTGGTATGTTTGAATGTCAACGCGACGGGTTGGGGCATAAACCGTTAAGGTTAAATCGTTTGTTTCATAGGAAAACTCAAGGCGTTTTAAAATGTTTTGAACATCGGTAATCGCCAAGGCAGTCCCTAAGACTGAATTAATAGTTTCTAACGAAATTTCAATTGTCTTAGTGGATTGATTATTGTTGTCAAAATATTGGATAGTTGAACGAATCTCACCACTAGCGTATTTTGCGAATAATTCACAGGCACGCTCAAGGGCATAGCGTGTAGCGTTCGGGTCCAATCCTTTTTCAAAACGCAGTGAGGATTCACTTTTGAGATCAAGGCGTTTTGAGGTTCTACGAATTGTGACTGGATCGAAGGTGGCACTCTCTAAAATCAGTGAAGTAGTGGCAGTGGTGACTTCAGTTTCAAGACCACCCATCACTCCACCTAAAGCGATTGGTTTTTGACCATTGGTGATGAGAATATCACCATGTTTTAATGTGCGTTCTTTTTCATCTAATGTGGTGAATTTTTCGCCTTCTTGTGCTTCACGCACAACAATTTGATTGCTGCTCACTTTATCATAATCAAAGGCATGTAAGGGTTGGTTGGTTTCTAACATGACATAGTTTGCAATATCGACAACATTATTAATCGGTCTAATGCCTGCAGCAATTAAGCGAGATTGCATCCAGCGTGGTGCAGGTTTAATCTCAATGTTATCAATAATCCGTCCATAATAACTCATGCATTTATCGGTTTGTGTAGAAATGGATAGAGGATTACTTACGGATGATGTTTTGATGGATGGAGTAGGGATTGAGATGTCAATATCAAACATAGCCTTCACATCATAAGCAACCCCATGCATAGATAATAGATCACTACGATTAGGGGTTAGGTCTAGTTCTAAGACGGTATCATCAAGGGCCATGTATTCTATCGCATCCTCACCAACAGGCGCATCAGCTTCTAAGACATGAATGCCTTCTTCTTGGTGATATTTTTCATCAATACCGAGTTCTTTGAGGCTACAGATCATTCCGTTACTCTCAACACCACGGATTTTGGCTTTCTTTATTTTGAAATCACCGGGTAACACCGCGCCAGGTAAAGCCACAATCACTTTCTGATTCGCTTTGATATTCGACGCACCACAAATGATTTGTAACGTTTCTTTTCCAACATCCACACTACAGACCGATAATTTATCCGCATCAGGATGTGGTTCACAACTGATCGTTTCACCAACCACAAGATTACGTGCTTCAGTTAAAGGGTAAAGCCCTTCTACCTCAGCGGATTGATTGGTGAATGATGCTTGAAGTGCATCGTTACTTATTGTGCTGAGTGACACATAATCATTCAGCCAGTTCAATGAAATTTTCATGCATTGTCCTCCTTTAGGAATTGTCCGATCTTGTGGTAAACCTGTTTGCGACTTTTGGGGTCGAAAAACAAGAAATGACTTGAGTTTACAGGGTAGCGTTCGACTTGTTTCGTATCAAGTTTATTAATCAGCCATTCGATCGAAGCGGTTTTAACGATTTCGTCATTCAAGGTTTCGATAATGAGTATATTTGTATTGTCAATTTTTTTAATGAATCGCTTAGCATACCAAAAATAGCGTTGTAACGTCCAAATGTGTGTTTTGGGCACGTTTTGGAATCTACGCAAAAACTCTCTGAAGAAAAGTTTTTGTACTTTGGTTAAAGTCTCTTTGTGGGCAAAGCTCGATACAAACCCTTTAAAAAATTTACGGAAATTAGGGTTTTTAACAATCGGAGCAATTAAGATTAGTTTATCGACTTTATCGGTGCGTGAGGCGATGACACTTGCGGTCGCCGCACCTAAAGAATACCCGATGATGTGAACTTTTTTAAAAGGTTCACGCATCATATCAACGGTTCGGTCGATAAACCGATTGAAATCACGAATCGTGGACTTTGGGAAATAATCGCCCACAAATGAACCAGGAATATTGTTGGGATAAAACACAAAATAAGCATCGTCTTGCTTTTTTAAATATTTGTTTAACCCTGAGAGTTCTGCACCGGTTGTGCCAGCGCCATTAACAATGATGATTAACGTATCTTTTTTCATCGGTTAAACTGCTTGTTGAAGCGTAAGTCATTGGTATAGAAGTGTCTGATATCTTCAATGCCATACTTCAACATCGCCATACGCTCTACACCGATTCCAAACGCAAAGCCTTGATAAACTTCAGGGTCATAGCCACTATCTTTTAGTACTTTATTATTGACCATACCAGCGCCAAGTATTTCGATGTAGCCACTTTGTTTACAGATATTGCACCCAGCTCCATCACAATTAGCACAGGTTACATCTACCTCTACACTAGGTTCTGTGAAAGGGAAATATGAAGGACGCAAACGAATTTCACGGTCAGGACCAAACATTTTACGGGCAACTTCAAGTAACGTTCCTTTTAGATCACTCATCGTTGTATCATTGTCCACTACAAGCCCTTCTATTTGCATAAACTGATGACTATGTGTCGCATCATCATCGTCACGACGATAGACTTTGCCAGGACAGATAATCTTCACAGGACGCTTCCCACCATACTCTAACATGGTGCGTACTTGGACAGGGGATGTGTGGGTCCGCAGTAAAGTGTCTTCACTGATATAAAGACTGTCTTGCATATCACGCGCAGGGTGATCTTTAGGCAAATTCAGTTTTTCAAAATTCATCTCATCACTTTCGATTTCAGGGCCTTCTTTGATTTGATAGCCCATGCCGATGAATAAATCTTCAATTTCTTCAATGATTTGGTTGAGGATATGACGCGTTCCCACTGAAAAATCTGGCGCATCCAAGGTCACATCGATGGTTTCTTGCGCAAGCTTTTTATTGATTTCTTCTTGTCTCAATGCTTCTTTGCGTGCTTCAATGAGTTCATTAAAACGGCCTTTGGCTTTATTAATGGATTGACCAAACAAGGGTTTTTCATCATTGGGTAAATCTTTCATGTGTTTCATAAATGATGAGAGTTCCGCCTTTTTGCCGATGAATTTCGCTTTAACATTTTGTAAGTCTGCTTGGTTTTTGACAGACTTTAACTCTTCTTTTAATGCTTTTTCTAATGTTTCTATTTGCTTTTTGAGATCCATAGTCTCACTCCTTTTTTCAATAAAAAAAGTCCTTATATCTAATAAGGACGACATAGCCGCGGTACCACCTTAAGTTCACTTAAGCACTCATACCCTTAACGCAGGTGAGACGGACGCGATTAACGTCACTCGGAAGCTGAAAAGTAAAGGGGTCACTTGAGATGATCGCACCATTTCATCTCTCTCTTTAAAGCGTACCACACATACTCATGGTCTTCGTCTTCGTACTACTCATATTATACTGAACTTGCCTGGCTTTTTCAAGGGAAACATCCCTGCACACCATAAAATTGAATGGAACCAAAACAAAGCGATAAAAAAGGATGTTCAGCCTTTATGGCTGAACATCCTTTATGTCTTATTGTAAGTCTTCAGTTAGGTCCATAAACATATCAAGTTCTTCTTTAATTACACGTAATGAACCTTCCCAGAATTTTTTATCGGTGACATCAATATCAATCAGTTTGGCAACGTCTTCAACATCGAGTTGACCGGTTTTTTGGAGTAAGTGGTCAATGTCTTTGACGAACGCTGAACCTTTTTCTTGGTAAATTGCATAAATTCCTTTGGCAAACAACAATCCAAAGGCATACGGGAAGTTATAATAACTTAGGCTTCCGCGATAGTAATGGGGTTTGTTGACCCACATGTAAGGATGGAAGGTCTCCTCATCAATCGCATCCCCATAGGCTGCCTTTTGGGCATCTACCATCAAGCCTTTGAGTTTGTCTACAGAAAGCGGCGTTTTTTCGCGCCCTTCAAAAACACTCTTTTCAAACTTGAAGCGTGATAGGATATCAACGATGACTTGGGTGGTTCCCATCAGAGATTGTTCGAGAATAAAGAGTTTTTCCTCACCCTCTGAATCATTAAGGGCCGCCTTTTTCACAATGGTTTCACATAAGGTAGAGGCTGTCTCAGCAACTGGCATAGTGTATGAAGCATTAAGGATACTTTCATTGAAAATACGATCACCATGATAAGCATGCCCCAGTTCATGGGCTAAGGTAATCACATTGGAGAAAGACCCTTCAAAGTTGGTAAGGATACGGCTTTGTTTGATGGGGTGGATATTAAAACAAAACGCCCCTCCTCTTTTTCCACTGCGTGGGGTAAAGTCAATCCATTCCTCATCATAGGAACGTTGGGCAAGATTCGCTAAATCATCGCCGAAGGTTCTGAAGTTTTTGATGACATAATCCATCGCTTCTTCAATGGAAAATTCTCGTTCGCTTTTACCTAGTGGGGCGAAAAGGTCATACCAAGGCAGTTTGTCTTTATGGCCTAGTAATTTGGCTTTGCGTTTTAAGTAGTTTTGAAACATTGGTAAGTGTGCTTCCATCGATTCAATAAGCGCATCGAGTGTTTCACGTTTCATGCGAGAATCATAAACCGCTTCATCCAAGGCACTTTCAAAGCCACGCAGCTTAACGATTTCATTCACTTCACCTTTGATGCTGTTAAGAGAAAAGGCAATCGATTGTTCAATCTTTTTATAGGCGGCAAGTTCTGCCTCATACGCCGCTTTACGAACTTTTGCATCACGGGAATGAGCTTTGTTGCGGATATCGGATAAGGTAACTTTCTCACCATTATAATCAACTTCCAAAATACTTGTGAGCAAGCCTTGAAGTTGACTCCAAGCACTTGATCCGGTTTGTGTCAATTTGGAGATAATCGCTTCTTCTTTATCAGACAATACATATTGTGAGCGATCAACGATACTCTTAAGGTAATATTCATACGTTTTTAACGTTTCATCGTTATCAATCAATGATTGAAGGTTATTAACCGTTGGAAGCCATTTAGAAAATTTTGTGTTGAAATCCGAGGTTTGACTCGATAGTTGTTGCATACGGTTCATCCAGGCATTGGACGCTTCATCCTGTGCGTTTGTGGAAAGCGATAAATTCACAAATCCAAACGCTCTTAAGAAATTGCTACGAAGTCTTGAGGCAATGTCAATATACTCTTTGATGGTCGGCAATGCATCACTTGATTCATCTAAGTTACTCGCAAAAGCATTAGCCTCCTCAATCAAGGCTTTTAAGTTTTCTATCGCGTCTTCGAAGGCTTTTGATTCATAGCCAGGGAAAAGCGCATCTAAGTTCCATTTTTTCATACGTGATTCCTCCTAATATTTTAGTCAGTATTTCATGATAAAAACGCCCCCAAGCATGCTTATAGAGCACGCCTAGAGGCGTTCATAATTAGTTTCTATTTCGTGATGCCAAAATGGCAAGAATACGGAGCAGTTGCAAGTACAACCACACTAATGTGACAAGCAATGATAATGATAACAGCCATTCATAGCGTTTATCGACATTGGCTTCAACCATTTGTGAAATGTTGTCAAAGTCAATCAGTAAAAACAGTGCTGCCAAACCAGCCGCAAACACACTGACGACTAATAATAATCCACTAATATCTCCAAAAGCTGGCATAATGCCAATCAATGAAAAAATAAAGAAGAAAATGGAAAACAGCAAATACCCAATTAACAAACTAAGCATCACGGCACGGAATTTAGCGGTAACTTTGATTAGTCCACTTCTATATAAGAAGAGCATCGCTAAGAATACACCGCCGGTTGCTAAGACGGCCGTTGCGACAATGCCATCACCAAACATGACTTCATACATTCCCGAAATAACGCCGAGAGATAGTCCTTGAGCGGCCGCATAAAGTAGTGCGAAGAACTGTGAAAGTCGTAGACTTCTCATGCCGACAATCACACTAATTAATCCGACAATCGGTCCGACAATTAATGCGCCGATTTGAAAAGGTGTAATTTCACCGGTAATAACAATGTTTTGAAACATGAATCCACCGACCACAAACATGATAACCAGTAATAAGGTCGATTTCATGGTGACGCCACCATAGGTAGCTGCGTTTTCACTTGATACATAACTTGCGTTGTTGCTAATTGATCCTGTTAGCGGATTGCGTGACATGCCAAACATTCCGCCTCTGTGTCCTCGTCTCATATTAATCACCTCTGAAAAATTATAACGTATTTTTTATTTTTTTGCATCAAAATTACATATCAAACAAATTCATTTGAGAAGTGTCTGGCAAATCACCAAACGCATCCAAGGCTTCAAACTTTTTGAACAAGGTCGTTGAAACCAGGCTACGTTCTTTAACATCTTCACGTGAGGTGAAGAGTTTTTCTTCACGGGCAGCCACAATTGAGTCCGCAACCTTTTGACCTAATCCATCAAGGGCTAAGAAAGGCATACGGAGACCACCTGATTTCGTGATTTTAAAGTCTGAAGCTTCTGAATCCATAATGCTCACCGGTTCAAAGTGAAAGCCACGTTTTACCATTTCTAGCGCCACTTCCAACACCGTATAAAGTTTCTTTTCTGGATCGGTGGCTTTGTTGCCTTTGTCTTTAATTTCATCCATCCGTTTTTCAATCGCATACTCTCCCCCTTGCATCGCCACTAAGTCGAAGGCTTGAGCCCGTTTGGAGAAGTAGGCTGAGTAAAAATAAATGGGACGATATAGTTTAAACCAGGCAATGCGTAATGCCATGATTACATAAGCGGTCGCATGCGCTTTTGGGAACATGTATTTGATTTGCCCGGCACTCCAAATATACCATTCCGGGATTTCATACTTACGCATTTCTTCTTTGTAAGTTTGCCATTTTTCCGGTTGGAACTGACTTTTTCCTTTACGAATGAATTCTGAAATTTCAAAGGCTTTTTCACTGGGTAAACCACTTTGAATCAGATATACCATGATGTCATCACGACACCCGATGACTTCACTAAAGGGAATCTCACCAAATTTGGTTTTTCCTGTAACAAGCATCTCAGCATTATTGAGCCACACATCGGTTCCGTGTGATAGACCCGATATTTTAACAATATCCGCAAAGGTTGAGGGTCTGGAATCTTTTAACATCCCGCGTACAAACTGTGTGCCCATCTCCGGAACCCCGTATGAAGCTACTTCACTGCGGATATCCGAGGGTTTAAGGTGTAAGACATCAGTCCCGCTTAACATTCGATAGACTTTGGAATCATCGATGGGAATATCGCGGGCATCTTTGAAAGGAAAACTGATTGGATCAGCTTTGACAAAATCCATTAAGTAACGAATCATGGTGGGATCATCATGACCAAGTACATCGAGTTTGAAAAGATTATCTTCGAACGAGTGATAGTCAAAGTGGGTGGTTTGCCATGAAGCATTTGTATCATCGGCTGGATATTGTACAGGGGTCACATCAAAGATTTCCTTATAGGAAGGCACAACGACAATCCCTCCCGGATGTTGACCGGTTGAGCGTTTAACCCCGGTAATTTGTTTAGCCCGTCTTTCTATTTCTGCTTTACGGATTTCCAGATTATTTTTCTCGGCATAACCTTTAACGTAACCAAAGGCGGTTTTTGAAGCAACCGTAGAGATAGTACCGGCTCTAAACGCACGATCTTTACCAAAGAGTTCACGAATGTATTCATGAACAACCCCTTGGTAGTCACCGGAGAAGTTTAAGTCAATATCGGGAACTTTGTCACCTTTGAAACCAAGGAAGGTTTCAAAGGGAATATCGTGTCCATCTTTACGCATGGCATGTCCGCATTTCGGACAATCCATCGGTTTTAAATCATATCCGCTGTCGACTTCTTCTAATAAGGTCTGTAATCCTTTTTCATCATCTGTAATTCCATAGGTTTTCTTCTCTTCAGGGCTCATTTTGAAACTAGAGAAATGACAGTGTCCACAGACATAATGTGGGGGGAGGGGATTGACTTCGGTAATGTCCATAAGCGTTGCGACAAAACTCGAACCAACCGATCCTCGCGAACCTACTAAGTATCCCTCATCAAGACTCTTTTTGACCAGCAAGTGAGATATATAGTAAACAGCCGTAAATTTGTTTTTAACGATGGACTCCATCTCTTTGGTTAAACGATCATTCACTAATGGAGGGAGTTCCTCCCCATAAAGTGTTTTAGCATTGGTGTTGACCATATCAATCATTTTCTTTTCAATTGAAGGGATGCCTTCTTTGGCTAAAAAGTCATCGGTTGGCGCGTAAAGTTCATTTTTAAAGGCTTCGACAAATTCGATTTCTTCAGCCAGTTTGCGGCTATTTTCAACCACAATGCGTTTGGTGATATGAGCTTCTAAAAATGGGAAAGCTTTAAGCATATCCTCAGTTGTCCGAAAGTATTGAGAAGGAATATCATTATAACGACTCAGTGTGTGATACCCACCCCCGACAATTGGGGTTTGAATATAAATATCACGATATTTTTTACCATCTTTTTCAATATGGTGAACATCACCAGTCGCAATCAAAGGAATCTTCGTTTCATCAGATATCTTTAAAATGCGTCGGATGGTTGATTCGATGCGAGTCTCGACATTGTCCATATCACTGCCTAAATACAGATAATCTTCAAAAGGTTGGACTTCGAGATAATCAAAGTATTTCGCTTTTTCGAGTAAGGTATCATAGCCTTGATTAAGCGCTGTTTCAAAGAAATCACTGTTCATGCACCCACTGCCAATCAGTAAGCCTTCACGATGTTTAGTTAACTCCTTTTTAGGCAGTTTAGGGCCTTTGTAGAAATATTTTGTGTTGGCAAGTGAAACCAATTTAAAGAGATTCTTAAGGCCGGTTTGATTTTTAACAAGGACACTCACATGCGCACTTCGTGCATTGGCATAGGGATTAAATCCTCTGATATTCTCTGAGAGGTTTTTCAAGGTTTCAAAGTCTTTTATGCCTTGTTTATCAAAATCACTGAGCATGTGTAAAAAGATATCCGCGGTCGCACGCGTATCATAGATGGCGCGGTGATGACGTTCCAGTGAAACATTAAACAATTTAGCAACGGCTTTTAAATTAAAGCGTTTCAACTTATCTCCATAAAGTTGTCTTGCGATTTGCAAAGTATCAATGGTTGGATAGTCCTGATCATAAAGATCTAGGGCGCGCAGGTTTTCATAGACATGTGCCATGTCGAACGTCGCATTGTGTGCGACCATGATGCAGCCTTCAAAAAATGCTTTAAATTTCGGCATGATTTCGTCAATCGTTTCTGCGCCACGGACATCGCTATCTTGAATGCCTGTTAGATCTTTGGTGAATTTAGACAACGGTTGATTAGGATTAACAAACTCATTGAATGTGTCAATAATTTGATGGTCTTTGAGTTTGACTGCGGCTATTTCAATGATTTTATCAAAATTAGCGGACAGGCCGGTCGTCTCAATATCGAATACGACATACGTGCTATCCCGCAGTGTCCCTTCGTGCTGATGGCTTGCAATCGCAATGGTTGATTCATCGACAATCGAAAGTTCAGCCCCGAAAATAGGCTTTATTTTGTGTTTTTTCGCTGCCTTGTAAAATTCTGGAAAGGCTTGAACATTGTCATGGTCGGTTAAGGCAATGGCGTCATGAGAAAATTGTTTGGCGGTTTTGACATAATCCTCAATTGAGTTAATCCCATCAAGTGTCGACATTTTGGAATGCAGATGCAACTCTATGCGTGTTTCTTCGGCATCATCACTTCGGCTTTCGATTTTAGCCGGCTTATTAGTCCGCTCTATATTATCAGCAATTAAAACGACTTCGTCATTGAAATGATCATATTGGGCGTACGCTTTCACTTTAATTTTCATGTTTTCTTCGGTGTTATCGAGAAACTTCGCTTCTTCTTTGTCACGAACGAACTTTTTAACATAAATCGAATCTTCACCATTCGATATTACAAACGTATATAGCACTGTTTGTTTTTTTATTTGACGTTTTTCAAAGGATTCAATAATGCCTTCAACTGAGAAGTTGGCATTATGATTGGCACTTTTGTATTCATTGAGTTTTTCTTCGCCCACAGGTATATCGGCAATCGTATGTTTGATCCGAGGCACACTTTGTTCACCAAACGATTCAAACTGTATCGGGGTTTCTTCCAGTTCAAAATCATCATCTTCTTCAGCGATTTGTTCGATCCGCTCACTAATGGTTGGAGCGTTATCGCAATAACGGATATTCAACGAAACATCAAAGCCGAATTCGAGCATCTTTTTTTCAATTTCAAACAACATTTCTTCAACATAAGTTCCGTCTTTCGGACAAACTACACGTAACGTTTCCCCGTCTTGTTCAACATCCATCGTATTCATGGCAGTAAAACGTGGTTTTTTATCTTTTAATATATCTAAAGCCAGATAATAATAATCTGACAAACTTTCATTCCTTGGCGTGGCATAATCGATTTTATAGACCACACGACTACACGCATCCAAGACAACTGGTAAACTTTCAAGCCGTGTGATAAACCGCTTAAAAACCTCTATCTCTAGAGGCTTTTCAAATTCAATGATAAAATTCCATGTCGCACTTTTTTCATCGACTTCAAGTTCAATTAATTTCCCTTGAAGCGCTTCTTCGTGCGTTTTTAAATCGAGTACATTCAGTAAAGTCTTAAAGGCATTCTCCATGGTAAACACTCCAATTTCTTATCTCAATTATAGCACATGGACCGAAAAAAAAAGTAGATTAAATCTACTTATTTTTCAAAATCAATTTTGATTTTTCCTTGTTGAATTTCTTCTAGTGCAACCCCTACAGGTTTGGAGCATTTGTAGTCGATGGTAACATCGTCTTTATCACGAATAATTTTTGCACGCATTGCAGCAGCGTAGGCAAGTTTGTATTTAGAATCAATATTCGTCAACAACTCATCAATCGATGGATAACGAAGTCCTTCTGTGTTAAGTGGTTTTCCCATATCTATAATACCTCCTGTAACTTATCTAACATTATATCATTTATCTTCATGAATACCCATTAATTGTGAGTATTTATGAATGGAACGTTCCGTTTTTGCATGTTCAGCACGGATAATCGCTAAAACACGGTCTGCGGCATTGGTCACTTCATCATTGACGACAATATAGTCATATTTGTGCGCCAGTGGAAACTCTCTTTCTGCTTTATCCATTCGTTTTTGGATGGTGTCTGTCGATTCAGTACCGCGACGAAGTAAGCGTCTGTAGAGTGCTTCTTTATTGGGTGGAGCGATAAAGATAAATACGCCATCCGGTGCTTTTTCCCTGACTTGCAGCGCCCCTTGAACTTCAATCTCAAGGACTACTTCTTTCCCGCTTTTTAAGTGGGCTTCTATCTTATCTTTAGGTGTCCCATAATAGTTCCCCACAAACTCTGCCCATTCCAAAAACGCATCGTCCTTGATTCGCTGTTCGAATTCTTCTCGACTGACAAAATAGTAATCTTCGCCATCGATTTCACCAGCACGGGGTGGACGGGTTGTCATTGAGGTAGAGTATACGAGATCATGGCCTTCCAAATCGAAAAGCGCTTTGCGTACAGTACCCTTTCCGACACCGGAGGGACCGCTTAGTACAACCAATAAACCACGCTCATTTAGTTTCATTGGCCGCCCCCCAATCTAATGTATTATTTATCATAATAACACTTTTAAAACAAATATGTAAGTCAAATCATTTACTTTTTTAAATTTTCTTAAAACATGGTACAATAACTCTGGTGATAACTATGAGTTTTGACGGTTTAATGCTACGACATGTCATTAGAGAATCACAAGATTCCCTCATTGGCGCAAGAATATCAAAGGTGTATCAATTGGAAGATTTCACCTTTCTTTTTACGTTGCGCAAACATAAAAATATACAATTACTAATTAGTGCCTCCAAACAAAACACACGCATGCACATCTCGGAACAATCATTTGACAAACCTTACAATCCACCGATGTTTTGTATGTTTTTACGAAAACATTTGGAAGGCGCACGCATTGATGCCTTATCACAAATAGACAATGACCGTATTGTTCAGTTTACGCTCCGTAAAAAGGATGAATTTGGTGATTTAAAGACGCTTCATCTTTATTATGAAGCGATGGGTAAAGACGCAAATCTCATCTTAACCGATGAATCAGATAAAATCCTTGATTGCCTTAATCATACCCACCCATTTAGTGATCAGCGCACCATGATTCCCTCCGCCATTTATGAACGCCCAAACGATGAGCGCATCAATCCATTCGATACATTAAACGTTGAAAAAATCTTCAAAACGCATCACTTTGATAATCACAAAAGTCTTTTAAACACTTTTCAAGGCATTTCACCCTTGTTTACGAAAGAATTTGTCCACCGCACACAAGATAATTCAGATCAACTGAATGTCTTTAACACCCTTTTAGCGGAAAGAAATTTTGAAATTCTCAAGCATAAAAAAATGGTGTTCTCACCCTTCCACATCACACATGTAGAAGGTACTACTGAAAGGTTTGAATCAGCGTCTAAACTACTGGATACATTTTTTGGTAAACGTGAGAATCATCAACTTCACCAACAACACCTCAAACAACTTAGAAGTCTTGTCAATAAACAAATTGATAAACAACAACGTAAAATAGAAAAACTGAACCAACAACTTGCCAAAAATGAAGACGCTGATAATTACCAGAAAAAAGGTAATTTACTGCTTTCTTATCCACATGAAGTCACACTTGGCGATAAGATGGTACAACTTTACGACTATGAAAATGAAACATTGATTGATATTGCCCTTGATCGTGAAAAAGATGCGGTTGAAAATGCCAAAAACTATTTTGCGAAGTTTAAAAAAATGAAGAAAAGTCTGCCACATATTAATCGCCAGATTATTCGTGCCAAAAATGAACGCACGTACTTTAAAACCATTGACGACCAATTAGACTATGCCGAATTAAGAGACCTCTTAGAAATACGCGATGAGTTAAAAGAACACGGCTATCTCAAACAATCTAAATCCTCAAAGAAACAAGCCAAAAAAGCAAGTCACACTACCTTTATTGACCCCGATGGCATCAAAATTCTCGTGGGAAAAAACAACATCCAAAATGCGAAAATAACCCACGAAATCGCCAAGCACTATCATACTTGGTTTCATGTCAAAGATTCCCCGGGTTCACATGTGGTGGCACAAGCCCCCATCGATGAACTCAGTGAAACCACGATTCGTAGTGCTGCACAGCTGGCAGCTTATCATTCAAAAATGCGGTATTCCGGCTCTGTAGCCGTCGATTATACTGAAGTCAAAAACATTAAAAAGATTCCCGGACATAAAGGCTACTTCGTTACATACAAACACCAAAAAACGATTTATATTGATCCAGATGAATCGTTTGTACATTCCTTGAAAAAACTTTAAAGTCGCTTTTAGTTAAGTGGCTTTTTTATTTACGACCACCTAAATTGACATATGTTTCATATGCGTTACAATAAGGGTGAAGGATAAGTAAGATAAATTGGAGGGATTTCATGCCACGCCCCAAAAAAAGGCGTAAAGTATTCGGTGTGCCCCCACACCGAAAATATGGACCATATCAACAAGGAAGTAAAGATGTTAAAGAGTTGAT
>PWOH01000060.1 GCA_003557505.1 Mollicutes bacterium | reverse complement strand
CTAGCGGTCATGTATGAAAAACGTTATGTCAATTTCACCTACGACATTTCACTCGCAAAAAAAGTTTTACGTTATGTGTTAGGGGTTATCACGATGATGATTGTGATGATTGGGGTTGGCGAGTTATTTGGATTATTTGGCTTTGCCGAGGAATCTTTCCTCGCGAATTTCTTTGATTTCATTCGCTTTTTCCTTATCGCATTTATTGGAATTGGGCTTTATCCAAAGTTCTTCAGTCGATTCAAATTTTAATCATTTCATCATTGTATTATGTAAGAAGCACTGCTATAATAATATCGGGCCAATAAGAAGTCCCCATTGTTTGGGGGACTTCTTTTTTTATTAAAAATAAGGACGGTGCACACTATGCAAAAAACTAAGTTTATTTTCGTTACTGGCGGAGTAGTCAGTAGCCTCGGTAAAGGAATTACCGCCGCGTCATTAGGACGTATTTTAAAAAACCGAGGCTTAAAAGTATCGATGCAGAAATTTGACCCTTATATCAACGTTGATCCCGGAACGATGTCCCCTTATCAACACGGCGAAGTCTTTGTCACAAAAGACGGTGCTGAAACTGATTTGGATTTAGGGCATTATGAACGGTTTATTGACGAAGAGTTGAATCGATACTCTAATATTACCACCGGTAAAATCTACCAGGAAGTCATTGATAAAGAACGCCAAGGCGATTACTTAGGCGCGACCATTCAAGTCATCCCGCATATTACGAACGCAATCAAAGAAAAATTGAAAGACGCCGCTAAAACCACCAAAGCGGATGTTATTATTACCGAAATCGGGGGAACCGTGGGTGATATTGAAGGATTGCCTTTCTTAGAAGCGATTCGTCAATGCCGTTATGATTTTGGGCGTGAGAATACTTTTTATATTCATACAACATTAGTCCCCTATTTAGAAGGGGCTAAAGAGTTAAAAACCAAACCGACCCAGCATAGTGTCAAAGAACTCAAAAGTTTAGGCATTGACCCCGATGCGATTGTCCTTAGAAGTTCCCATAAAGTTACACAGGAGATGAAAGATAAAATCGCGCTCTTTTGTGATGTTGATCGTAATGCGGTCATTGAAGCGATGGATGAAGATATTATTTACAAAGCTGCCAATAATTTAAAAGACCAACACTTGGACACTTTGATTTGTAATCATTTCGGGTTTGACGCTTCTGAAGCGAACATGACTGAATGGAACGCGATGATTAAAGCGATCGAGTCGCTAAATAAGCATGTTACCATTGCACTTATTGGAAAATATACGGGACTGAAGGATGCCTATCTTAGTGTGTCTGAAGCTTTAACCCATGGAGGGTATCCCAGTGGCATTAAAGTCAACATCAAATGGATTGATTCCGAAGCAATTGAACAAGAGCCGATTGAGACAGTCATGCAAGGCATCGATGGATTACTGATTCCCGGAGGCTTTGGCGCGCGCGGTACTGAAGGCAAAATAAAAGCGATAGAATATGCGCGAACACATAATATTCCGTTCTTGGGAATCTGTTATGGCATGCATTTGGCCAGCATCGAATTTGCTCGTAATGTCATTGGATTAAGTGATGCTTGTAGCACTGAGATTAATCCCTCAACGACCAATCCTATCATCGACTTTTTAGAAGGTCAGGATGATTTTATCGCCAAAGGCGGCTCAATGCGTTTAGGGAACTATCCTTGTAAAATACTAGAGGGCTCTAAAACACAGAGTATCTATAACGAACCTTTTATTGTTGAAAGACATCGTCACCGCTATGAATTCAACAATGCCTATATTGATGATTTTAAAGAAGCGGGTATGACGTTTAGCGGGCATTTTGAAGAAAAAAACCTGGTTGAAATCATCGAAATCAGTCATCATCCCTTCTTTATTGCGGTACAGTTTCATCCCGAGTTTAAAAGTCGACCGACACGACCACATCCACTGTTCCAAGCATTCATTGAAACAGCCTATAATAAAAACTAGTCTTGAATCAGACTAGTTTTTTTGAATAGATATTTGACAGCATTTTGAAATACCTGCATCAACGACAAATGATCATCAAAGTGTTTCAGCATTTCTAAGGCATCTGCGTCGCGTTTGGCGTGCACGTAAGCATTTCGCAATTGGCGTGGACTTTTTCTAGAACGTTTCCCTTCACCACCGGGAAATATCCGTACCAACTCTGAACGTGATATTGATAGTGAGAAGTAATCACTCGCTTTTAAGATATTGGGTAAAAACAATGTAGAAGGTGCGGTTTTTCCGTGATCTTTTTTATAAAAATTTATCAGCTTTTGAGCTAAAATTTCACAATCAATATACGTTTGCAGGTAGGTTGCAATCGCTTTGTTGGTGGTCAGATTATAGGTTGTATCAAACGTTTTATGTATCGCTTTGATTCGTGAGGATGCGATCTTCTTCACTATAAACCTCTGGTTTTAAAACCCCGACATAAGGAAGATTGCGGAAACGTTCCTGATAATCCAGTCCATAACCAACAACAAATAAATTAGGAATCTCTTTTCCGATATAAGCGGGTGAATATGGAATTTTACGTCCAGAAGGTTTATCTAACAAAGTACATACTTGGACACTTTTCGCGCCACGTTGTTTTAGCAATTCAATCACAGCATGCAACGTTCTGCCCGAATCCACAATATCTTCAACAATTAAAATATGACGGTCACGCACTGGCATCGAAAGATCTTTTTCAATCCGCACATCGATATGGGACTGAACCCCACCGTGATATGAGGATACATCCATAAACCCAAGTTCCAAATGAAAATCAAGGACTTTAATAAAATCTCCCATAAAGGGCATACAACCTTTTAATAGCCCAACTAATATAGGATATTTATCGTAATAGTCTTTACTGACTTCTTTACCAAGTCGTTTAATAATCGTCTTAATATCTGCTTGATCAACAACTTTTTTTTCAATTTCTTTATCTAAAACCATGTCACACCACCTCAATGAAATTTATATACAATACCATTGTAACAAAATTACAGTGGTGTGGTAACATTTTTTCAATCTTTTAAAACAATGCTGCGATTTTGTGTGGATGATTCATAGATCGCTTCTAAAATACGGCTGACTTCATAACCTTGTTCTTGGGTAACTAAGGGTTGGCTTGCGTTCCTGATGGCCTCAATCCACCCTTGCATTTCAGCTTGCCCTTCATCGATAGAATTGACTTGCACTGTCTCGCGAACATATCCACGATGATTGGTGTAGTTAAGATGTAAACCGTTATTAAGTAAAGCGCCGGCTTTGGTTCCATAAACTTCTAAGATGTTCTCACCCTCATTTTCAGTATTTAAGGCATATGAACATTCCAATGTGATGGTTTGTCTTTCCCCTGTTTTAATAAATGCGAAGGCACTGTCTTCGACGGTATAGTTTGTATTGTCAAAGGGGCCAAATTGATTGATTTGATTTTCATGAGTGAGTTTTTGATACGTCGAGCCATCTACATGCGAAATCTTTGGAAAATCAAGGAGATATAACGATAAATCCAATACATGTGAGCCAATATCAATCAAAGGCCCACCGCCTTGAACCACTTTATCCGTAAAGGTTCCCCAAGACGGCGTCCCGCGACGACGAATACTTTTGGCTTTTACCATATAAATCTCACCAAGTTCACCATCATTTATTAAAGATTTCAGGGTTTGAACATCACGGCGATAACGGTTTTGATAGGCAACGCTTAATAAACGATTATTCGCTTGGGCCACTTTGAGCATCTCATGGGCTTCTTTTGCGTTTTTAGCCATCGGTTTTTCAACCATGACATGTTTTTGGGCTTGTAAGGCTTTGATGGCATACTCACGATGTGTATTATTCGCTGTCAACACATGAATCACATCGATGCGCTTATCAGCAATTAGCGCCTCTGCATCATCATAGACTACACTGTCTGCACTACCGAAACGTTGTTGAGCGTCGAGTGCTTTTTGTTTGCTACGATTATGAAAGGCAACGAGATTTACCCCGTCAATATCATATAAATGTGGCATATGTTTACTAAACGCAATCATCCCACAACCGATAATACCAACATTGATGTGTTTTTGCATGGAATCACTCCTTAACTTTTAATAAGTGAAAAGCTTTGGCTTCAAGGTGCTTTAATTCTTGAAAGTCTTGAGAAGATTGTAAAAGATCTTTACCTTTTAGTTCAAGTGAACTTGGAAGTTCCACATTATTTTCACCACGGTTGAACATCCCGATTAAATCACCTTTTCTTACCACAAAGATATCATCTCGAGCATGAAGAATCTCAAATTGCGAGGATTTAAAATCTTTTTCAGCGTGATAAAGGGCAATCAAGCGTTTAAGAAAAGATAGTATCTTTTTGTTATGTCGCGTATCATCCCAAATCATACAGCGACGATTGTCTGGATCACTTGAACCTTCCATACCGATTTCTCCACCATAAAAAATACTTGGAGACCCTGGCAGTAAAAACATGAATAAATAAATTTGTTTAATTAAGGCTTCATCATTATTCAAGGTAGTGGTTATCCGTTTGGTATCATGAGAATCCAATAAATTAAACAAGTTGATTAAGAGTTCATCCGAATAAGACATCATCGTTTCTGTTAAGGTGTCTTTCAACCACGACGCATCAAAATAGGCATATTCTTCTTTTTGATAAAACTGCCATAACGGAAACGTAAACTCATAATTCATTACGCTATCGTGTTGATCACCTTCCAACCACGGGGCAGAATTATCCCAGTTTTCACCTAGTATAAAGGCCTCTTCTTTTACCGCTTTAATACGCTTACGAAAAGCTCGCCAAAAATCATGAGAAATCTCGTTACTGACATCTAGCCGCCAGCCATCAATATCGAAGTGCTTAATCCAGTACGCTCCAACCTCCATCAAATATTCACGTAAAGCAGGATTGTTGGTATTGAGTTTTGGCATCCGTGGGGTAAAGGCAAAGGTTTCATAAGGCGGAAGTTTATCGTTTTTTAAGGCATCTTTAAACGTTTCTTGAGAAAATGGATATTCTCTAATGAAGAAATAATCATAATATGCACTTTGTTTACCTTTTGCGATGACATCCTGGAAAAACGGATGATGATATGACACATGATTAAAAACAGCATCGAGCATTACTTTTATGCCTCTTTTATGCGCCGAATCTATAAAAGATTTTAAGTCCGCTTTTGTGCCGAACTGAGGGTCAATCTCGAAATAATCGATGGTATCGTACTTGTGGGCTGATGGGGCTTTGAAGATTGGTGTTAGATAAATCCCATTAAACCCCATTGATTTTATGTAATCAAGCTTCGCTTCCATGCCTTTAAGATTCCCGCCGAAAAACATCGTATTATCATAGGTATCGACGCTTTCCCATGCTAAGACATTTGATGTTATATTATCTTTATTCTTAAATCGATCTGGAAAGATTGAATACCATACGGTGTCTTTAACCCATGAAGGGGCACGGTAGCGATCTTCTTCTAAAATGTACGGAAAGTTAAAGAAATTCTCAAGGTTTTCTAACTCATTGGAACTATTATATAAATCGATTAAATATTTAGAGCCAATTATAATTCAATGACTATTATAACATAAAATGTAAGCCCTTGTTTTCAAACATTAAAATTTCTAAGTAAAATGCATTAAAATAGGGAAGAAAGCGTTTTTTTCCCTATTTTTTCTTACGGTATACTCTTGCTTCGTACGGTTCGAATTCCATTGCTATTGCATCCGTTTTCATATTAGATAAAAACAATTTGTACCCTTCAAGCGACTTAGGGGGTTCCATGGTTAGTGTTTGATCTTTAAAGTTCGCTAGCACTAAATACTCCACATCATTAGTAGTAACTTTATAATTAAAACTTTGCGGGTGG
>PWOH01000035.1 GCA_003557505.1 Mollicutes bacterium | reverse complement strand
GCACGTATTGGCCTTGTAGTTCCAGATTATGTTGAAATTGATTCTATTGAAGAATTGAATGACTACGTAAACTAATTGTCACATTATAAAGCCGGTCTCGCTGAGACCGGCTTTTTTATTAAGTGATGTACAATGATATCGATTTAAAATCATTGTCCATTCATGTATAATGAAAATAGGAGGTTGATAGCATGAAAGGACTATTTATATTCGCTAACAATATGGAAGATGTTGAAGGACTTGCAACCCGGGCTTTATTGATAAGAAGTGGCATTGAGATTACGACAACGTCTTTCAGTAATGAAAAGACTTTGGTAACAAAGTTCAATCAAACCATTGAAACGGATACTTTAATTAAAGATGTCAATCCTGAGGAGTATGATTTCTTAATCATTCCTGGGGGTCCTTATGTTGCTGAACATGTCGACCGTGATACTAACGTAAAAAGGTTAGCACAACGTTTTTATGACCAAAACAAATTAATTGCTGCGATTTGCGCTGGTCCACGATTTTTAGGTCAAATCGGACTGCTAGATGGTAAAAATTATACTGCGTTTACTGGCAGTGATATAGATGCGCCAAACGGTCGTTACCATCCAGAGCGTAAAGCGTTAAAAGATGGTAATATTATTACAGCACGAGGTGCTGGCGCTGTGTATGAGTTTGTCTATGAAATCATTAAAACATTACAAGATGAAAAACAAGCTGATGCACTCCTAGCACAAATTCTATATTAAATTACCAAACCAAAGGAGATTTTTATGACAACACGAGCGAGTATTCCACCCGAAGCGCGTACTGATATGAGAAGATTCAAAGCATTTAAAATGATGTTTAGACGATGGGGACACCACAATGGCTACTCCTCACGGGCTGAATTTTGGTGGGCGTTTTTAGTTGCTATGACATTTCTGATCCTAGCGATTGGAAGTATTATATTTTTACTTTTTCTCCGTCCTGAGATGGCGGTTGTGTTGACGTTGATTATCAGTATATTTATGATTGCTTTCCTGGTTTCGTTTATTGCCTTGTTAATGCGCCGCTTGGCTGATGCTGGGTTTTATCGTTTCTATGGACTTGCTTTACTGTTGGTCTTAGTTCCCTATGATATGCTCACGATTGGTGGACGCGTTTTTAGTATTGGTGAAGTGCTTGGTGGAGGCATTTTCGTCCTGTTAATGGGACTATGTCTTTTTCCAACACGCGTTAAAATAATCAAATAAAAACGGTCTTAGGACATAAAAAATGTCTAAGACCGTTTTTTTAGTAACATTCCGTATCGTTAAAATTGACACCATTGGTATCAACTGTAATACTTTCTATGATAACATCGGTGAGTGGTTGCGGACTTCTTGGATCGTTGGTAACATCGACATTGGCAATACTATCTAAAACATCAAAGCCATCGATTAGATACCCAAATCCTGCATATTCCCCATCAAGATGTGGTGAATTGGCATGCATAATGAAAAACTGTGAAGTAGCGGAGTTTTTGTCTTGGGTACGTGCCATGGAAATAACACCGCGTTCATGTTTAATAGGGTTGTTATGCCCGTTGCTGTTAAATTCGCCCTTAATCGCACAAGAAGGCGATTGTGAGCCACCACCTTGAATCATGAAATCTTTGATGACACGATGGAAAATCAAGCCATCATAATAGCCTTCATTGGCTAAGTTCACAAAATTACGGACGGTATTTGGCGCAGCTTCAAAATCTAGTTCCAACGTCATCGTCCCATGATCTTTGACTTCTATGGTAACGACTGGGTTTTTTGTGACTTCTTCCATCATATTATCACCTGTACACGCCGATAAGATTCCTAATGTCATGACACTTAACCATAGGATAAATTATTTATACATAGGCGTTTTCCTTTCTTTGTTAGTATCTTTTAAGATTATAGCACATTCAGGCTTTTTATCAATGATAAAAAACGTTATAATGATTGAGAAAGATTAATTTGACTTGGAGTGATTCTATGCCAAAGCTACCTCATCTTGCCGGAATTATGTTTGCGCTCATTTTCGGATTAACCTTTATGTTTTCCAAAACGGTCCTTGAAGAAGGAATCTCCCCAATCGGCTTGATAAGTTACCGATATTTATTGGCTTTTTTAACGTTTGAATTGATTCGTCGGTTAAACATTGTGAAAATATCATTTCAAAAAGCCGATATTAAGATATTATTGACTGTTGGCTTGTTGCAACCGGTGGCTTATTTTTTATTCGAAACCTATGGTTTAGCGCGTACTACCAGCGCAGAAGCGGGTATGATGATTGCGCTGATTCCGATATTTGCGACCATCTTCTCTTCAGTTTTACTCAAAGAAAAACCGACAAAAATCCAAGTCTTTTTTATTTTACTGAGCGTCAGTGGTGTTATCTTCATTCAAGCGATGAATGCGACAGGAGGCATAGAAGTCCAAACTACAGGGTTACTTCTATTGTTTATGGCGGTTATTTCCGCCGCGCTTTTTAATATAGCCTCACGCAGTGCCTCAAAATCACTGAGTGCCAAAGAAATTACCTATTTTATGATGTTTATGGGGGCAATTGTTTTTAATAGTCTATATGTCACTACCTTGATTATCAATGGATCTTTAAGTCGTTATGTTTCTAATTTGGGGAATTTAAGTTTAATATTACCGATAATGTATTTAGGCATTATTGCCTCAATTGGCGGCTTCTTTTTAATCAATTACGCATTGAGTAAACTCGAAGCACATGTCATTAGTATCTATGCCAATATCGCGACGATAGTAGCGGTTATTGCGGGTGCATTATATTTACAGGAGTCGATTGAATCGTATCATTACCTCGGTGCCTTAATGATTGTTAGTGGGGTTTATGGTACCGTAAGAACGAATAGAAGAAATAAAGCCCGTTTAAAGATATAATATGAAAAATCCTTGCAAAAACACTGAGTATCATGTAAAATTTTAAATCGTAGGGGCTATAGCTCAGCTGGGAGAGCGCTAGCATGGCATGCTAGAGGTCACGGGTTCGAGCCCCGTTAGCTCCAGATAATTTGTATGTATACCACAACCATCATGGTTGTGGTTTTTTAATACTTATTTAGAAGTGACAATTGTTTTTTATAATTAATCCAATTAATAGTTCGTGCTGCCACTAAAAGTTAATATTCATTGATTGTATACGTTTACAGCCATTTTAAGCCTTTTTTGGCGTTGTGGGACAACTCAAGGTTAAATTATGTACGTTTATCCCAAGAAATAGGTGCTAAATTATGCTATAATTTTAAATATATTTGGAGTTTTCAAATAACTTATAATTTAAGACGTTTTTATTTAGAAAAACGTGTGCATTTAATTAGAAAGGGTGAAGATATGAATCAAAATGACTCAAAGGATCTATCACTAAGAAATATGTTGATCCTCACTAGTTTCTTGGGCATTTTGCTCATTGCCTCATCGTTTATATTCGGGATTCGAGTATATGCGGTTGCGGCTGTTAGTTACATTGTTTCATTTATTATTGAATTTGCGTTTGTAAAAGCCAGAGGAAAGAAACTGGATAATTCCTGGATGGTTACCCCTATGATTCTTGCGCTATTAGTACCACCCAACGCTCCACTGTGGATGGTTGGAATCGGGGCTGGATTTGCGATTTTCTTTGGTAAAATGATTTTTGGTGGACTTGGAAAAACGGTATTTAATCCTGCGTTGGTAGGCATTGTCTTTATCACCGTCTCATTTATTCCATATATGACAACCCAGTGGTTGAATCCTCAAACAGGTGATATAACCTCTCAACCACCAATTATGCAGTTGATGGTAGGAATGCCATTTGATTGGGAACTACGCGATTTATTACTTGGTAATGTCCCTGGCATGATTGGAGAGACTTTTATTGTTGGGATTGTTATACTCGGAATAGCGTTACTCTTACTTAAAATAGCGGATTGGCGCATTACTGTTTCACTGTTAGTTAGCTATTTTATCCTTCAGTCTATCGGCTATTTCTTATTACCTGATACCTTTGGGAACCCACTGTATGCCATGATTACTGGGACATTATTATTTGCAGCATTCTTTGTTGCTACAGACCCTGTTACTGCACCGGATTATAAAGGTGGTCGCTTGGTTTACGGGTTTGGGATAGCATTATTAACCCTGATTATTCGTACCTTCTCAGCGTTTCCTGAAGGTATTGTGTTTGCGATTATTTTGATGAATGCCATTGCACCGCATATTGATGCATGGTATGAAAGTCGTCAAGAGACCCAAGAAAACACTACGGAGGTGGCATCATGAACCAATATATAAAGATGTTAGTATTTGTCGTTTTTATGGGTGTTTTCACCTCGGCTTTATTAGTGGGCGTCGAACTCATTACCGCCGAGCGTATTGAAGCGAATCAAGAAGCCAATCTGTATATGGCTATTCTTGATGCCAACGATGTTTCTTACACGCAAGCGAATATTGCAGACGTTTTTGAATCGGAAATTGAAATCATTGAAGAAGATGGACTGACCTTTTATGTTCATAGAGACAGTGGTTCTATTTCATACCGGATTGAAGGTGGTGGCGTTTGGGGACCAATTATTGCCATCGTGACGTTGGAAGATGATTTTGAAACGATTAAAGCGATTCGCATATTAGAACAAGAAGAAACACCAGGCCTTGGTGGGGTTATTGAAGATCGTGATTATTTGGCCAACTATGTTGGTAAAAGCATGTATCCTGAACTCAATATTACCCACAATGCCGATCCTGATGATCCCAATGAAGTCGATGCGATTGTCGGGGGAACGAGAACTTCAAATAACTTTCAAGATATTATGAATGAAGAATATCAGCGTTACCGTGAAGTCTTTGATACAATTGATCTCTCAGAGGTGATGTCATGAATCTACGCCGGTTAATGTATACGAAATGGTTTAACATTTCTAGAGATGGTGTCTCAAGAAGCAATCCTATTTTAATCGCAGCCCTGGGGTTATGTTCAGCCTTAGCGGTCACGAACCGTGTCGATAATGCGATTGCGATGGGAATGGCTGTTACCTTTGTTATTATCATGAGCTCGCTTATTACCTCACTTATTCGTAATATTATCCCGCAACGGGTTCGAATGGTAACGTATATGGTTATTATCTCGAGTTTCGTTATTGCGGTTGATGCATTCTTAGAAGCGTTTGTCCCCAATATTCACGATGCACTTGGGCCTTATGTGGGATTGATTATTACTAACTGTATCGTTATGGGTCGTTCCGAAGCCTTTGCGTCTAAAAACCCGATGAAATTTACTTTCTTCGATGGTTTTGCGAACGGCTTAGGCTACACCTGGGTTTTAGTAATCATCGCCTCAGTGCGTGAACTCTTAGCCTTTGGAACAATTCTCGACTACCAAATTATGCCTTCTGGTTGGGAAAACTGGGTAGTCATGGCCATTGCACCAGGTGGATTCTTTATTCTAGGCCTTCTAATATGGGTCTTACGTGATCTCACCAAAAACTACGAGGAGTCACTCGTATGATGACTATAAAACGCTTAAGAAGAGAGGAACGATAATATGGGCAATGTATTTGAAGTGTTTGTCGGCTCTATTTTAGATAATAATATCGCCTTGGCGCTTATCCTTGGGATGTGTCCGTTAATTGCGATTTCTACCAATACGAAAAACGCTCGTGGCATGGGTTATGCGGTTGTGTTTGTCGTTACGATTACCGGAATCATCAACTATCCGATCTATCGATTATTACAACATACCGGTACCGAACAGCTAAACCTGTTGGTATTTATCATTACGATTGCTGCGACGGTACAATTTTTAGAAATGTTCTTAGAGAAATTCTTTCCAACCCTGCATAACGCATTTGGGATTTTCCTACCATTGATTACCGTAAACTGTGCGGTACTTG
>PWOH01000021.1 GCA_003557505.1 Mollicutes bacterium | reverse complement strand
TCATTGACAATACACGCCCCAACTTGAGTGTTAGGGTCTTTACTACGCATGGCTGATAGTTTGGCAACGCCAATGAAGTAATCGTCCCATTTAATATAATCATTACGTTTCATCTAATCACTCCTTAATACGCTTGACGCTACCAAGGTTCACATGGCAATAGCCATTAGGGTTTTTATCAAGGTAATTTTGATGATAATCTTCAGCGACATAAAATACTTCACCGGTCTTAAAAGTGAGTTGTAGTGGTTTTTTGTAATCCGCTTTGACAGTATCAATAAAATCATCAATGATCCGCTTTTGTTCATGATCATAATTATAGATTCCACTGCGGTATTGCATGCCGATGTCATTGCCTTGTTTGTTGATTGAGGTAGGGTCAATAATGTTAAAGAGATGTTTAAGTAATGTCGTTAAACTAACAACCGTTTCATCATAAACAATTTCAACCGCTTCGGCATGGCCACTGCCATTACAAACCGCTTCATAGGTAGGGTTGGTCGTATGACCATCAATATAGCCATTTTGAACCATTTCAACGCCATCAACAAGTTTAAAATACGCTTCGACGCCCCAAAAACAGCCGCCGGCAAATACGATTTTTTTCATGTTATCACTCCATCAATTTAGTGGTAATATATTCAGCCGCTCTCAATCCTGCGGTTGCAGGGCCAAACGGATTGGAAGCAACGAAAGAAAGCGTGTTGTCTTTTAAAGGATGTTCTTCTGAATAAACCGCTGGAACACTATGCTCAATGCCTTGTTTACGTAGTAAACTTCGCAATTTTCTCGCTAAAGGATCATAGGCGGTTTCAAAAAGATCTTTTACAATAATTTGTTCACTCATTTTTCGGTTTCCTTGCCCAGCTGAGGTAATAATCCCAATATTACGGTTAATGCACTGTTCAATAAGTAACGCTTTATTTTTCAGTGAATCTATCGCATCAAACATAAAGTCAATCGTGTGAGCAAAAAGGGTATCTACCATGGTTTCATCAAAATTTTGGGCATAGGCAAAAACCTTGCATTCAGGGTTAATACTATTAATCCGTTGTTTTGCTAAGTCTGATTTGTACAGGCCTATTGTATCATGAGTCGCATAGATCAGTCGATTGATATTACTTTCCATGACGACGTCTTTGTCAACAACAATCAAAGTCCCCACACCCATGCGTGCCAGTGCTTCAACCGCATATGCACCAACACCACCGAGGCCGATGACGGCAACGGTGGCGTGTTTTAATTTATCAAGGTTTTCTTTTCCATAGAGTGGCACAAGCCGTTCATATTGTTTATTCATCACGGGTTTTCTTGATGAGTCCCAGTTCTTCTAGTTGTGCGTTACTTACAGGTGAAGGCGCTTCTGTCAATAAACAATGGGCAGAAGCTGTCTTTGGAAAGGCGATGACATCACGAATGTTCTTTGTACCGGTAAGAATCATGACCAAACGATCCAAACCAAACGCAATGCCGCCATGCGGTGGCGTGCCGTATTGCAAGGCATCAAGTAAGAACCCAAATTGTGATTGTTGGCTGGCTTCATCCATGCCAAGCACACTGAAGACGTCACTTTGCATGGCTAAATCATGGATTCTCAGTGATCCTCCACCAAGTTCCTGGCCTTGTACCACTAAGTCATATCCGTAAGCGAGCGCTTTATCAGGTGCGTCTTTCAAACGGTCTTTATGCGCGTCATGGGCCCTTGTAAAGGGATGATGTAAGGCGTAAAACCGTTCATCTTCAGCATCATATTCAAACATTGGCCAATCGACAACCCAATGGAAATCAAAGGTGTTATCATCGTATAAATTCAGTGCCTTAGCAATATGGTTACGTAAAAAGGCGAGCGCACTTCGGGTAACTTTCAAGCGATCGGCGACAATGAATGCAATGTCACCATTTTGCATATTAAGCGTAGTGTCTAAGGCTTGGATTTCATTGTCACTAAAGAACTTGATGGTCGGTCCACTTAACTCACCATCATCTTTTTTCACCCAGGCAAGTCCTTTAGCCCCGTATTTTTTCACTTCATTGGTTAACGCATCGATTTTTTTACGTGAATATGTCGTTGCGCCCCCTTCAACGTTGATGGCTTGAATGCTGCCACCGTTTTTCAGGGTTGAGGCAAAAACTTTGAATTCAGTGTCCGTAAATACCTCATCAAGATTGGTCAAGAACATCTCAAAGCGTGTATCTGGTTTATCGGTTCCATATTTACGCATCGCCTCAGCGTAGGTCATGCGTGGAAATGGTGTTTTAACATCGATGCCTTTAACAGCTTTCATCACGCGTTTAATCATGCGTTCACTAACGTCTAAAACATCATCTTGTTCGACAAAACTCATTTCAATGTCAATCTGCGTAAACTCAGGTTGACGGTCACTACGCAAGTCCTCATCTCTGAAACATTTGGCTATTTGGTAATAACGTTCGAATCCTGAAATCATCAGTAATTGTTTAAATAACTGCGGACTTTGGGGCAAGGCATAGAAATTGCCTTTGTGATTACGAGAAGGTACAATGTAATCGCGCGCACCTTCAGGGGTTGATTTCGTTAACATCGGTGTTTCAAAGTCTAAAAAGTCCTCTTCATTTAAAAAGTCACGTACAGTTTTAGTAATAAGATGCCGCGTTTTCATGATGTTTTTTAGATACGGACGGCGTAAATCCAAGTAACGATATTTCAAACGTGTATCTTCTAACGCATCAGTATCGTCTTGAACCATCATTGGAGGTTGCTTGGCCGTACTTAATACATCGAGTTTTTTAACATCAATTTCAATGTCACCAGTTGTCATATTGGGATTTTTGGAACTACGTTCCGCAACAACGCCTTCGATGGCGATGACATATTCGTTTTTAATCGATAACGTCTCTTCTTTTAACTGGTTTTCATTGTAAAAGGCAAGTTGTGTAATGCCCTCTTGGTCTCTTAAATCAATAAAGACAAGATTTCCAAGATCGCGTTTTTTAGCCACAAAGCCTTTAAGTTTAACCGTTTCACCTAAATTTTCTATTGTTAGTTCATTATTGTTGTGGGTATAGATCATTGTGATTCTCCTTTATAATCGCAGTCTTGACAGTCACTTCGTTTTTGAGTCAGTTTATCAACAATGGTAACGTATAAATCGTTGAAACTGACACGTTCTTCAGTGTTTAATTGTTGATCTTTAAGATTGAGTGCGCCTTCTTCAACTTCCTTATCCCCGATAATCGCTACGAAACGGGCATTGTGATTGGCGGATTGTTTAAACTGAGCCTTCATACTGCGTTCGGTATAATCCGTATCAACCATCAAGCCACCCATACGCATGCGCTGAATAAGCCAAGCAGCATTAAGACGCGCTTGTTCACCCATCACTAATACATATACATGCAAATAATCTTCAGATAATGGATAGTCATTTTCTTTTAATGCGACAACCAATCGTTCGACTCCGAAGGCGAAGCCTACGGCAGGTGTCGGTGGACCATCTAAGGTTTCAACGAGATTATTGTAGCGTCCTCCGCCACAAATCGCGTTTTGTGACCCTAAAAGATCTTCAGATACTTTGATTTCAAAGACCGTGTGCGTATAATAATCCAAACCGCGCACAAGGTTATGATCGACAACAACGTCGATATTGGCGCTTTTCAAATAGGCTTGAACCGATTCGAAATGGGCTTTATCTGCATCGGTCAAGTAATCAACCGTTTTAGGGGCGCTTTGCATGCTTTCATGGTTCTTATCGACTTTACAATCTAAAATACGCAATGGATTTTCTTCATAACGGTTTTTACAGTCCTTGCACAATGAATCAAGGTGTGGTTGGAAATGTGCCTTGAGTGCTTTTTCAAAGTTCGCTTTGGAGGTTTTATCTCCAAGTGAATTCAGATGCACAGTAATGTCCTTGATTTTGAGTGCTTTTAACAATGTCGCGGCATACGCGATGATTTCGGCATCCATTGAGGGATGGTTTGAACCGAAACTTTCGGCCCCAAACTGTCTGAACTCCCGGAAACGGCCCTTTTGCGGACGTTCATAACGAAACATGCTGCCGTAGTAATAATATTTTTGAGGAGAAATATTGCTAGCATACAATTTGTTTTCGTTAAAAGCACGGACAATGCCGGCAGTGCCTTCTGGGCGTAACGTATTAATACGGCCTCCACGGTCCTCAAAATCATACGTTTCTTTACTGACAATATCGGTATCTTCACCAACACTGCGATGAAAAAGCTCACGCGCTTCAAAGTGTGGGGTTCTAATTTCTTTAAAGTTAAAGAGTTTCGAGACTCTTTCTATTTGTTTTTCAATAGCCTTATAATATCCGATGTCATCCGTGATATCATAAGTTCCTTTCATACGTCTGATCATTGTTTATTCCTCCTAAATATAAAAAAATCACCCTCGAGTCAAGGGCGAATATAATCCGCGGTACCACCTTTATTCCGACTTGAGTCGGCACTCTGACTTTAACGCAGTCATACGGCAGCTTCTATTTATATTCAAAGCCGCCCTCAGAAATGTCATGTATGCGTTAGATGAATGTTTTCACCAGCCACATTCTCTCTTTAATCCTCAACATACTCAGTTTCTTCATCGGTTGTTATCATTATAGCGCCAACCAAGCGAAGTGTCAATCAATCTAGGCGTTTTACTGTAAAAAAATAGACGCACAAAGTGCGCCTATCCTCGAATGATAAAATCAATGACGTTATGGTATATATCCATAATGCCAGTTTCCCGATAAGTCACTTGATTGATTAAGTTGTTGATGGTCGCAAACATTCCCATGTTACTAAGAAAATAACTCATTAATCCTAAAAACAAGAATCCCATGATACTTGCGGCAATGATGTCTAAGATAGGCAAGCGGACTTTATTTCTTATAGGATGTGACGCTTGAGTAATTTCTTCAGATTGTTTACTTGAAAGTTCTTGTAGTTGTTGTTTTAATTGTGCAACTTCTTCTTCAAGTCGTTTAATATAGGCTTCTGTCGATTCTTCTTGTTGTTGTTGCAACAAAAGGTCTTGTTGATATTTCACATGTATGATCAATTGTTCAATCATGTCTTCTTTGGTTAGATAACTACGAATAGGCAATTGATAATGCGCCGCAATGTCTTCTATGGTTTTAATAGATCCTTCTTCAAGTGTTTGGGTTAACGTTTCTTCCCATTCATTGCGTTGAGTCAGCATTGTTTTGATTAATTTACGCATTTGTTGTTTGTTCATAGTTTTGACAATGTCAAATCCATACTTTTTCCCAGTCGCGATAATCAAATTTTTAGTAGCACTGTTATAAAGCGTGCGCCTGATTTGATCAAAGGTTAAGCCATCTAACATGCCATGTTCATCATAAAACAAAGAATCGGTCGCACTGTTAAACCCTTCATGATGTGGAAGGTCATCAGCGTGCTTGTTACGCATTTTATCAGTGAAAAAGGCTTTTAAATAATCCGCGTATGCCCCGTTGTTTTCTAAGTAGTTGAGTATATTATTCCAAAGCAGTCGGTAATAGGTACTCAAAAGCTTTTGATCATGATAGTAGTTAAGCGCTTCTCTTAACTGCATTTCAGTAAACATCGACGTGCTTTTCAAGTACTCAAGACGTTTGGTTTCATGAGATTCCAAGGCGTTGGTCTTATGCTCTAGTGTTTTAAGTTCTGTTTTAAAATAAGGTGCCAAGGCATCTCGCATTGCTTCTATTCTTAGGGTTCTCGGTAGTTGAGTGTTTAATTCATCCAATAAATCCGCTAATTCTTCGGCTGAACTAAACATCGCAAGATCCACTAAAGCATTCATATGTAATGATTCTGACTTACTCATTACAATCACTCCGTTCATTTTTATTCTTGTAGAAATTCCAGGTTGTCGATAATAACTCTTGAACGTGTTACATTGCCACCCCGTCCTTCAATACCACCCGCAAAAAATAACCTAACATAATAACCGTCTTCAGGCATATCTTGTAAAAGTTGTGCAGATAATTCAAAGTGATAATACGGGAAATCCCTTTCCACTAAATTCCCTGTGAACAAATTATCATTTTCAGCTAAACGCTCAATGGTAAAGGTCCCAATCGTCTCAAACGGACCATCTTTAGAAGCGCCAACAGAGACAACTAAGGGTCTTACCGCCAAATTGTCATCACCGTTTTCTCGGTTTCCCATTAATGCATAAAAGGAAATTGCACTTAGGTTTTCAATGGGTTGATGGGTTGTAATGGTAATTTCGTTGTCTAAACGAAAGGCAACAGAGTCTTCACTTAAGGCGTTTTTCACATCAGTTACTGTAAAAGGATCATCATCAGTACTTTGGGGAATTTCGCCTTTTAACGGATAAATCATCGCATTATTTTCATTTTCGTAGTTGAGGGGCCGCAAAAAGCCAAGCGAGGTTCTCGATTGGCGTTCATAAACACCATTGATATCAAAGGAATAATTTCCGATAAAAACATTTTCCAAACTATAATAAGCAGCCACAACATTGCCTGTTGTACTGGATGCTTCAAGTAAATCTAAAAATGATTTGTTTGTATAAAGGGCATCGACAGTATCAACATTGAAATAGGATAAAAAAGCCTCATTAAAAGCATCGAGAATTACCGAAGGTGTCGTAAATTGCCAGGTTCCGCTTTTGATACTGCGAGACTCTGTTTTATTTAAATCGTCAAAAAGACCATAGGCATGATGTGTCGAAACATTAATCAATACAATTGCGAAGGTTAACAAAGCTATCCCCAAAATACGTCCTAGCTTCATCTTTTTTCACCCTCCTTCTTATCCCTTTTAAAAAACATCCGGTAAAGCAAGTAAATCAATATGATGTCAATGATAATCACCATTCTACCGACTGGTGATTGTGCAAAGAGTAAAAAACGCCCTATTTGCGGAATTCTCAGCACATAGGTCCCTGTAATATCATCATCATTTAATGACCATACATCTGGGTTATCAGCGTTTTCTGCAATGGTAGTAAATATTCGCTGATCATTACTTATTTCAATATCATGAATATAATGGACGACTGTCACTAACTGATCGTTAATTGTTGTTTCAAACGCGATGATATCTCCACTTTGAAGCGTATCAGGCTCTGTGGCATTATTAATGATAACGACATCACCAACATTTATGGTCGGCTCCATTGAATCTGAGACAATCACAAAATGTTCATAACGATTCAAAAAAGCGACATTTTCAAATATTAGGGTTATCGCAACATAAACAAGGAAAATCGTAAAGACAATACTAAAAATTTTACGGATTCGCTTCGATTTTACCTTTGTATTTTCAGTCATGATGTCCCTCAATCCTCTTCAGTTAGTTCATTGATTTCAAACACCAATTCAAATACCAGTGGTTTTTTAGCCATGGCTAGATATTGTGCTTGGTTTGTTGGTTCTTGCAGTATTACTTTAATGTAAACATTAATCAAATAAAGTTCTTCAGTGTCATCATAGTAACTATCACCAATGTTGACTTGTAATGGTTGGAGGGTCGCATTAATAAAATCTTCATTCAATGCATACTCAAAAACAACCAAATCTGATAGATCACTGGTGTTACCAATCTCAATGTTTTGGGCATACACTGAAAGCTGGGCGTTTTTATTGATAGCAACTTCGTAATGATAACTATAGTAATCAATTTCATCGTGCCCCAAAAAGGCTCCAAGCGGAACTAACCGCATGTTCTCCTCTGGTGGATCACTAATGCGAATCACTTCAAAAGAAGTTCCTTCTCCGATAATAATACGTTGGTCATCATTAAGAGGAGAGGTCTGTTCCCAAATAGCAAACCCAATGGATGAAGAAGCGACAAGCATGAATACGACAAAGAGTGTTAATCTAAACTTTGTAATGGCTAAGGCGGAAATCCCAAAGAGACAATAAGTATTCTTTTTCATAGCATCCCTTCCTTTGGAAGCAACCCGTCTTTATGATGGGCTTAATTAGTCACTCAGTTGTGGGTCGGTTACTTCGAAATTAACATCAAACATTAACCCCTCAGCCTGCAGTGCATCATAAACAGCTTGTTGATCTTCTGCACTCGGTGCATTGGCTAAGGTAATACTGACTTGCACTGTATAACTTTCCCCTTGATCGCTAAATGCACTTGATAATGTCAAATTCTCATTCGAACTAGTTTGTGAATCAGCGTCAATAGTATAATCAATAACGTCGAGTGCCGGTGTGGTAATATTCCAGTTATTTACACTGATTGTAAGTGCCGCTTCATAGCCACTCTCCAATGGATTTTCCATGCTTACAGTATATGAGAATGAATAAACGGTTGTGTAGTCATCGGTGAACGTTGCATAAAAAGACCCTGCAGGAACAAGTAATTTATCTTCATCGGCCGTGCCTTCAGAAACTGAGATACGGACCCCTTCCCCAAGCAGAATCGATTCACTTTGTGTTTCATCAAGGTTATCCCACCATGCAAAAGCAAGTCCAGACCCACCAAGTAAAACAATTAATCCTAAAACAAACAGTAATTTTTTTCGCATTATATTTCCCCCTATTTGTTAATACTTTCTTATAGTTTAATGATTATTGTGTAGCTTCAAATGTTAAATCAAACGTAATATCGGCATCTTTTAACGCTTCAATGTCATCTACATTTGTTTCACTATCGACATTTAATGTTACAGTTACTGTCACAACAATTGCTTCGTTGCCAATTGTAGGCGCAGCATCTATGTCAATATCAATATACGATGCTAAATCACTAGCATTGTTGACCAAAATATTTTCTGCTATAACTGATAAGTTCAGTGTCCCTTCAATGGGGCGATCTAACTCAACATCATAAACCAATACATACTCATCTACTTGACCCGGTTGTGCAACAACCCCTGCAGGGACTAAGTCCCCTGAAGTTTCCTGTGTTTCATCAAGATTAACTGTAAGTGTAACCCCTTGTCCAACCCCAATTGTGACACTTTCATTGTCTTCCAGTGAATCCCACCACGCAAACGCAAAGGCTGAACCTCCAAGTAAAACAACAATTGCTAAAACAAATAATATTTTTCTTACCATAATATATTCCTCCAGTATTTTTATTTTTATTAAAAAAGCCAGTCACCGTAAGTGGCAACTGGCAATCTCAAAGAGACCCTATAGTTTTCCGTCCCAAGATCACTCTTGGTTTGGCAATGTTGGTATTAAAAAAACCAACTGCTCAATATGCAGCTGGCTATCTCAAAGAGACCCTATAGTTTTCCGTCACTGGATCACTCCAGCTTTGGCTTTTAGAGATTATATTTGGGAAATCCCTTTGTTATGGGGATAAACCGTAATGTAAGTTCATTTTATATAATTTTTCTAAGAAAGTCAATAAAATGTTTGTATTTAAATCATTTTTTTCTAAATTCGATAACAAAGCCAATGTATTTAGTTTGACACACAAAAAAAGAACGAAGCAAGGCTTCGTTCCTCCTAAGATGTAAGGGATAAATTAATGGTAAATGATTGTATTGACCTAAACAAAGCCCTTTCCTTTGAATCACTTGGGCGATTTAGTGTCAGGATTGTCTCATATACATAAACATCATCGTTACTTTCAAGCAGGGTGGTTGTATGATTAATCAATTGAAGCTCATCATTTATCATGCCGTCTCGTGTTTCAAGAGTAACCGTAATGATAGGGTTCATGGATGCATCATTTTGACGGACAGTGTGAGTAAATCTAACTTGATGCGTTTCGCCTTCACTGCGTAGCGCCGATTGCGGCACAAGGCGTGTGTCGGCCGTTAAGTCATGTTCGACATCGAGAATTTCATAACCTTTTAAATTGAATACATGAGCACTCATCAAATCATCCTGTAGAGAAAACAGGCGAACATTACTTATAATAATGAAAAAAACTATTGCGATTAAGGCAACGATACGTTTCATCGTCATCACTCCTTATGGGATTAAGTTAGGTAACTGGCTATCTCAGAGAGACCCTATAGCTTTCCGTCCCAGGATTGCTCCTGGTTTGGCTTTGTCAAACTTATTACCCAAAGGCAGTGCCTTGGCAATAGTTTGATGTGTATGTATATTTACAAATATATTATATCATGTTTTAGTGTTTTGGCAAGTTTTCCTACATTTTTACAAATAAAGAATCTTTAAACGGTCTAAAAATCTCTTCATATTGATCATTGTAATCATCTGAAGTGAAACTGCTCATTACAAAATCAAAAATAATGCCATCATAGCGCTTATGATAGTTACGTAGTGTGCCTTCATAAGTGAATCGTAATTTTTCTCGTAGTTTTTTGGATGCTGTGTTTGAAGGGAAGTGAGAATACGAAATCCGTTTTAGTTTCAAATATTCAAAAGCATAAACAAGCGTTGCCAGTGAAGCTTCATACATATAACCCTTTTGTTGATAGGCGGGATGACATACCATGCCAATCGCCGCTTTGTAATCATCGACCATTGAGTGAAGCTCCATGGTTCCGATAAGACGGTTCTCACTTTTTAAAATGACCGCAAAAACACCGGGTTGATTTCTAGAAGGTTTGGCTAAGGCATATTCAATGTATTGTTTGGTATCTTTAAGCGACTGGTGCGGGGCCCAGCCGGCTCTTGGCCCGACATCATCACGCCAAGCATAATCATACATTGCTTTGGCATCCGAACGCTTTAATGGACGTAATAACAACCGCTTTGTCTCAATATTGGGTAGACGGATCATCGGGAACCAACATGCTCCATCGATCAATATCGACAAAATTTAATTTTTTATAAAGTCCTTCAGCACGAGGGTCATCATAATATAGACAAAGTGTTTTGCTTTTATGATTAATATAAAGGTCCATTAAGTAATGCATCACCGTTTTACCATATCCTTCGCCACGATAATCATCGTGGGTGCCTACCGCTACAATCATCGCTGATTTCTTTGTCTCATAAACAGCAGAGGCCGTCGCTACAACAACATCATCTTTTTTGATGAAAACTGTTGTCCCGTTTTCTCCAGAATTATGAAGGAAATATTTAATCGCTTCTTCTTTGCCTTTACGATGCACGGTATATAATTCTGGAATAGTTTCTAGCAAGGTGTAGACTTCTTCGGCATCTTTTTCATCTTCTAAAATACGGATCCCAGAATAATCAATGGTTTCATCACGTGTGAATGTCGTTGATTTCATGAAATCCATCTTGTCTTCTCTAAGTTTGGGATAATGTTTTTTAATAGGTTCAAGCAATTTTTCTTTTCCACTAATGAATAAAAAGTCAAACTGGTTAAACACCTCAATCCACGCTTCATTAAAGTCGTTTTCAAGCGCGTAATAAGTCAAAGTAGACATGTTACGACTTAATACCGCAAAAAACTTGTCGTTACGATACTCGGCGTAGAGTTGTTGGTAATCATTTTCAAAAGCGCCATTATAAATATCCCCGATAATATAAAGATTAATCTCCGGTTCGTGATAAAGAAATTCCAGCAATGCGTCTTTGTCATCATTTGTTAGTTTTCTAATCATTGTCATTTGTCCTCTCTATCATAATCGTCACGGGACCATCATTGGTGAGCTGGATATCCATATGTTTCTGAAAGACACCTTCCTCAACATGAATCCCCTTTTCACTTAATGCATCGTTAAACTGGTTATATAATACGTCCGCTTCTTTAGGATCGAGCGCTTCAGTAAATGAAGGGCGGTTACCTTTAGCGGTTTTTGCTTCTAAGGTGAATTGTGAAATACTTAATACACTATATCCTTTATCTATCAAGGATATATTCATTTTACCTGCTTCATCTTCAAAAATCCTTAAATTAGCGACTTTTTTTGCCATATAGGGAATTAATGAGGCGTCATCCCCTTGTTTGAATGATACAAATAACACAAAGCCATTCCCAATTTCACCGGTAGGTTTTCCATCGACAAGACAAGCAGCTTTTTTCACACGTTGAACGAGTATTTTCATTATTTCATCAGCCTTTCGATGTTCAAGACGCCGTTAATCTTTTGTAGATTTAAGATAATATTATCAAGTTCGCTGCGATTGCGAACCCCGACTTTCACTTTAATCACCCCTTCACCACGTTTGTTCGTTGACGCACTGACTTGATCAACTTTCCCGTGATGGGTGGTAATCATATTAATCATTTCCGCTAGGATGTTATCACGATTCATAACTAGTAATTTTAAGTTAATGCCATGTATATCGGCTTCGTAAGAGGCCCATTCAACATCAATATAACGAGAATTATCAAGATTTTGTAGATTTTTACATTCGGTACGATGAACCGCTATACCAGTTCCTTTGGAGATATAACCACGAATTGGATCACCAGGAATAGGCGTGCAGCAGTTTGATAACTTCACACTCGGATTATCCAACCCTTCAACCACGATGTTTGAATCAGTTTGGCGTTGTTTTTGGGCTTCACGGCGATTAATACTTTCAATGAGTTGATGTTCATCAAATTCTTCTTTTTCTCCGAAGGCATTAAGTGCGGTTTGTGCGGTTAAGGTGTTTTTTCCGATTTCATAATAAAGATCATCAACTGATTTAACACCTTTATGTTGGAAGTTTTCTTCACATTGTTTATCCGTAAGTTGAATTTTTTCGCCGCGTCGTTCCATTTCCTTTTGGAACTCTTCACGTCCCATTTCCATGAGGACATCACGACGTTGTTTGTTAAGGTAGTTTTTAATTTTACTCTTAGCCCCAGAGGTCTTAACGATTTTTAACCAGTTATCATTGGGACCAAAGGAATTTTTCGAGGTTTTGATTTGAACAACATCACCGGTCTCAAGTTTATATTCCAAGGGCACAATTTTTCCATTAACAATCGCCCCAACGGTTTTGATTCCGATTTCCGTATGAATTCTAAACGCAAAATCAAGCGGGGTTGAACCTTTGGGTAAATCGACAATGTCGCCATCAGGCGTGAAGACATAAACATTGGAATGGAAGATATCATCACGTAAGAGGTTTAAAACTTCTTCTTCTGATTCGCTTTCCTCAGTAAACTTGATTAACTCACCATACCATTTAAGTTTCTTAGAGACCATTTCAGTCATTGGGACTCGTGAGCCAGTTTCTTTATACGCCCAGTGCGCCGCGATCCCGTATTCAGCAATACGGTCCATTTCTTTGGTTCTGATTTGGATTTCATAGATTTTACCGTGTGCAATGACCGATGTGTGCAATGATTGATACATATTGGGTTTGGGCATCGCGATATAATCTTTAAAGCGGTTGGGAATTGGTGTATATTTGCTATGAATAACGCCTATAGCACTATAACAAGCCTCAACACTCTTAACAATTAAACGCAATGCAAGCAGATCATAAATATCATCAAATTCCTTTTGACGAGATTCCATCTTCTTATAAACAGAGTAAATATTTTTGATTCGCCCTTTAACATCAAACTCGAAGTTGTGTTCAGAAAGCAGATATTCAAGATTTTGTTTCATCTTTTCTAAGTCTTCTTCACGGTTTTGCTTGGTATCTCTAATCATTTGCGCGATGCGACGATACTTTTCAGGATAAATGTATTTAAAGGATGTGTCCTCAAGTTCCGCTTTAAGGATATACATACCAAGTCGATGTGCAAGCGGCGCAAAAATATCTAAGGTTTCTCTGGCAATACGCTGTTGTTTTTCAGCGGGCAGATTATGAAGCGTGCGCATATTATGTAAGCGGTCTGCCAATTTGACGATAATGACACGAATGTCTTTCGCCATTGCAAGTAACATTTTTTGATAGTTTTTCGCTTGAATAAGCTGTTTTTCTTCTTCGGCGTCTTCGATACCTTTAAATTTATATTGGCCTAACTTTGTAACCCCTTCGGTAACGAGTGCGACTTCTTCTCCAAATAATGTTTTGATATCATCAAAACTCGCTTCGGTATCTTCAATACAATCATGCAAAAGACCCGCCATCAAAGTGGTGGGGTCAGTTTTGTACTCAGATAAAATATACGTCACATTAACCGGGTGAATGATGTAAGCTTCTCCACTTTTGCGCGCTTGACCTTCATGGTGCTTGAGCGCAAAATGATAAGCTTTTTCAATCAAATCGAGATCGGTTTTATCGGTGACGTATGTTTTAATGTTTTCAAAGAGTGTCTCAAACGTAGGTGTTTCCATCTTGGGGCCCCCTATATTAGTAAACAAGCAAGCTATGGACTGGATACCCTTTGAAACGATGGCGTCCTTTCAATTCTGCCAGTTCGATTAAAAAGGCGATTCCAACTACATTTCCCCCTGCTTTTTCGATGAGTTTAATGGTGGCTTCAATCGTCCCACCAGTGGCCAATAAATCATCAACAATCACGACACGTTGGCCGGTTTTAATATCATCTTTATGTAAAGATAGTTTGGTTTCATCATATTCTAAGGCAAAACTTTCTGTATATGTCTCACGCGGTAGCTTACCTGGCTTACGCACAGGCACAAAGCCGATTCCTAGTTCAACGGCTACTGGTGTTCCAAAAAGAAAACCACGGGCATCTGGCCCAACAATAATATCAGCGTCGCGTTCGCGGGCATAATCACTCATCTGTTTAACCGCATAACGTAAGGCCTGTCCATCCGCAAGCAGCGGCGTGATATCTTTAAACATAATGCCATCTTTTGGAAAATTTGGGACCGTTTTAATATAATCTTTTAATCTCACAATAATCACCACTTTTTTAGTATAAATTCATTATAACATATAAACAATGCGCTTTTAAGAGACTCACATACTTCTTGGCGCACTGACACCAATTAAGTATAAAGCGTCTTTAAGAACAATTTGCGTTGCTTTTAATAAATTAAGATGCTCAACAATATGGGTCGCATCACCTTTTAAAATCGGAACTGCACTATAGAAGCTGTGCAGAGCCCCGGCAAGTTCATGAACATAATTGGTAATTTTATGCGGAATACGTTTTGTTGCCGCTTCTTCTACGACATTTTGATAATTAAGTAATAGTTTCAAGATATCTTGAGCATGTTCATGGGTTAAATGGGTGTATGCTTTTAAGGTCTCATCAACACTATAGCCTTGTTCGCTGGCTTTATCAAATAAAGAATGGATGCGAGCGTGCGCATACTGTGCATAATACACTGGATTATCCGTTGATTTTTTAATGGCAAGGTCCAAATCAAGGTCCATGTGCGTATTCAGTGAATGTTTGGAAAAGAAATAACGGATTGCGTCTTTTCCGACGTCATCGATAAGATCGCGCAATGTAATGGCTTTTCCACTCCGTTTAGACATTTTTACTTCGCTGCCTTCTTTAAGGACTTTAACCATTTGCAAAATATCGATACTCAAGGTATCTTCTTGCCCCCCAAGCATCTGAATGGATGCTTTGAGTCTTGGAATGTAGCCATGGTGGTCTCCACCCAATATATCAATAAGTTTATCAAAGCCACGCGAGAGTTTGTTTTGATGATAGGCAATATCCGGCATAAGATAGGTATAGGTCCCATCACGTTTGATGATGACACGGTCTTTTTCATCCCCGAACAGGGACGTTTTTAAAAACAGGGCATCATCTTGTTTATAGGTATAGCCTTGATCTTTAAGAATCTGTAACGTTTTTTCGACTTCGCCTTGTTCATAAAGTGTTCGCTCGGAAAAATACACATCAAAGTCGACATCAAACGCTTTTAAATCATCTTTGATACCGTTAAGAAGGAATTCGACCCCATAGTCTCTGAAATAGTCATACCCGTTTTCAAGAATGAACTTTTCACCATGTTCCGCTTTGATGGATTGTGCGAGGTCGATAATCTCAGGCCCATGGTAGCCATCTTCTGGCATATCAAGGGCTTTGTCAAACAGTTGGTGATAACGCGCATTAATAGATAAAGCAAGATTATGAATTTGATTCCCACCGTCATTGACATAAAATTCTTTAGTGACATCAAATCCGGCTTTCTTCATAATTCGTGCCATCGAGTCACCCGCAGCGGCACCTCTGGCATGCCCAACATGCATGGATCCGGTTGGGTTAACACTGACAAATTCAATGTTTATTTTTTGTTGGTTTCCTGTTTTACTGTTTCCGAATGTTTCTTGTTGAGCCAAAACCTCGGGGATAATCCCTGTAAAATAATCTTTTGAAACATAAAAGTTTATGAAACCAGGACGTGCAACTTCGACACGGTCAAACATTTCAGGCAATTCGATATGCTCTTTAATCGTCTCTGCAATAACAAACGGATTATTTCTTAGTTCCTTAGCTAACGTCATTGCAAGATTAGAGGAATAATCACCATTGGTTTTATCTTTTGGTTGTTCTATTAAAATATGGTCTCTTGATAAATTATACGCTTTTTGTAAAGCTTCACTTAATAATTGATGGATGGTAGCTTCTAATGTAGGCATACTAACACGTCCTTTAAAGTTTAAGGTTCAACTGTTCATGAATATTGTTTTTCTTTGGAGATTGATACAACTTCATCCATTTTGCACTGCGCCCTTTACCAAGTGGACGAATTTTTTTCTCATCACGTAAGCGTTTAAGGGTGCGATTAATGGTTGAATCACTAATAGTAGGATGTTGATAACGGATTTCATCTTTGGTGAAGACTTCATCAAGTTTGTTAATGGTATTTTCGATATAATCCCCTTTATTGAGTTGTTGATCAAACGTGTAGTTTCTCAACATCTCTGTGACATCTTGATACGATTCAATCGCAATTTTCAAAATGAAGCGATGCAAGTTATGGGTGTCAGACATACCATCCGCCCAGTTATGGGCGACTTCTTGACGCAGTTTTAAAAATCGTTCGCGTTGTTTATAGAGTTTTTCAAAAAAACTGCTCAAATGGAATGATTCGATGCCTTCACTCATTAATAAAATATATAGCAACATAATCCCAAGTTCTTCATTATGCGCTTTAAATGGTTTGAGCAACAAAAAGTCTACCACGAAATTCAAAATAATAAACGAGGCTTCATAATCACTATGCTTCTTGGTATGATGATATGCATTAACAAGGGCTTCTAACGCTTCCCTTTTGGTTTTATGTCCACTGGACAATAAATTAATTTTTTCTTTTTTTGATTGGTTTACCTTTGAAAAATGAAGTAAGTCATTGTTTGTGACATCACCGTATAAAAACTTTAGTAAATCATGAATTTCACGATCAATGAGTTCGAACTCGTGGGATTCTTCATGAATTCGAATTAATGCATTTTTAATGTTTCTAAGTAAACGCTCATCTTTATTTTTGGGTTGGACATTCCGTAAAAGGATGCTTTTATACCGTGATTCATTGATACCTAAGTCTAAAAACTTCGCAAGGAAATAACTATCGGTCCGAATGGTTTCTAAAACAAGGGTATCGTAGTCGTTTTCAACCGCGCCAATCATTTCCTTGTTGCGACCTTTGAACTGATACAATTTTAAATACAGCATAATTATGTCATTGGGAATTTTGTTTTTGTTGATGTTTTGTAGACAGTTCATCGGCATCCTCCCTTAAGATTATTCGTCGCCTTCAAATAAAGAGACTTGTTTTTTTTCAGGCATTGGCGTTTGTTTATAGTCACTGATTGGATGATCGTCATCCTCCATTGGCTCGATAAAGAGTTTAAACGGACGACCCTGTTTAGGTTGGCTGACTTTTTTACCTGTCTCACCCATAACAGCTTTAAGTTCAAAGGCATTAAGACTTACCAGTGATTTAGTGGTTAAAACATCTACCGTTGCACGGTTTTTATATTGAGCGTTATTAAGTAGGGCCAAATCTTGAAGAAGATAGGGCTTGCTTTTAGGTTGTTTGATAATTTGAACGCCTTTATAAGCTCGCTTTTTCTTTTCAATCTCACTGAGTTCCATTCGTTTGATGGTGCCACGTGAGGTTAGTAATAACAGCGCATGGTTATCTTGAAGTTTAATACTGGCGGCTAAGCGATCTTTTTTGCCAAGATTAAGGCCTTTAACTCCTTTTGCGGTGGTTGAGGTGACGCCAATTTCTTCAAGATGATATTTTAAGGCAACCCCTTGTTCACTCACTGTTATGACTTCCCCTTGTGGGGAATCGATAAAGGTGACATGAGTAAGTTTATCGCCTTTGTTTAGGGTGATGGCTTTAATGGTTCGGTTATAACGTTGAACTTCGAAATCAGGTAGTGCCGATATTTTAACAAGATTGCCTTGAGTGGTAAACAGGAAGTAGCCTTCAGATTCGAAGCTTGCTACAGGATGCACGTGAATAATATGTTCATCGTCATCGATGCTTGCGAAGTTCGAAATATGCGTTCCAAGGTCTTTCCACTTGGTCGCAGGAATCTTAAAGACAGGAAGATAGACATAATTTCCTTTATTCGTAAACATCAGTAGCGTATGATGGGTTGTGATTTTGCCGGTATATATAAAGGCGTCGTTTTCTTTTTGATCTGGGACTTCCGTTGCTTTAAAGCTCCGTAGTGATGCGACACGAAGATAACCATCTTTACTAACACCAACCGCCACATCTTCACTTTCAATCAAATCTTCTTCTTGTATGGTGATTTTTTCGATTTCTTCTTCGATTTCCGTACGTCGAGGGCTTTTCGCCTTACGTTGAATGGCGCGTAATTCTGCCTTAATGACTTTTTCTAATTCATTTTCATTGGAAAGAATTTCGTTGAGTTGATCAATTTCCGCTTGCAAATTATCTTTTTCACCGCGTAGCGCCTTCAAATCTGTTTGGGAAAGTCTGTGTAGTTGTAAAGTAAGGATGGCTTCTGCTTGTTCTTCCGTGAAAACGAACGTTGTGGTCAATTTGGTTTTCGCATCTTTTTTGGACTGAGAACTGCGTATCAATTCGATAACCTCGTCCAAAATATCGACCATGTAAATAATCCCTTCGACAATATGGAGGCGTTTTTTCGCTTTCCGAAGATCAAAGTTGGAGCGATTGGTAACTACTTCTTTTTGATGGTAGATATACGCATCAAAAATATCTAAAATTCCCATGCTTACTGGTCGCTTATTATTGATGGCGACCATATTGTAATTGTACGATTTGGTTAAGTCAGTTCGTTTATGCAAAAAGGCGAGAATTGCTTCAGGATCAAAGCTGTTTTTCACTTCAACGACGACACGTAAGCCTTCAGATGAGGATTCATCGCGAACTTCTTTGATGCCATCGACTTTTTTCTTCAAACGAATTTCATCGATAGCTCTTACTAAGTTCGCTTTATTAATTTCATAAGGAATTTCAGTAATGATGATGTCTTGCCCTTCAATCGCAACTTTACTCTTAATAATAATGCGGCCCCGTCCGGTTTCGAAGGCTTTTTCAATACCCTCTTTTCCTTGAACAATGGCACCAGTTGGGAAGTCTGGACCTTTGACGATTTTCAATATTTCATCTAATCCACAGTGGGGTTTATCAATACGTTTGATTAGACCTTTGATAATTTCGTTAAGATTGTGCGGCGGGATTTCTGTGGCATATCCAGCGGAAATACCAGTTGCACCATTAACCAATAAGTTAGGATAACGACTAGGAAGAACAATTGGTTCATACTCTTCATCATCAAAATTAGGGATAAAATCCACAGTGCGTTTGTCAATATCTTGTAATAGATATTCACTGACCGCTGACATTCTTACTTCGGTATAACGCATCGCAGCGGCACTGTCACCATCGATGGAACCGTTATTACCATGCATATCAATTAAAGGTTCTCGCATTTTGAAATCTTGGGAAAGACGGACAATGGCTTCATAGACACTACTGTCTCCGTGAGGATGGTATTTACCAATAACATCGCCGACAATACGCGCACTTTTCTTGTAGGGTTTATCTTGTGATAGGCCTAAACGATGCATGGCATATAAAATACGACGCTGAACAGGCTTTAACCCATCACGGACATCAGGTAACGCCCGATCTTGAATAATATATTTTGAATACCGTCCAAAACGTTCACCGACAATATCTTCAAGATTTTCTGACAATATTTTCCCTTCGACAAACTCTTCAATAATTTTTGCTAGTTTTTCAGCCATGGGGTTACTCCTTTATCTCAAAGTTATCTTCATTAGTAAAAGTGACATTGGATTCAATCCAATCTCGTCGTGGTTCTACTTTATCACCCATGAGGATACGAATTTGTTTTTCGGTGTCCGCTAAATCATCAATTTTGACTTGAATCAAAGTCCGCGAATTGGGATCCATCGTTGTTTCGTATAACTGCTGGGCATTCATTTCTCCCAGTCCTTTGTAACGCTGAATATGCACATTTTTTTGCACGGCTAAGAGCCGTTGCAACTCATCGTCACTCCAGGCATAAACTTCTTCAGTCTTACGATTCTTTTTAAAACTGATTTTATATAATGGCGGAAGTGCAATATAGACTTTCCCCGCTTCAATCAATTGACGCATATAGCGGAAGAAAAACGTTAATAAAAGCACTTGGATATGGGCACCATCCGTATCCGCATCCGTCATGATGATGATGCGGTTATAATTACAGGCTTCAAGATCGAACTCTGAGGAAAGACCAGCGCCAATGGTATGAATAATGGTATTAATTTCTTCATTTTTCATCACGTCTTCAATACGGGCTTTTTCGGTATTGATGACTTTCCCTCGTAAGGGTAAAATCGCTTGAAAACGACGATTACGGCCTTGTTTGGCTGAACCGCCTGCAGAATCACCCTCCACCAGATATAGCTCTGTTTTTGTTTTATCCTTGGATTGTGCCGGTGCTAATTTTCCGGAGAGAATGGGTTCTTTTTTCTTGTTTTTACGTTCTAAACGGGCTTCTTCACGCGCTTTACGCGCTGCTTCACGCGCGTTTTGAGCATGCATGGCACGCTCGATGAGGGTTTGAGCCAGTTTAGGATTTTCATTAAAGAAATAGGTCATTTTCTCACTGACTGTTTGTTCAACGGCACTCCGTGCTTCAGCTGTTCCCAGTTTGTTTTTGGTTTGCCCTTCAAACTGCAAAAGATGTTCGGGAACACGAATAGAGACAATTGAGGAGAGTCCCTCACGAATATCGGCGCCTTCCAGTTTTCCGTTTCGTTCTTTTAGCAAGCCAGCTTTTAAGGCGTAATCAT
>PWOH01000011.1 GCA_003557505.1 Mollicutes bacterium | reverse complement strand
GCTGTGCATGGGGTTGATCAAAACGGATTCACCGGCATCATTGAATCTGGAGATGTCAATGCCAGATTAATGGCCTTCCCTAATGGCTCGGCCAACATGGATTATAACTTGATTTTCCCTAAGTTTGACCTACGTCAAACCTACCGTCAAAGTTTTACTTCCGATGGCTCAGGTGGTGCGACGCGTGTTGCGGATACCATGGCGACTGATATTACGGTTCTTTATAACTTCTTAGAGGATGAAGATGCCAATTATGTTGGTGTTGCGCGTAATTATCGTGAGTATTTAATTAATACCAATCGCCTACGTCCACTAGATGTAACAGAGGATGATATTCCAATTCATACACAATATTTAATGAGTGATTCCCTAAACCGCTTCATTGGCACATCGTTAATTGAAATGAGTAGTGTTGAAGCTGTTTCAAGAATGTATCAATCATTCATGGATAATGGGCTTAGCAATCAGAGAGTTTCTTTGATGGGCTGGAATGATGGAGGTTATAGTGGACACTTGCCGAGTCGTCTCAATTTTGAGAATGCGCTGGGTAGAAACAGTGAATACCGTGATTTAATTGAACTCATCAATGGCGAGAATCAAATCTTACTATTAAATAATTATGTGAATGCGACCAACGCGACCTCGAATATTTCATATCGTAATGATGTCGCGCAAGGGGTGGATCGTTTCCAACTTGAGAGTCGTTGCAACCAATGTGTTTATAACCGTCGCTACATGCTTTACCCAGCGACATCACAACGTCTTGCTGATCGTCATTTTAATGCCTTTGTTGAGGCGGATGTCCAAATCTTATTTGAAGGTATCGGTTCAACATTAATGTCATATTTTGATTCAGGCATATACAAACGTGAAGACTCGCTGCTCCATTATCAAGCCATCATGGAACAATACGAGGGGCATGGTGCTTATATGTTTCCGAATGCCTATGCCTATGAGTATGTTCAAGATTTCTATGATGCACCGCTTTTTAACTCACAATTAACGTATTATGATGATTTAGTACCCATACTGCCAATTGTTCTAAATGGTCATATGGAACTATTTTCACAGTTCTTAAACTTTAACTCTCTAGGCAGGGAACAACTGCTTATGTTAATTGATTTTGGGATGAACCCTTCTTATATTCTCAGTGAAATGCGTTCAAGCAACTTGCGTGGCTCAGACATTGAACGTTATTATTCCACAAACTTCACCAACTGGGAACAAAGTGTTATTGATGAGTATAACTTTATCAATGATGCCCTTAAACATGTGCGTGGTCAGACGATTGAAGGCCGCATTGTCTTAGAGACTGGGGTGGTTAAAGTCACTTATAGTAATGATGTGACCATCGTGATTAACTACACGTCTCAAGATGTTGCATATGACGCACAGATTATACCTCCCTATGATTACTTAGTAGGAGGGATTGAATAATGAAAATACTCAATATCATTAAAGCAATTCCCAAAACAATCAAAGAGAAAACCGTTCGTTTTGTTAAAGGGATCATGCCTTTTATTCAAAAAGTGCTTACCTTTATTAAGCGAACCATTAAAAAGATCGCCGTTTTCATGAGACATAACACTGTCTTCATGAAAGAAAAAAATGACGTTACATTCTTTGAAAATTACACCTACACCATCAAAAACAAATGGTATGATAAATTCCTGATTAATGGGGCGTTTGTATTATTGTTTGTAGTGATTGCTGGGTATGGATTCATCACGCTATTTAAAAAACTCTGGTATAAGATGACCCATAATAAAATCATCATGAATGAAACGACAGAAATCGTGTTTTTTCAAAAGTTCACCTACCGCGTCACCAACAAACGCCGTGAAAACTTTATCGGCATTGCCTTTATCTTTATTTGGATTATCGGGTATCTGATTTTTACGCTTTACCCGGTATTCTATAGTCTATATTTGAGTTTCTTCAAAGTAAGACTTTCAGGTAGAGAGCTTGACTTACAGTTTGAAGGCATCAACAACTACCGTGCGGTCTTCTTAAGTGATCCCTACTTTGTGACCATTTTAGGAGAATACGCCGTAGAAATGATTATTAATGTCTCAATTACCATCGTCTTTGCCTTGGTGATTGCAATGCTTATTAATCAAGATATTAAAGGAAAAGGCGCATGGCGTACAGTGTTCTTCCTGCCTGTTATTATTACCTCAGGACCCGTGATTGCGACCTTGATTAATCAAGGGGCAACGACACTACCTTCAATTGAAAACTATGGGTTTATTCAACAAATATTGGACAATGTTGGTGGTTTTATTGCCAATCCTCTGCAAGCGCTGTTTAATCAGATTTTGTTGGTGTTTTGGTTTGCGGGGATACAGATTCTGATTTTACTGGCCGGGCTGCAAAAAATAGACCGTGCCATTTATGAGGCAGCCTCCATCGATGGGGCAGGCCCATGGGAGTCTTTTTGGAAGATAACCCTCCCTTCATTGATGCCACTTATTAGCATTACGATTATTTATACGGTTGTCTCGATGAGTGTCTTTAGTCTTAATGAAGTCATCATCTATATTCAAAACATTATGCTTGGTGAATCGACCAGTGCACTGACAACAGGCTATGGCTACAGTGCTGCCTTATCATGGGTTTACTTTGTGGTGATGAGTCTGATTATCTTGTTGTTTGTCGGTGCCATTAGCATCAGAAAGAAGGTGAGCGGATGAAAGTAGCTATTAGAAACATTAAAACGTTCGCGCATCAAATTAAAGAAAAGCTTCAAAACAAACAATACAAAGAAGCCGCCTCACAGATTAAACATGTCTTTATTGGTTCTAAAATCACTAATGGGATTCTCTTTAAACTCTTCATTTATACCTTGTTAGTGGCCCTTGGGTATGTCTATCTTTATCCGATGTTATACATGGTCACAAACTCTTTGATGTCTATGAGTGATATCATTAATGTCGCAGTACGTTGGATTCCTTCGTCACTGAACTGGGAGAACTACCGTATTGTCTGGCAAGATCTCAATTATCCACGTGCCTTGATGCAAGCCTTTATTTTGGCGGGATTGCCGGCACTGAGTGCCACGGCATCGAGTGCGTTTATCGGCTATGGGTTTGCGAGATTCCGGATGCCGTTTAAAAAGACTCTGATGACCTTAATGATTATGGCATTCATCATACCGCCGCAAATCACGATGCTGCCAACATTTAGAATGTATGCTAATTATGAACTTTTAGGATCCATTCGTGCGTTCGTTTATCCTGCCATTTTAGGACAGGGATTAAACGGGCCAATCTATATTCTAATCTTTTATTCATTCTTCAAAACCATTCCAAAAAGTCTAGAAGAATCTGCGCAGCTTGATGGGGCTTCATCATTTAAAGTATTTACCAAGATTGCCCTGCCTCTTGCAGTACCGTCAATTATTATCGTCTTCTTATTTAGTTTCGTATGGTACTATAACGAAACGTACCTTTCAGGATTATTCTTAAGAGGTAGCGACATGTTAACCTTGCCTCTAAGGGTACAACAATACATCAATGAATACACGAGTATGTATCCTGAGGGCTCACGTGCGAGAGAACTGATGCAAGCGGTCAGCCTTGCAGGAAACATTTTATCAATATTACCACTATTAATTCTTTACTTCTTTACTCAACGCCACTTCGTCGAGAGTATTGATCGTACGGGAATCACAGGAGAATAACATATGAAAAAAATATATTTAGTAGCTTTATTGGCATTGGTTTTATTCATCAGTGCCTGTAGTGATAGTTATGATTACGACCCACGGGGGTTAGTTACAGAGGAGTGTAGCCATCTTGATAATATCGATGATTGGCAACCGGTTTGGTGCGATGAGTTCGAAGAAGACGGACTGCCAAGTGCCAGCCACTGGGGGTATGATGTTGGGGGTCATGGTTGGGGGAACCAGGAACTTCAGTTTTATACTGACCGTAACCTGAACAATGCGTTTGTGGAAGATGGTATCCTCAACATCAAAGCCATTAGAGAAACACGTGGCAGCAATGAATATACTTCTGCGCGTTTAGTTTCAAAATTTTATGGGGACTGGGAATATGCTCGTATACAAGTGAAAGCGAAAATGCCGAGTGGGACGGGGACCTGGCCGGCTATTTGGATGTTGCCCACAGAATGGCGTTATGGCAACTGGCCATATAGCGGTGAAATTGACATCATGGAATATGTTGGCTATGACCCAGGGGTAGTTCACGGTACCATTCATACGGGTGCTTATAACCATATGAAAAACACTCAAATTGGCTACACGAAAAATGTTCCAACCGCTGAGGATGAGTTTCATCTATATGAAATGATTTGGGAACCTGCTAGTATCCGTCTATTGATTGATGGGGAACAATTTGCGCAGTTTGGCTATAACCCAGTTGCGAATTTAACAACATCTAACTCAGACGCTTGGCCATTCGACCAGCCGTTTCATTTGATTTTGAACGTTGCGGTTGGTGGCACATGGGGCGGGGTTGATGGGGTTGATTCAGAAGCCTTCCCAACCGCAATGCAGGTTGAATATGTTCGTGTTTTCCAAAAAGATTACGCTGGAATGAGCCGCCAAGCCCCTAGTGAGCCGACGGATTTAGAGATGGCACGTTCAGGCAATGACTTTGTAAGAATGCACTGGCGCAAGGCTGAGCATGATGTCGCAGTCCATTATTACGAGATATTTGTTGATAATGAAAGTGTTGGTACCACTACACTAAATGCGTTTAACATCGAAAACTTAGCACCTGGAACATCCTATCAAATTGGCATTACCGCAGTGGATTTTGCGGGAAACCGTAGTCGTATGACAACCCATAATGTCCAAACTAGTGGTTCGTCGAATTGACATTACTTGTAATATGCTTTAGCATCCTATAAAATAAATGTTGATGAATAGGTGTGAAAATACAGAAAAAGGTGATTAACTTGGTAACAATCAAAGATATATCCAAAGTCTCTGGATTCAGTGTAACTACTGTTTCAAAGGCATTAAATGATTACCCTGATATTTCTAAACATACAAAAGCACGGATTATTGAATTGTGTGATCAGATGGGCTATGTCCCAAACAGTTCAGCACGTTCATTAAAAACAACGCATTCTTTTACCATTGGTGTGGTTTTCGAAGAAATTACCAATCAAGGGCTTCAACATCCTGTGTTTTCACGCATATTAGAAAGTTTTAAACGCGAAATGGAAGCTGAAGGCTATGACTTGTTGTTTTTGGCAAAGCGAATGGGGAATCAAAACGGGTCTTACCTGCAACATTCAAAGCGTAAACAAGTTGAAGCTATTCTTGTTTTATGCGCTGATTTTAATACCCCGGAACTTGAGGAACTTTATAATTCCGATATCCCGATTATCATGATTGATTTTGATGTTGCCAATGCCACAAGCATCACATCGAATAATCGTAAAGGTATTGAACAAGGGGTTGAGTATCTTCATAGTCTCAATCATAAAAAAATAGCCCATATTCACGGTGATATCAACACCTTTATCGGTGGTCAGCGAAAAGAGTATTTCGAGGAGGCTCTCAATAAATTTGGCTTAGAGTTAGAGGAAGAATATCTTGTGGATGGCCCAAACTTCTCAAGAGAAGAAGGGTACACTGCCATGGAGAAACTCATCGCTTTAGAGGATCCACCAACCGCTGTATTTTGTGCCTCAGACTTACTTGCAATCGGGGCGATGGAAGCAATTAATAATGCCAACAAACGTGTACCTGAAGATTTTTCTATCATTGGCTTTGACGGCATTGATTTAGGGCAACTTTTGACACCAAAACTGACAACCATTAAACAAAATACCCACGAAATGGGGAAATTGGCAGCCATGAATATGTTAAATAATATAAAAACGCCTAAGGCGGCTAAACAAGGAAAAACCTTTACGGTCACAACCACCTTAATCAAAGGTG
>PWOH01000107.1 GCA_003557505.1 Mollicutes bacterium | reverse complement strand
TCAATTCACAACATCAAGCAGCATTAATCGTAATCGGTAAGCATCACAAACATCTATGGGAGCACGTTATATTATCCGTCAAAGCAACAACATCAGAAAAACGATTACGCAAAAAGCTCGAAAAACTTAATAAGTTTCAAAATGCCTATGGCACCATTTTGTTTTTTGATAGAATCAGTGTTATCCAAGCGATGCAAAAAAAATATCCAAAAGCCAAAGACAAATTTGAAGAATGGATGCATCAGGCTCAAGGCATGGTACAAATCAATGTGTGGACTGCATTAAGGAGTTTTGGGATTGGAGCTTCTTTGCAGCACTATAACGCAGAGATTAATGCATTACTTAACATAATGTTTAATATAGATGATGACTGGGCGTTACGTGCGCAAATGCCATTTGGGACCATAAAGACGTTACCAGAAGATAAAGACTTCATTCCAATTGATAAACGTGTTAAAGTTAAATCATAGCCACAATGATTAAGGAGGATTAGATGCCATTTTTTATCATTTTTTTCGTAACCTTGTTTTTCACAATAGTCACACTAATTATTACTAGGTTGCTGGCGCAAAAGCACAGAGCACTTCCTTGGACACCAGCAATCCTTGCCTTGGTTTCAGGGACATTATTGCTCTTCAACGCTTTAGGTGTTGAAGATGAGATTAATCTTTATTTATTATTCGGTATTGCACTAATCATTACAGCCATATTAAATGGGATTTATATTATATGGGGATTCAAACATCTAAATATCAAATAAAAAAGTCTATTCATTAGACTTTTTTATTAGCGTATCATAAAACTTCTTCGCAGCATCCAATTCACTCTGGGTAAGTTCATGGCCACTATCATGCCAATGAATATCGACTTGTGCTTCACAATTATTCAATGTCTTGGCCAACCGCAGTGTTTGAGCACTTGGGCAAATAGGGTCATTGTTGCCGGCCCCGATAAAGACGGGAAGATCATGTTGAGCATGACATTCCATGTTTTCAAACGGCATCATTGGATGATGGAGAAAGACTGCTTTGAAGGGTTTAGAGTAATGATAGATGGTACTTGCGATAATATTGGCACCATTAGAATAACCCAACGCGATAAAGTTATCTCTATCTAGTCCTTTTTCTTTGGCCAACGCATTGAGCGTGTCGTAAAGTGAATGGGTACGCTCGATTAAATCTTCTTCATCGAAAACACCGGGTTTAATTCTTTTAAAAAAGCGTTTCATTCCAGCTTCTTCGACATCACCTTCAATAGAAAGAATATTCGCTTCTTCATCAATCATGCGTGCCAACGGGATTAAGTCTTCCTTACTACCACCAGTCCCATGAAATAATACAAATGTATGGTTGCTGGTTCCTTTTTCAAACTTATAATCCATAAATTCCTCCTTATTTTGGTCGATCCAATGTGAATATATTTCCTAGTGTCGCGTATTCATTACCACCAAGACGTGCAATCGGTTTTAATTTGGCGGCACTAATTTTTTCACCTTCGAACATGGTTTCATCGACATGTATTTTCTCTATTTTACCAATAAACATCTCCGATGTTACCTCACCATCATTATCAAACGGAATAATTTGATAAAGCTTGCATTCAAAGCGAACCGGCGATTCTTTGATTGACGGCGTGGATACTGAATCGCTACTAACAAGCGACAACGACGCTAAAGCAATTTCACTTTCATCCGATGAAAGATTTTTTGCGGTTAAGTTAATCGCTTCGATATTGGCTTCTGTCGTTAAATGCACGACAAACTCATTGGTTAATTTAATATTTCTAGCAGTATCCTTATCAACTCCATCCTTTTTACCGACAGTCACACTAAGCAGTGCGGGTTTTGCGCTTAATACATTAAAATATGAAAACGGTGCACCATTTACAATTTCTTCTTTGGTTTTTGTGGTTACAAACGCTATGGGTCTTGGAATAACTGTTTGGGTCAAGGTTTGATAAACTGCTTTTTTTGACATATTCTCCGGAGTCAAAGTTTTGTAATTACTCATCAACATTCCTCAATTCTATCGTTTTAAGTCGGTGTTCAATCCGTGCTCTATAGGGCTCATATTTTTCTGGAAGCACTAACGTTTCTCCAAGTTGATCAAACGGTTCATCAACATCAAACCCTGGCCCATCGGTCGCTACTTCAAATAAAATATTGCCAAACTCACGAAAGTAGATAGACTTGAAGTATTTACGATCAATAAAAGGGGTCACTTGGTAGCCTTCATTATCAATTAATCTCCGCCATTGCTTATGCTCTGAGTCAGACGAACGCATGGCAATATGATGAACGGTACCAACCCCTTGATAACCAGCTTGACTTGTCGACTTTTTTACATCGATAACATTGCCAAACTCCCCTTCACCTTGTAGTCTGACATAGTCTTCATCTTCACTACTACGCACTAAATCAAAAATATTTTCTAAAAGATCCAATGTTGATTCGGGATTTTTAGTAAATAAGACCGCTCCTGCAAACCCTTTAATCGCATTCGATTCTGCGATACTTGAGGTTGAATAGGCACTTAACTTACCTTGTGCACGTTCAACAAGTTCATTGTTGAGGCCGTGATAATCTTTAAACTGCAAGTATGTCTCACCAAATCGTGTTATTTTTTTATAGGGGATAGCAAAATGAGCAAGTCTCGTTTCCCAAAATGTCATACTGTTTGGTGGAATCACAAAACTGACCCGTCCGACTTGTCCATCACCTATCCTACCCGCCATGGCATTTTCCCAAGGAAAAAACGTAATATGAGTGCCAGGATCCGCATCACCATTACTGAAATAAAGATGATAAGTATTTGGATCGTCATGATTCACAGTTTTTTTAGTCATACGCAATCCTAAAACACCACCATAAAAGTCCACATTTTCCTGTGGATTGCCTACAATAGATGAAATATGATGGATTCCTTTACTTTTTAATTTTTCCATAGACATCCCGCGCTTTTATAAAGTAAGTTAGTTTACTATTAATACTGTAAGTGTATCAGTATCTATTAATTCTTTCAAAAAATGTGCTTGTGAATCAAACCAAAAATATGAAAATTAAAAGAGGTTAATAATCAAGAAACATCATCATAATGATTATTGTCGAAACTCTTATCCGAGTCAAATCAACAACTGTTCTTAAGGATTAACCTCCAATGGAGATGGTTATTTGCGTTCTAAGACACTAACAGAATCAACACGTGCCGACTGTGGATGCATATCGAAAGGCATTACAGACTTTAGCGTATAATGCTTTTTTAAATGGTTGATATCTTTGGCAAGGGTCGATGGATTTTTAGATACATACACGATTTGTTTAAATGTCCCTTCCTTCAATTGTCTAATAAGTTGCTGGGAAAGCCCATGTTTGGGCGGAGATACAAGGACTACATCGAATGAAATCTTCTTTGCTTTTAAACTTTGTACCGCTGAATGTTCTGCACTATGCATAAAATGGATATTGTCTATACCATTTGCTTTGGCTGACTTTTTGGCACTTGAAACCATCATCTCATTGGTATCAACCAATGTAACAGTATTGAAGTATTTAGCGTGATAAAGTGCAAATACACCACTACCACCATAAAGGTTCAACAAGGCATTTTGCGATTGGTTTTCAAAGATTGTTGAAATGTATTCAAACATATTTTCTGCTTCTGCGGGATTAATCGGGAAACGATCAACTGGTGATAAATGATACACTGTATCACCTAGTTTTTCTTCAATCGTTGGTTTGCCTTCAAGAATTTCAAATGTATCACCAAACGTATTCTTATTGTTCGCATCATGATTTTTACTTATCGCGACACTTACAACACCTTCTAAATCCAAAATAGCCTTAGCGGCCGATTTAAGCACTTTGTTAAATATCGTAACGACTAGCGTGACTTGAATTTCTCCCGTAGCATGCGATTTTCGTGTCACAATACGACGCAACATCCCACGCATATTTTTCTCATTAAAGGCATAAATATCATTATCATCACAGATTTCTAAAACCCGTTGATTTATGCGATTGATCACTTCATCTTGTATCGGACAAGAGGGCACTTCAATCAATGTATTACTATTTTTCTTTGGTAGAGCAGTCATCACACCATCTTTTGTATCTATTACAAACATATTAGATTGATGACGATAATGTCTCGGTTTAACAATAGGGTTAAAATGATGAAACTTGATGGTCCGCAAGTTTAAATCAGTAAATCTTTCAAAGGACTGTTTTAGAAGCCCTTCTTTTAAGCGTTGTTGTTCTTCGTATTCGACATGTTGGAGTTGACATCCAGCACAATCGCCATAATGTTTACAAAAAGGGCTGCGACGATAAAAAGACTTTTTCTTGATTCGAACAATCTCTCCAACCGCATAACCCTTGTTGAGTTTCGTAATCTTGATGACAACTTCTTCAGGTGGAATTGCACCAGGCACAAACACCGCTTGGCGTTTGTAAAATCCCACACCTTCTCCATCAATACCAATTGATTTAATCGTAATAAGGACTTCTTGATCTTGTTTAAGTTGTGTCTCCATACATAATACCTCACAAATTTTAGACGTTCTACAAATAGTTGTTACATCAATAGTTTATCATAGCCTACCATCACATACAATTGTTATAAATCTTCTCGCACCAGAAAAACCTTCGATAATTTCGCTATCATAAAAGCCCCTAATGGCGCACTTAATATTATACTCATAACGCTTAAAGCTAAAATTATTTCGCCGCCCGTTACACCGAGTGACAACGGTATGCTTCCAATCGCTGCTTGGACCGTTGCTTTGGGCCAGTACGCCGTTACAATAAACATTCTTTCTTTCAGTGAATAAATACTTCTTGAAGTGGCGATCAAGACGCCCATACTTCTAAATAATAGACCTACAAGCAATATAAACAGCCCGATGATTCCAGCTTCTATGGCTACACTTAAATCCACTTCTGCGCCTACAAGCACAAATAAGAAAATCTCAGCGAAAACCCATATCTTATTAAACTTTATACTTAATCGCTGCCCAAGTGTTACTTTTCGTTCGGTTATCGCAAGCCCAATTGCCATTACCCCTAAAAGCGAAGCGATCAAGATAAAATCATCTAACGCATGTTCAAGCGCCACTAAAAAGAAAGCCAACGAAAGGATCAATACTACTTTCTTAGAATCTCGCAAGTGAATCTTATTGAACAACCAAACTAAAAATAACCCCGCCAATATACCTAGCATAACCCCTAAGAAAATAGCGAGTGGGATACTCATCACTTGGAATCCTAAATTCCCAGTGCCAAAATACAATCCTAAAAACGTTGAAAAGAATGTAATGGCAAAGACGTCATCCAAAGAAGCCGCTGAGAGAATCATGGTAGGAATGTTTTTATTGGTTCCAATCCTTTTATCCATCAACATTAACATTGAAGGAACGACCACTGCAGGTGATACCGCTGCAATGATAAATCCTAAGATACCACCTTGAACAAAAGAGAAGCCTAACAACCACATCGCCATAAAAGCAATGGCCGTAGCTTCTAAAATTCCTGGAATAAACGACATATATAACGCAGTCGGTCCAACCGCCTGAATCTTGCGACGGTTTAATCCCAACCCCGCTCTTAAAAGAATAATAATTAAAGCAATCATTCTCAAATCAGCGGAAACATTCATTAAATCATTGTGAAGCCAATCAAGGCCATAAGGCCCGATCACAATCCCCATCAATAGCATTCCCAGCAAGCCCGGTAATTTCATCTTCTGAAAAACCAAACTTCCGATTAATCCGAAAAATAATAACACTGCCATACTTAGTAACATAGTAAACCTCCAAAAGAAAAACCTGTGCACTCAAAAAAATGCACAGGTGTCATCAGCTTAAAGCAGTTAATGGCGAACACCATCGCCAACATCAATTATAGCATAATGGCTTACGGCTGCAAAGCGCCAAAGAAAACAAGCCATGCCAATACTGATTTAGCAACGAGTGAAAGAATAATATAAACCCGTTCCCCATATAAATAGTTTTGCCATTTGCC
>PWOH01000051.1 GCA_003557505.1 Mollicutes bacterium | reverse complement strand
TTCTAATTTCATAAACGGTTGAATTATGCCTGCGTTGTTTATGAGCGCATCGACATGATTGAAGCGTTTGATTATTTTCTCTGGCAAATCCTCAACGGCTGCTTTATCACTGATGTCCACCTCGAAAAGTCCGAGTCGTTCCTTAAATCGTCCTGCAAGTCCATAGGTTTCATCCAAAGCTTTTTTGTTCATATCCACCGCTGCAACACGTGCCCGTTGTTCTAAAAGTTCCAACACCAGCGCACGACCTATGCCACTGCCTGCTCCAGTAACTACGTAAACTTTATCTGTAACTAACATACCACACCTCCTTAGTGTTATCATATCTACCTTCATTATATAGTCACTTAAATAAATAAGGTAGTAAATTTATAGGTTTTTTAAATATTTGTATACGTTGATTACGACTTTTATCCAACGTATCAAATACTCGATACTTTTATGTGTGCTATAATGAACAAAATATCATAAAGGATGATTGAATATGGAAAAATTACTCGTTATGGGTGGTTCTTATTTTATTGGAAAACACGTTGTAGAAACTTTAAAAAAAGACTATGAACTTTATGTACTGAATCGTGGCAACAACCCTTTAAATGACCCTGAAATCCATGAGTTAGTTGCTGACCGTAATGATGGTGCATTATTAAAAAGGCAACTTCGTAATATCAATTTTCAGCATGTTATTGATTTATCAGCATTTAATAAATTCCATGTACAAACACTTTGTATAGCATTGAATCTAAACACGCTCAAATCTTATGTATTCATTAGTTCCGGTGCAGTATATAATATTAATCACGCCTCTTTACCGTTTAATGAATCGGGACCATTGGGGGGGAAGTCTCCTTATGGAGCTTATGCAGAAGATAAAATTGCCGCTGAAAAATATTTACAAGACACATTGGATGCCAATGTGTTAAGCATATTGCGCCCCCCATTTGTCTACGGGGAGAACAACTATCTTTCAAGAGAAAGATTATTGTTCCATTTGATAGAAAACAATCTTACCGTGTTTATTCCCAATACAAACAACACCATACAGTTTGTCTATGTCAAAGACCTGGCTCAGCAAATACAAGCGATTCTCTTAGGTGATATTAAGCCTGGCATTTATAATGTTGGCGATGAAAAAGGGGTAACTTTTGAAGCTTTTACGAAGGCTTGCGCGGACGCGGTTGGAAAAGACGCCAATATTAAGTTTGTCGACCCTGAAGGTGAACATTTAAAAAGCCATCATTTCTTCCCTTTTTTACCTTATGATTATGTCTTAGATGTGACTAAAATACATCAACAAAAAAAGATTATTACGCCATTAAAACAAGTATTAACCTCGGCCTATCAAGACTATTTATCTCTTAACCCAGTCTACCAAATCCCTCCTCGCATGCAAGTAGCACTCAGCACATTGAAAGAAAAATATGAATAGTGTTCCCTCAAGCAAATCACTTGAATAATTCCACCCTTAGCGTTATTATGTTAACGGTTATGTTGTTTGTACACATATTATTATGAAGCACAAACCATTTTTTAAACCACAAGGAGCAAACATATATGTTGAACTTAAATATCTCATCGTCCCCTAAACCAACGGCATTCACTGAAGATAAACTTTGGGATTTAATCGTTGTAGGTGGTGGGCCAGGTGGGCTTAATGGTGCATTATACGCCAAACGTAAAGGCCTTGATGTTGGCATCATTGCCAAAGATATTGGGGGGCAGTTACTTAATACCACCGATGTTGATAATTATCTTGGTTACACCATGATTGAAGGCGAAGCACTGTCCCATAAATTTCACGATCATCTCAAACACTTAGAGGTGCCTATCCATCAAGACAAAACCGTTAAATCTCTCCAAAAAAACAATCAAGATTTTACCCTCACACTCAGCGATGGCAACACACTTAGGGCAAAAACTGTTTTAATCGCAACCGGCGGTGTGCCACGTAAATTAGGCATTCCCGGTGAAAAAGAATTTTCCAATAAAGGTGTCTCATACTGTACTACTTGTGATGCCCCTTTCTTCAAAGACAAACACGTCGTCGTTGCCGGCGGTGGCAATAGCGCCGCAGAAGCAATTTTAGACCTTGCCCAGTGGGCATCGAAAATCACAGTCGTGCACCGCTCACAGTGGCGCGCAGATCAAGTACTCTTAGATAAGATTCATGCTTTAGATAATGTGACCATTCATCTTGAGAGTCAACTTAAAGAAGTCTTTGGGCATAATGTCATGCGCGGCGTCAAAGCCTATGATAAAGTCAATGATAAAGACTTCATTGTAGAAACGGATGGCTTATTCATTGAAATTGGAAACATTCCTAACAGCGAACTGATTGCCTCACTCGTTGAAACCAACGATGCTGGCGAAGTTATCGTTAATCCCAACCAACAAACATCACTTAAAGGATTATACGCCGCAGGTGATGTGACGGCACAACCACATAAACAAATCATTATATCGACCGCTGAAGGGGCGAAAGCCGCACTGTCTATTAATCAATATTTAAACAACGACTATATTTTAAAGGAGAATAATAATGTCTAAACTACTACCAGATGACGTCAAAGAACAAATTCGTCAAATTTTAAGTACCATGCAAAATCCAATCAAAATCCTCTACTTCAGTGAAAATGAGGGGAACTGCCAAACATGCAGCGAAACTAAAGAACTACTCAGTGCCATTGAAGGCATCAATGATAAGGTCACACTCATTGAAAAAGACCGTAATACTGACAAAGAAGACGCAGAAAAATACGGAATCACAATGGCCCCAAGCTTTGTCTTACTCGATGACAACGAAACCTATAAAGGGGTTAAGTTCAACGGAATCCCTGCCGGTCATGAAATCAATTCATTCATCAGTGCCCTCCTAGAAATGGCAGGCACACCGATTGAAATTGATGAAGCGACCAAAAAACGCATCGCTGCGATCAAAAATAAAGTCAACATCAAAGTCTTTATTACCTTAAGCTGTCCACATTGCCCGGGGGCTGTACAAAATGCTCACCGCCTCTCAATGCTTAATGACAACATCGAAGGCGAAATGATCGAAGCACAAACCTTCCAAGCAATATCACAAAAATATGACGTTAGTGGCGTTCCAAAAATTGTCATTAACGACAAACATGAACTCGTTGGAAATCAGCCCCTAGAAACTATTTTAGATCAAATCGAAGCGCTATAATTAGAAAGCCAGACCTGATGTCTGGCTTTTTTAATGAGTAAAACTTGTGAAAGCACAGTGTATGTGCTACGCTAAAATTAACTACAAATAGGAGGGATAAAATGTCAGTATTAAAAGAATGTTTCACGTTAAGAAACGGTGTTACCATCCCAAAAATTGGCTTTGGAACCGCGCCGCTTAAAGGCCAAGAAGCCTATGATGCCATAAAAAATGCCATTGATATTGGCTACAGACACATCGATACTGCTCAAAACTATGGCAATGAAGAAGAAGTTGGCAAAGCCATTAAAGATTCGCATTTACCAAGGGAAGCCTTTTTCATCACAACAAAACTTGATTCTAAAATTAAAACGTACAAGGGTACCATTGAAGCCTTAGAAACTTCATTAAACCGACTCGACACTGATTATGTTGATCTCTATTTAATTCATGCCCCTTGGCCTTGGGATCAAAAATTCTCCAATCACGATGCCGGCAACGTCGAAGCTTTTAAAGCCATGGAACATCTCCTTGAAGTTGGAAAAGTCCGTGCGATTGGGGTTTCAAATTTTGAACCTAAACACTTAGAAAATATAAAGAAGCACTGTAAAACCACACCGATGGTCAATCAAATCAAATATCATATCGGCCACACCCAACAAGCCACCATTGATTATTGTAATAAAGAAGATATTTTAGTTGAAGCCTATTCACCACTAGGCAGAGGAAAAGTCTTTGAAGATGAAACCCTAAAGACAATGGCACAAAAATACAATGTCAGTGTCTCAAGACTTTGTGTGCGCTATATTCTTGAAAAAGGTATTTTACCGCTTCCGCGTTCAGCCAAACGCGAACACATCAAATCCAACAAAGACGTTGATTTTATCATTGAAACTGAAGATATGGAAAGCCTCGATAAACTAACCATTGAGTCCATTGAATTTGGTACACCCGTTAAAAATCCATAAGTAAAAAGGTGTTTGAGAGTTTCTCAAACACCTTTTGTTTATTCATCCTCGTAACGTAGGCCATACCCAAATGGATATAAAATATTCACTTCACTTTTATCATTAAAATACGCACTGTTTTTAGGCCAGGCAAACGATAACTCTCCAGAGAAATCTTTGTCGCCATATAAAACATCGCTCAGTGCATTTCCGCCTTCACTACCCGGTAAGAATATCGCAATCAGCGCATCAAAGGTATCTTGAGTGTCTTCTAACAATAACGGTCGACCACTGGCAATCACACCAATGACAGTTTTCCCAGCCGCTTTGGCTTCTTGAGCGCGCGTGTAAGCGGCTTGATTATCAGGATGGGCAAGCCCTCCAAAGAGCGAAGGATTATCAGTATCTCCATACCATTCGGTATAAGGGGTTTCACTGAATACGACAATCACGGTATCTGCATCATCCATTGAATTTACGATATTACCCGTTTCACTGGCAACACGGGCCTCCATTGCGTCTAGTATTGAGCGTCCAGTCCCAAAGTATGGCATGTTTGTTCCTTGCCATTCAATGGTCCACCCACCACTGAGATAACCGATGTTGTTATGGGCGGGGCCTGTTAAGTAAATATTTTCTTCACCACTTAGCGGTAACACATCAGCATTTTCCAATAAGACAAATGACTTAGCTGCCGCTTCGCGGGCAATGGCTTTATGATCTTCACTGGCAAAATAATCATCAGGATCTAAGCGATGATAGGGGTCTTCAAATAAGCCGTTTTCATATTTTACGGTTAGAATACGGCGCACGGCATCATCTATTCTTTCTTGAGTGATATGACCATTTTCTACCGCATCCACAATAATTCCATGCGCTTCTTTCCAGTCTTGCGGCAACATCAACATATCAATTCCCGCATTGATTGCGGTAATTTTTTGTTCGGCAAAATCCCCATCTAACTGGAACGTCGCATTCCAATCACTTAAAACTATGCCTTCAAAGCCCAGTTCATCTTTTAACACTTCAGTGATCCAATAATGTGAGCCATGCATACGCTCACCATTAATGGCACTATAGGAAATCATGATCGTACTAACCCCAGCATCAACCGCATCAATAAAAGGCGGTAAGTGGATCTCTCTTACTTGTGCTTCACTTAATACGGCATTGCCTTGGTCTTGACCACCTTCTGTGCCACCATCAGCCACAAAGTGTTTGGCTGTTGCAATCACATTGTGGCTTTGTAAGCCTTCAATATAACTTGCGATAAGATTACGGTGAATAGAAACATCTTCACTGAAGCCTTCATAGGTTCTACCCCAACGAATATCTTCAACCACACTTACTGCTGGCGCAAAATTCCAATGGATGCCTGTTGTTTTCATTTCACTGGCGGTTGCCTCACCAATTTGACGCATTAAATCTGGATCATTGGCCATACCTAAATTAATATTGTGAGGAAAAATTGTGGCCCCATAAACATTATTATGACCATGCACCGCATCAATCCCATAAATTAAGGGAATACCACTACTGGATGCCGTCGCGGCTTCTTGGTAAGTTTTAACCATCTCATACCACACATCAACATCATCATCGTAATTTTGTGGGTGTGATCCACCACCACTTAAAATACTTCCAATATTATACTGTTGCACTTCTGCAGGGGTAATGTATTTATCTTCTGCTTGCAACATCTGTCCTACTTTTTCTTTCAAAGTCATCTCTTCAAGTAGAGATTCCACAAACTCACTATCAGGATAATCATCAGGATCAGGACGTGCATCTCCATGATCCTGTGGTGTTTCAGTACATCCAAATAATAATAAAGTTAACCCTAACATAAACCACAAATTTAAAGTTTTCATAACTGCCTCCTAAAACGTTTTCGTTGTTATTATATCATACCTTTTTAATTTGATTTCATGAAAATAAAAACTGCTTTTTACGC
>PWOH01000098.1 GCA_003557505.1 Mollicutes bacterium | reverse complement strand
ATTAATATATTAATTATTCTAGTTCAAAGCTTGTGCTTGCTTGCGCTGATTCGTCATCTAAGCGCGCATCGGCAGTTACACTGTATACACCTGCTGTGCTTTGACGACGCAAACGATAGCGTACTTCTGTTTGACCTGAAGCATTGGTTGTTTCACTGTAAGTTTCCACAACATTACCATCAGGGTCAACAACTTCTAGTTCGACTGAAGCATCACTGACAGCATCACCATCTTGATCAACAAGTGTAAAGGTGATATAAACCCAGCTATTCGTGCTATACACATCATCTTCTGTAGACAGTGAAGCATCTAATGATAACTCAGCATCTTCGTCTTCACCATCATCTTCGTCATCGTCTTCTTCTACTGCTTCAAACGATGCTTCAACGACCGTATCAGCACTGAGCGAATCAATGGTATAAGATGATACTGCGCCAACAGAGTCGCCATCGACAACAACATCGGCAATCTCATAACCATCATCTGCACTAACATTAAAGGTTAGTGAATCTCCTTCTGTAACAGAGATGGTTCCGCTTGGATCAATAGAACCACCATCACCTGCAGATAAGCTAACCTCATAAACAGTTTCTTCTTCATCTCCAGAATCACCGTCTACTGCGGCTAAAGCATAGTTCACTTTAACTAATCCTTCACCTTGATCTTCACTGCCATGTCCTAAATCAACAGCAGTCGATGTCAAAATATCACGCATCTCATCATTGCTGAGTGTAGGATCAGCACTAAGTAATAAGGCCGCAACACCAGCAACGTGTGGTGAAGCCATGGAGGTTCCACTCATTTCACCGTAACCTCCACCTGGAACAGTACTGAGGATGTTTGAACCCGGAGCGGTAATCTCCACACTTGGACCGTGAGAAGAAAACCCTGAAATGCCATCAGTTTCCGTTGATGACGCAACGGCAAGTACTGATTCATAATTGGCGGGATATCCAACCGTATCTCCACGACGGGCGGGATGACCTTCATTCCCTGCAGCAGCGACTAATAGACTTCCCGCATCGTTCGCAGCATCCGAAGCTTCTTCTAATGCTTCAGATGATGCAGAACTACCTAAAGACATATTAATGATGGGAATGTCTTGAGCAACGGCCCATTCAATCCCTAGGATAACCGATTCTAGTGTTCCACCACCATCATCGCCTAATACTTTGACTGCATATAAGTTTACATCAGGTGCGACTCCAACAACACCAGAGCCATTATCTAATGCACCGATAGTTCCTGCAACATGCGTCCCATGTGCACTACCATCACTTCCCCAATGTGAATCGTCAACCGTTGTAACACCGCCGACAACATTTAAATCCGGATGATTCTCATCAATGCCGGTATCAAGAACTGCAACATCTACACCCTCTCCAGTAGAAATGCCCCAACTCTCGAATGCATATGATTCCTCACCGAAAACACGATCAATCCCCCAAGGTGTGGTTTGTTCCAACGCAGTAACTTCAGCGTTTTCTTCCACAAATCGTACATTCGGATTGTTTTGCAATGCCTCTGCGGCTTGAGGACTCAAGTTCGCAGATACCACATTGACAAGATCAAACTCCACACGGACCTCTCCACCCGCGTTTTGCACAACATTGCCACTGGCATTTGGCTCTAGACCAACTAAATAGTTGGCATCACTAGCCCCACGGGCCGGTGCAGCAGACGTTTCATAATTCCCAAGTGACAACATCAATGTTAACCCTGTTACAAACAACAATGTAACCAATAACGTTCGTCTAATTGCTTTCAATATATCTCTCTCCTTTTTTTGGGTGCTAAAAACACTTCATGCCGGAGAAAAGTGAACCATTCAAATATGGTTTTGTGGACTATATTACCAATTTAATGAACACTTTGCAACTCATTGTCACAATAAAACGACGTAGAAAGCGTTTGTTTTACAATTAAGAAAGCGTTTTTTATAATTTATGAAAATAGCTTTAAAACACTATAAAAAAGGTCTTCCGTTTGGAAGACCAAATAATTTTATGATTGTTTTTCGTTTTTTTGATCGGTTGTCTCGAAGAGACTTGAAAGCGGTTTGTCTTCAACGATATTCATGATGCCTTGTCCAATCAATGATGCAATACTTAATTGGATGACTTTAGGTGACTGTTTATCAGAAGATAATTCAATCGTATTGGTACAAATAATCTCTTTAATCGCTGAGTCATTAATTCTTTGAATGGCGGGGTGAGAAAATACCGGATGGGTACAAGCGGCATAAACTTCTTTAGCACCCGCAGCTTTCAATGCATGAGAAGCACTAGCAATGGTTCCGGCCGTATCAATAAGATCATCAATGATAATCGCAACTTTTCCCCTTACATCTCCAACAATCCCCATCATTTCAACTTCATTGTCTTTGGGACGGCTTTTGTCAATAATCGCAATCGGCGCGTGCATCGCATTTCCCATTCTTCTTGCTCTTACAGCACCACCGTGATCCGGTGATACAATGACTAAATCTTCTTCGTTATTGAATTTATCTCTGAAATAATCCACAATAATCGGCATCGCCACAAAATTATCAATGGGAATATCGAAAAACCCTTGAATCTGACCGGCATGTAAATCCATCGAAATGACCCGGTCCGCACCAGCTTTTTCTAATAAGTTTGCAATTAATTTCGCGGAAATCGGTTGACGTGAGGCGCTTTTACGGTCCTGACGTGAATACCCGTAATATGGCATTACCACATTGACACTTTTCGCTGATGCACGTTTTACGGCATCAATCATAATCAGTAACTCCATAATATTTTCATTCACAGGTGAATGAGTGGGTTGGATAATAAACACATGATGCCCTCGCACTGTTTCTTCAATATTTAAGCCGATTTCACCATCCGCAAAACGTTTCACTTCACAATTACTTAGGGGAATTTTGGTATACTCACTAATTTCTTGTGCGAGTTTTTTATTGGCGCTGAGTGAAAATAATTTAACTTTTTGACCATCAATGACTGCCATAGGGGGAACCTCCAAATAGAATATACTTAACAACACATTATATTATACTCAAATTTATACAAAAATAAAATGCAACTTTGAGAAGTTGCACTTTAATTTTTATGAATCATCTTCAGTTTCTGTAGAAACTTCTTCTTCGTCTTCAAGATTGTTATACGCGTCAATAACAACAGATTCGATGCGGTTACGAGTTTCCTGGTTGATAGGATGCGCTACGTCTTTAAACTCGCCATTCGGCATTTTACGTGAGGGCATCGCTACAAACAAGCCTTCTTTACCATCGATAATCCGTAATTCATGGACTACGAAACAATCATCAATAGTTATGGCCGCAATGGCTTTTAAGCGGTTATCACTATTGAGTTTTTTGACACGAACATCTGTAATTTCCATCATTCCACCCCGCATTATTTATGTCTCAATTCATTATACCACGAATTATACCATACAAATAAAACGTTTTCAAATACTTTTAATAAAGTATAGTGGCTTGATTACTTGATTTTAGTAAGTTTAACATAATGATCATTCCCAAACTGTTTCTCAAGAAGCGTCAGTTTTTCTTTCTCTTTATCCATAACAAGCAATGAAGGACCGCTACCACTCATTAATACACCATCAACATCTTGTTTTTTGACTTTATCTTTAAGGTGCTCAATTTCAGGAAACAGTGAAAAAGTAATTGGCTCTAAGGCATTATATAATGATTTCGCAATCAACTCATAGTTTTTGTTATAAATAGCGTTACTCATGGTTGTTATTTTAATAGGCTTCATTTGGTTCATGTCAACATGAGAAAAAACTTTACCGGTACTCACTTCTATATTGGGCGTAATCAACAAAATGGGAATATTTAATTTTTGTTTAAGAAAATAAAGCTGTTCGCCTTTTCCACGCGCGATACAAAGTTGATTATAAACACAATAAGGAATGTCCGCTCCAAATATCTCACCGATTTCAGCGAGTTGATCCAAAGAAAGCTTTAATTTAAACAATTTATTGAGCGCTCTTAGTGTGGCGGCAGCATCAGCACTTCCACCGGCTAACCCTCCTGCAATCGGAATGTTTTTCTCAATATAAATCTCCACGCCCTCACGAATACTATAGGAATCCTTAACATAACTAGCAACCTTGTATACTAAGTTATCTTCTGGATTATCCGTAATATGTTTTGACGTAATTAACTTGATGCGATCTTCTTTTAGTTTTTTAAAAGTCAGCTCATCGTGTAAGGCAACAGGGGCCATAACCATCTCAAGATCGTGAAAATCATCCATTCTTTTTGCAACGACATCTAAGTGGAGATTAATCTTTGCATACGCTTTTTCCTTCATGAGACCCTCCTATGTTTCACGTGAAACTATAATATATTTTTAAAGATTTCACTTAAATTGACAAACTCTTGGGGTGAGATCCCTTCAGCGCGTATTGAAGGGTTAAAGCTTTCTGTTTCTAATGTTTTGATGATATCCGCTTTTGGTAATCCGTAAGCCGCATGTAAGTTATTGACCAAGGTCTTACGTTTTTGTTTAAAGGCTTGTTTGATGAAATCAAAGAAGAATGCTTCATCAATATCAGGCAATGATTCTTTACGAGTCAGACTAATGACGGCACTATCGACGTTAGGCGCAGGAATAAAGACATTTCTGGAAACCTTGAATTCGAAGGTTGCGTTGGTGAGATAGTGAATCATCACACTTAACGCATTATAGTCCTTGGTGTTTTTACTGGCTGTCAGTCTTCTGGCGACTTCGTATTGTGTCATTAACACCAAGCGGTTAATACGCTTACTGCTTTCTAAACACTTCATTAAAATTGGGGTCGTGATGTAATAAGGTAAATTCGCAACCATGGTAAGCTTATCGCTGGAAAAGGACACATTATCGATATCTTCATCGATGGTGGTTTTTAAAAAGTCTTTATGATAAAGTTTAAAGTTATCGACTGCTGAAAACATATCGTTAAGGACCGGAATTAAATCGTCATCGATCTCATAGGCGATCAACCCTTTTGCATTTTGCTGTAAGGATTTGGAAATAGCCCCTAAACCAGGACCAACTTCAATCACTGTGGTTTGATCATTGACATCGGCGGTACGAATGATTTTTTGAATCGTGTTGTCATCGACCAAGAAATTCTGACCGAATTTCTTTTTAATGTGGAGATTATGTTTTTTTAGTAGTGCCTGGGTGGATTGATTAGTATTGTGTGTCATTTTATCACCGCATCTATCATATTTAGCGTTATATTGAACCTATTTATTTTCTTATGAAACGTCTTGCCGTTACATAATCCCAAGTTATAAGCATCAATCACTTGTTGGCGTTTTTGTGCGGAATTAGGCATCCCGATTAATCCGCGGGAAAGCAAGGCTTTCCTTGGGATGAATATATTGTTATCACTTTCATGCACGTGGTGTTTCAACGCTGAGATAATCGTTTCTTTCGAAGCGTGTTCTATCCCGACTTTTTGTTTGACTGTATCCACACATAGATGTTTCGGTAAAAACACGTGTTTTGTCTCTCCAACATAATCATTAATATGTTTTCGAATGGCTTCACCTGGTACATCAGGGTCTAACATGAGTATTAATCCCCGTTGTTGGTTCAATGTTTTTAGTGCTTCAAGTGTTGTCTCTGAAATCTCTTTGCCATTGGTAATCTCAATATCTGCCCCTGGGAACACCGATAATATTTTAGCTTTATCATGATTCCCTTCTACAACAATTACTTCATTAAATGTATTATTCATGGTTTATCCTTTGATTTTTAAATAGTTTCTGTTTTTTGGGATGAATTAATATGGGAAGTCGCTGTTTAAGGACCTCTAGTTCTAATGTTCCCTTCCCTGCAGCCTCACCATCTTGATTCCATTGTCTTTGTTTGTTTTGCATGGTTATCTTTGCCCGTTTCGTGCTAAATCTTGTAACGCGTGGCAGGTGCTGAAAACCAAATACAAAGGAAAACAAAAATAAAAGATTGTTGAGGAAAGGAGTGTAATGATAAAGCACTACATCGATTTTCCCATTATCAAGTACTGGGTTACGGACGATTTTAAACCCTGCAACTTTTTGAGAGTTAACAAATAACGCTAAAGAAAAACGACCTGAAACTTCTCCTTGATCGTGAGCAATGT
>PWOH01000008.1 GCA_003557505.1 Mollicutes bacterium | reverse complement strand
TATTGTTTATCAATACCTTGAAGACCACTGAGGAAAACCATAATCTTAAAGGCCAATCCTAACCACGTAATGTAAACGAGGAGCGCAAACATTGCAGTGCCCCAAGAAGCATCTGAATTGACCCAGTTAACTGGGCTGATTCCAAAAATCCCGATAAACCAGTTAATCAAACCATAACGGGCATGGAACATAAATGAGAATGCCATCCCAATTGCGATTGCGTTGGTTACGTATGGTAAGAAGAAAATGGTTTGGAAAAATGATTGTAATTTTTTGATTTGATTTAACCATACAGAAATCAACAATGCAATAATAACTGATAACGGTACCGAAACAAAGGTAATCATCATCGTATTAAGCATCGCGCGTGTAAAGTGTCTGTTAGTTAGTACATATCGAAAGTTTTCTGTCAATGTAAATCCATCGAACGTTCCTGTTTGATAGTTATAATCACTAACAAAAACAAGGAAAATCGCGTTTACGATTGGGAAGAAGATGAAAATACCAAGTAGAATTAAAGCAGGAGCAAGATAAAACCAGGCTTTGACATTACTTTGATCTTCTAACATCTAAATAATTTCTCCTGTTTCTTTATTAAATACGTGCAATTTATGTGGTTTTACGTTGAACTTGACAGTGTCGCCTGGTTCCACTCCATAGTCCGCATCCACAATCGCTCTAAATGTACTGGATTCATCTTCAGGGTGTTTAATGATTAACGTCGTGTCACGTCCGATTGTTTCAACAAGATCTACTTCAACTTGGAAACTTGAACGTTCAACAATTTTAAACCCTTCAGGACGAATACCGATTGAAACTTCTTGATCTTTACCTTTATATGAAGCAATTTGAGAATCACCGATAAAGAGTTTTCCACCTTCGATACGCCCATCAAAAATGTTAATTGGTGGCGTTCCCAAGAACTTAGCAACAAATTGGTTGGCTGGTTTGTTATAAACTTCTTGAGGACGTCCTACTTGCTGAGTAACCCCTTCACGAAGTACAACAATCTCATCAGAAATACTCATTGCTTCTTCTTGGTCATGCGTAACGAAAATCGTCGTAATTTTCGTTTCTCTTTGAATCCTCTTAATTTCTTCACGTGTTTGCAGTCTTAAACGAGCATCCAAGTTAGAAAGCGGCTCATCAAGTAATAAAACTCGTGGCGACTTCACTAAAGCACGCGCGATTGCAACACGTTGTTGTTGTCCACCTGAAAGTTGTTTCGGTTTACGGTTCATTAAATGACCGATCCCAACTAAGTCCGCAATTTCTTGCGCTTTTTCAAGTGCTTCTTGCTTGTCCATTTTGACATTTTCAAGCGGGAACATAATGTTTTGACGTACAGTCATATGAGGATAAAGTGCGTAGTTTTGGAAAACTAGACCAATTCCACGTTCCTCTGGTGGGACAGGTGTAACATCTTCATTCCCAAATAAGATTTTTCCTTGGGTTGGACGTAATAACCCAGAAATCATATAAAGGGTAGTTGATTTTCCACACCCTGATGGTCCGAGCAGACCAAAAAGTTTACCAGAAGGAATGGTGATGTCTAGATTATCAACAGCGATAGTTTCTTCCTCTTTTTTCGACTGGAAAACTTTTGTTAAATTTTGCAGTTTAATCTCCATAATATATTCTCTCCTAAATCTAAAATTAATTTTAAATATAAAAATTTATTAATCAAAAACTTTAATTAATTTTCACATCACTACAGTATACACGAATATAAAAGCGTTTTCCACCACTTTTTAGTGAAATACAAATTTTCATATGTTTTCAATTTTCACATGAAAATAAGGCCAGTATACGAAACCCCTACCGACCTTATGAATTAGTGATATAAGCCATCAAAAAAATGATTGTTTTTACATTCACTTAAGTAAATCAAACAGCTACTAGTTTTGTTTGACTTATTAATATTTAGCGCTATGTGATGAATAATGTTTTTTGACACAATACTTCTTTTGTTCATACGAAACCCACTTTCACTTTAGTTTTTAATTGTTTCTAACTAAAATTTGTTAGTTGTTCATTGTGTTTTTCGAACTTACAACCACAGTATATCATTTTAAGGCATAAGTCACTGTAAAGAATCTGTTAAGTTCGAAATCAAATAGTGAAATACATTGTGTTCATTCGATTAACTAGAACCGAATACGCCTTGTTGGAACAACACAGCGATAATAATCAAGATTCCTAATACAATGATTATTTTTGTTAGGGCTTTTAGTAACGCAAAAAGGCCCATCACAACGACAATTCCGCCAAGGATCAAACCACCCAGTTGTGCGAAATAGGGTAAATCAAGTGCATAATTACTAAGCCACTGGATAAAGCGTTCGGCATCAAAGATACCTTTTAAGAAATCTTCTGCGGTTTCTGCTAGATTTCTTAAGAAATCCAAGGCTAATAATTGGGTAAATAAATGATTCATAAACATAGTGAAATTTGTAAACATTTTTTAACCCCCTTATTCAGTGAATTTAGATTCACATCAAAATTTACTTCTACCCGATAGCGCTTTATTTAAAGTCACTTCATCGGCATATGATATATTACCCCCTGCTGGCATTCCATGCGCAATGCGCGTAACCAACAAATCGGTATTTTTGAGTAGCCTTTGTAAATATAGTGCCGTTGTTTCACCTTCATCAGAAAGATTAGTTGCCAATATGACTTCTTTATGGCGATCATCTTTGAGACGTTCCAATAAAGCTTTAATCCGCAAATCCTCAGGTCCCACACCATTTGATGGTGATATCACACCATCAAGAACATGGTAAAGTCCTTGATAGGTTTTCGTTCTTTCTATGACTAAAACATCTTTACTTTCTTCCACAACTAAAATAGTTGAGGCATCGCGGTTTTTATCCTTACAGATACTGCATAAGGTTTCATCAGTAAGGTTTCCACACTGCTCACAAGGTTTAATTTCTTCATCAATACGACGCAGTGTCTCAATAAAATCCGCGTAGTCAGTCTCACTAAACTGATTGATGGTGTATAACGCATAGCGTTCCGCTGTCTTTCGCCCTACACCCGGGTAACGCATGAATTGCTCGATGAGTTGTTCAATGGCTTCAGGATATTCCACGGTACTTCTAGAACATCCCCGGCATGACTTGAGTGAATTTCCCCATTGTTTCTTGGGTTTCTTCATCAATTTTTTTCATGCAGTCGTTTACAGCGGCCGTAATTGTATCTTCAAGCATGTCGATATCTTCTGGTAAATCAAAAGCTTCCTGATCAATTTTAATGTTCTTCATTTCTTTGGCACCATTGAATTCAACCTCAATCGTTTTACCGCCAGCCTGACCATAAAAGATAGATGCCTCCAATTGTTTTTGTGCCTCTTGCATTTCTTTTTGCATTTGTTGTAATTTTTTTACCATTCCTGGATTCATACATTATTCTCCTTTCTTAACTTTGACAATATCACCAAAAAGATCTTTGGCTTCCTTGACCGATTCATTCGTCACGTCTTCATAACTTTCCTCGGTATCAGGAATCTCAATCAAACGAGGGTGGTTAATCGGGGTGAGCGTAATCGGATCGTTAGAATCATCTTTTCTAAATTTATCAATAAATTCCTTTGATATTTTATTCCATAAGGCTTCTGGCAACGCCAAAAACATCATTGGTCGATTAAAATAATCTTCTAATATACTAATTATTTTACCTTTAATTTGTGGTTTCATCAAACGATTACAAATCGCCGGAGTATCAAAGGTCACAATAATCATTGTTCCATTGGTTGCCGCTAGTTTACCATCGGTAATCATTTTCGCGTACTTCATATCATCATCATTCACAAATCGTTCAATATCATACCATTTTTTAATCATATCAATCTTAATTTGTCTGTCTGCAGTATTCAAGACATCTTCAACATATTTGATATCAAACGTTTTATATTTCTTCTTAGAAAACTTATTGTATAAATACTGATAATGTTCGAGTGTATCATCCGCAGGTTTTTTAGGTTTAACGGAATCATCTTCAGGGGGCGTCTCATCGTTATCGGATTCAGACTTAGCTTTAGGCTCATCCTCAGTTTCATCACTTGATGTTTCGGAGGAGTGCTTGGATTCGCTTGACTCTGAATCAGATTGATTTTCAAAATCATCAAAGACATCATCCGCTTCAGTTTTTCTACTGCGCGGCTCATTGCCAACATTAGAACCATCACCACTTGAGAGAGTCAGAATATCTTGTTCTAACGCTTCAAGTTTCGCTTCAAGTTTTTCAATACTCGCTTCTAAAGTTTGATTCATTTCAACAGCTTTTGTTTCTTGCTTCAGGGTTTCATCCACCATTTTTATACATGCAAGCTCAATATACAATTTGCCTTTTGAGGCAAAACGCATTTGCTGTTTGGTTTCACTAAGGATATCCATGTAATGAAATAACATTGGATTACTTAATTCCTTAGCAATTGATTGGAACTGTTGCTTTTCAAAAATACTTTTAGTTTCAATGTCAGTGGTGTTTTTGTATAAAAGGACGTCCCGGTAAAACCCTATTAAATCATTAATCACATTATTGGTATCTTTACCTTCATTTAACAACCTATCAATGATATTCAAAACTTTAACTACATCTTCTTCGAGCAATGCTTTTGCGATATCCAGCATTAATGTTTGTGAAACCGATCCTCTGATGGCATGTATATCATCAACATTAATGGTTCCATCACTATATGAGAGCACTTGATCAAGCAAACTGATGGCATCACGCATTCCCCCTTCAGCCGCTTCACTGATCAAGGTAATAGCTTCATCATCAATCGAAATGTTTTCTTTTTCAACAATCTCATTGAGCTTTGCAATCATATCTTTCTTTTGAATTCCACGGAAATCAAAACGCTGACAACGAGAATGAATTGTTGCAGGAATTTTATGGGGTTCTGTGGTCGCCAAGATAAAAATCGCGTGCTTTGGCGGCTCTTCTAGTGTTTTAAGCAGTGCATTAAACGCACCGGTTGATAACATATGGACCTCATCAATGATATATACCTTGTATTTTCCTACACCAGGTAAATATTTGACCTTATCACGAATTTCTCGTATTTCATCGACACCATTATTAGATGCTGCGTCAATTTCTACAACATCACTGACAGCATTACGGTCGATTTCCTTACAAATATCACACTCATTACACGGATTCGCTACAGGGGCTTGTTCACAATTCACCGCTTTAGCAATAATTTTCGCAATACTTGTTTTCCCGGTTCCTCTGGGCCCACTAAAAAGATACGCATGAGAAAGTTTTGAACCCTCAAGCGCATTCTTAAATGTTTTCGTGATGTGTTCCTGACCGGCAACCTCGTTAAAATCACGAGGTCGGTACGTACGATATAATGCTCTGTGTGCCATAGTTATACCTCGCTAGTTCAATTGATTTCTTGCTGTTATTTTTCTTTCTTTTTTGTTTCTTCAATAATTTTCTGCGTTTCTTTAATCACAACTTCAACCGCATCAGAACCAAATTCATCTTCACCAAAACGATTAGATAATTGTTCGAGAGTTAGTGTTTCGTTTTCACCCTCCGCAAAAATGGTATAAACATCCTGATAAAATTTTTGGAATTTTTCACTTTCCTGTAGCTTTTGAAAATCTTCCTTTGTATAGTTCAGTTCTTCTCTTACCTTTTTAGACGTGCGCATCACAAAATGATGTTCAGCCTCACGTTTATCGATCGGACCTGAAGATTTTCTTGAGACCAAGTTAAAAATCAATAAAAACACTACAATAAAAAACGGTAGCGCAATCAATGCTTGCATCGCCTCCATAAAATTCTCAGAAGGCCAGCCGGTTAATTCAGATAAAACAGCAACCAAAATAATGGCGATGGTTGCGGAAATAAACATACGGACGTAATAAACTACGCCTTTCTTTTTGTTAGAATATGTCATTGTAATCACCTGTTACATATTATACTATAAATTAGCCGTTTATGATATAATTAATTTGGGTGATATTCATGAAAAAAGACACAATAGCCGCCATTTCAACCGCTTTAGGACACAGCGCGATTTCCATCGTTAGAATGAGTGGTCCAGAAGCCTTTGAAATCATCAAATCAATATTCAAAGGGAAAGATTTAACTACGGTCGATTCCCACACTATTAATTACGGAAAAATCATACATGATA
>PWOH01000056.1 GCA_003557505.1 Mollicutes bacterium | reverse complement strand
TCTAAAGTGTTTTGGTCGTTCGTGTAGGCATGAGCTGTTGTCATGAACCCTGTTTTAACACCGAAGTTATCGTCAAGCACTTTAACGACTGGCGCTAAACAGTTTGTCGTACATGAAGCACCTGATACCACTTCTTCGCTTCCGTCAAGCGTATCATGGTTAACGTTATAAACGATCGTTTTAACGTCTCCTTTAGCTGGCGCAGAAATCATAACTTTCTTAGCTCCAGCTTTGATGTGTTTGCTGGCTGCGTCTTTTGATACGAAGAATCCTGTACATTCTAAGACTACATCCACATTTAGTGATTTCCAAGGAAGGTTTTCAGGGTCTTTTTCGGAATAGACTTTGATTTCTTTTCCGTCTACAACGATTGCATCATCGGTGTGCGAGATGCTATCTTCTTTGTAACGTCCTTGTGCGGTATCGTATTTGAGAAGATACGCCAAGCTTTCCGCATCTGTCAAATCGTTGAGTGCGACAATGTCGTAATCTGGGTTATCTTGCATTGCACGGAATGCAAGGCGACCAATACGACCGAATCCATTAATTGCTACTTTTACTGACATGGTAATGCCTCCTATAATTTTTGATTTTTCATCCAAGGTCATTATAGCCAAAATTTCCCACTATTACAAGGAATACAAGCAATTTAAAAACGTTTTCAAATAGAATAAAAGAAAAGGAAACGTTTAAGACGCTTCCTCGTTTTCTTTTTGTTTGAGTTCTTTAAAATATGTGTCCAAAGCGTTTAAATAGTCACAGTCTTCCCCTTTGTCGCAGGTAGTACACATAATGATTTCTCTGAGGCGCTTTGGAATAAAGGTACGAATCTCATCTTCATTGTAGCCGACTTGCATCTTGTTATCTTCGATAATAATCGGACGTCTTAAGACACTTGGGTTATTGATGATGAAATCGGTAAGTTCACTCAAAGACATTTCATAGAGATCCAAGTCATGATCTTGAAAAACCTTAGAGCGTGTTGAAATAATATCTTCGAAGCCACCTTCGGTATTTTTAAGCATGGCCATAATGTCATCACGCGTTAGTTTAACATTAAAGATATTTTTTTCACGATATTGAATACGGTGTTCGTCGAACCATTTTTTAGCTTTTCGGCACGAAGAACAGCTGGGTGTAGTATACATTTGTATCATCTGAGTCGACCCCCTTTTGTTCTTGATTTCATGTACTTTTACAGTATAACAGTCAAAATGATGTGATACAAGTCAATTGTAGCATAATTTGTAAATTATATAAATAGTATTTTTGTCTTTTTTACAATGAAAATGCTTGCACAAATTGTTGTTTTTATATGATGTTTTGATTAACCTTTTGATAAAGCGGTATAAATAGATTTTATTATATTATAATGTCCACATTCAACGGATTTATAAAAAATAAGCCTGTTTATTTTATAAAGTAATAGCTCGTACCCTTGTAAAAAAAAAATTGAAAAAATATAATTTTATTGATATAATTGCATTATAAAAAATAATTTTAATAATAGGGGATGGAATAAGAATGAAAAAAATGATTATTATCATGTTATTTGTAGGATTAGCTTTTACGCTTAGTGCTTGTCGCAGTGAACAAAGCGAGCAATCTATAACGTTTTACGGAGTTGATGATAAAGCGCATGCTTTGGATGAGCCTTTCGAACCACTGAATAGAGTTTATGCTATCGGTATTAATGGCGAGGATTTACGTGAACATATTGAGGTTGATGGTGAAGTAGATACTGAGTCTGCTGGTGAGTATGAGCTAAGTTATACAGTTAGTGATGATGAGGGGAATGAAAAAACACGTTCGCGTGTAATTTCTGTTTACCCTAAAGCCGAAGGTACATATGATTTCCGTTATGCTGATGATGAATTAAAGCACAGCATCATTAGTGAGCTTGAACACTATATTTACAACAATATTAATGACCGCGTCACCATCATGAATTATTTCCAGGATCATAGTATTATTCATGAAAGTGTCAACTTACCTGTAGATGAACCGCTTCCGATATTGGGATGGGCTTATGAATTTTCTTCGCGCCAGACAGATGATGATGAAAAGTTGCTGAATTTAGGTTTTTTTGCACGCATCGAAAGTTTTAATCTTTGGGATGAAAGTGAAGATTTAACATTAGAGCGCATTCACTGGAGTGCAGACACACTTTATTATTATGGCTTAAATGAAAATAACGATGAAACCATCTTCAAAAGTGGGTTAGCAAACGATGAGCCTGTTATAATTGATGGGACTTCTGCTTTTGGTGGACCTGAAACTGGGACTATTATCGAAATTCCTATCTACGAAGATTTAGCGTGGAATTATCATTATAACACCGAGACTTATGAGTTTGAAGAAGACCACGAAACTTTAGATGCATACGTTATCGAACAATCTATTAAAACAGCCTTAGAGCAAGATTGGTATCATGTTTCAGAATCTCTTTTCGATGCAGACGTTTCTATCAAAAACTTAGAGCCTTATTATGATCAGTACCAAAGAGCAGTGCAGCAATCGGGTTTCATCAAGCCTGAATGGGATATGGTAGGAATTGAAGCAAAAGATGCGCACACTTTACGGATTGAACTTGATGAGCCGCGGTCTAAATATGATGTCATGGCATTTTTCGCACAACGCTATCTTACGCCAATCAATCATAGTGTTTTAGAATTGGCTGAAGCGAATGACCATTCTTATGGGGACTCACCGGAGTACATCGCATATAGCGGCCCTTACAGCATTACTTCATACGTGGAACACCTTGTAGTTCGTTTTGTGGAAAACGAATCTTTCCATGATCCAAATCGCCACGCGTATACCAATATCGATGTGCGACGTTATCAGGACAGTGGATTAAAGATAGAGGCATTTGAAAATGAAAATTTACATGCAATATTCCCAACGACTTATTACTTTGATTATTGGGAAGATGATGATACGCGCATTCACCCACATCTTGAGCGCGCACGTATATATTGGAGAATTGATAATAACGAGAGCAACGAACCCATTTTGGAATATAACGCTTTTCAAAAAGCTTTAAGCTATGCGATTGACAGGCAAGAATACACTCAGCTCTCTCCGCATTACCAACCTGCCTTATCTGAGATTCAAAGGGGGTTAATTACGTGGCCAAGCACGTCATTACAAGCTTATCACAACAGTCCATACAAAGAAAATTTAAATGAAAACCTCCATGATAACACCGATGGATTTAATGAATCTTTGGCTGAAAGTTATTGGGAAAAAGCAATTAATAAAGCCATAGTTGATGGGCACTATAAATCAGGCGAAACGATTACTATAAACCTTCAAATCTCTGAAAGGATTTATCCTTATCTAGATACAACAGTCCAAAATATCGAGTCAATATTCCAAAGTGAGCTTCATGATGTCGATGTCGAAATTTCGTTAATTTTATTTGAGGAGGATATTGACGAAAAGCCCACCATTCATATCGAAGAATATTATTATTACTTCTATGATTACAAACATGCAACAAGCAACCTTGATTCAAACTTCTACATAAACCATAGTAATGAAACGCACGATAGTAGCGAATTCACTATTCTTCTTTCCTACGAAAAAGACGGTGAAACCATTGAAGAGTTATGGTCTTATGAAGCATTGAGCAAAGCATTAAACAGTCGCATTGAAATCAAGGATGGCGAAATCACCTCTTAATCAATATAAAAACACCACGGTTACTTATTCGTGGTGTTTTTAAATGGGGCGATATGTTTCGAATTTTGCGTGATTATGCTATAATTATTCTATCCTAATAACTTGCCATGGAGGGCTTTTTTTATGAAATGGAATCTAGAAAACTTATACAAAGATATTAACGAATGGAAAAAAGATTTTGAAACCATGCAAGACGTGCTTAAAACACTGCCGGAGTATCAAGGAACCTTGCATGAATTTGAACAATTTCGTAAGTATTATTTAGTGCAAAAAGATGTCGCGATTATGTTGAACAAACTCTATCAATACGCTTCTCTCAAAAGCGATTTAAATCGTAAGGATGTTGAGAATGCCGCACGGGTTCAAACCATGGGTGATATGATTAATCGTTACTCACAGGCAACCGCATTTGAAAAACCAGAAATATTATCTTTAGGATGGGACAAAGTTAAGGCATTCATTGAAAAAGATGAAGCCTTGAAAGAATATCATTTCCCAATGGAGAAACTGTTCCATCAAAGTGAACATATTCTTGATAAAGATAAAGAAGCTTTACTTACGAACTATAACAAACTCTCTTCACAAGGTTCTTCACTTCACGGTTCACTAAGTGTTGCGGATAACGAGGGCAAAGAAGTCATCTTAAAAGATGGTTCAACGATTTCGGTAACTAGTGGGAATTTCCGTTCTTATCTTGCGGATTTAGAAGACCCAGATGACCGTGAAACAGTTTTTAAAACAATTTTTTCTCATTATGAAGGCCATAAACATACGTACGCTGAGATTTATAATACGGTTTTACAGGCCGATATTGCCCATATGAAGAGTCGCAATTATGATTCAGCCTTAGAAAGTTTTTTGCACAAAAACAAAATTGATCCTGTGGTTTATCATAACCTTGTCGATGTTGCGAAGGAAAGTACGCACTTATTGAAACGCTACTACAAAATTCGTAAAGATTATTTAGGGCTAGATGAGCATCGTACTTTTGATCGCTTTATGCCATTGGCAGAATCTAGTTCGAAGTTTTCTTACGATGAAGCCAAAGATTTATTTTTCAAATCTATTGATCATTTGGATGAAGACTTCAAAGAAAAAGCATATGATTCACTTAAAGATGGGTATGTTGATGTCTATGAACAAGATGGTAAACAAACCGGTGCGTATTCGTCAAGTTCACTAAATAACCATCCATTCATTCTTTTGAACTATGATGAAACACTTGGTGATGTATTTACCGTAGCACATGAAGCGGGCCATTCTATGCACTCGTTGTTTGCGATGGAACACCAACCTGTTTCAACACAAAATTATACTATTTTTGTCGCTGAGATTGCTTCAACGTTTAACGAACATCTTTTACTTGATTATTTTATTTCTAACAACAAAGGCACTAAAGAAGATAAAATTCAGTTGCTTCAACAATCAATTGATGACATTGCCGCAACCTTCTACCGTCAAACCTTATTTGCAGCTTATGAGCTTAAAGCCCATGAAATTGCCGAACAAGGGCAACCGATTACTCATGAGACACTCAATAACATCATGATTGACCTTTACAAAGAGTTTTATGATATCGATATCTCTAAAGAACCTGGCAAATCCTATGTTTGGGCTTATATTCCCCATATGTTCTTTGCGCCATTTTATGTCTATCAGTATGCAACATCATTTGCGGCCAGTTTAAAATTATATGAATTAGTAAAAGCCGACCCCAAAAACATTGAAGGCCATATAGCGTTACTTAAATCAGGCGGCAATGATTTCCCGATGGAGCAAGTGAAAAAAGCCGGGCTTGATTTGACCGATAAGAATGTCTTTAAAGCCGTTGTCAATCGTTTAGAAACATTACTCGATGAATTGGAACTTGCACTCAAAGAATAAATCGCATATAATATAGCAAAACAGAGAGAGGGAATCCACTGACATATAGTAGCGAACCTGGGACGGTGAAAGCCAGGTAAAAGTCAGTCGGATGGACCCTTGAGTGGTGCTAAAGACACCCGTTTCCCGCGTTAAGGGATAAAGTGCCGTTTTCAAAGCGGAAACAAGGTGGTACCGCGACATTAATCGCCCTTGCATTTTGCAAGGGCGTTTTTTTATTTTAGGAGGAAAAATTATGAAACATATCGTATCTGGGATTCAACCCACTGGTTCTATTAATATCGGAACATACCTAGGTAGTATTCGTAACTTCGTCAAACTACAAGAAACATACAATGATCATCATTTTATGTTTTTTATCGCTGATTTACACGCGATTACTATTCCAAGAGACCGTTTAGAGTTAAGAAAGACTATCAAAGAACTCGCTGCGATGTATTTAGCGTGTGGACTCAAGCAGGAAAATCTTTCCCTTTTCATTCAATCAGAAGTGCCAGCTCACTCCCATATGAATTACTTATTACAATGTTTTACCTATGTGGGAGAACTTGAACGCATGACACAGTTCAAAGACAAAGCGAAACGCCAAGAAAAAGGGGTAACGTCCTCTCTTTTCACATACCCAACACTAATGGCGGGTGATATTCTACTATATGAT
>PWOH01000138.1 GCA_003557505.1 Mollicutes bacterium | reverse complement strand
TTGGTGATGGTGGAACCTCAAATGGTGAATTCCACGAAGGGGTAAACTTTGGTGGCGTTTATGACTTGCCAATGATTACTATTATCCAAAATAACCAATATGCAATTTCAACCCCACGTTCTCAAGCCACAAGAGCGGAAACACTAGCTCAAAAAGCACATGGTTATGGAATTCCTGGGATTCAAGTCGATGGGAACGATGTCCTTGCGATGTATGTAGCGACTAAAGACGCGCTTGAACGTGCGTACAAAGGTGAAGGCCCTTCATTAATCGAAGCGGTCACTTATCGTCTTGGTCCCCATACGACGTCCGATGATCCAACGATTTATCGCGAAGATTCCGAAGTGGAAGAATGGAAGAAAAAAGATCCGATTCTCCGTTTCAGAAAATATTTAACCAATAAAAAACTATGGAATAAAGAAAAAGAAGAAGCGCTAGAAAAAGAACAGAAGAAATTTGTTGCGAAAACATTCAAAGATGTTGAAAAATCACAAGCGCCAACACTTGATGAAGTCTTTGATTATACATATGCGGAACTTACCCCTGAACTTAAACGTCAGAAAGCCGCTATCAAAGCTTACTATGAAGAATCAGAAAGCGAGGGGAAATAACTATGGCAACACTTACTCTCCTAGGTGCAATTAACAATGCCCTTGACCAACAATTAGAAAAAGACAAAACCGTCGCAGTATTCGGTGAAGATGCCGGTTTTGAAGGTGGCGTCTTCCGAGTGACCGCAGGTCTACAAAAAAAATACGGAAAAGATCGTGTCTTTGATACCCCTATTTCAGAAGCCGCAATTATGGGTGCTTCAGTAGGGATGGCTGCGAACGGGATGAAGCCTGTCGCAGAAATTCAGTTCAGTGGATTTATGTTCCCTGGATTCAACCAAATTGCTGTCCACATGGCCCGTATGCGTAATCGTTCACGTGGAAAATACGGATTACCTATTGTCGTTAGAATGCCTTATGGTGGTGGCGTACGCGCCCTTGAACACCACTCCGAATCATTAGAAACACTCTTTGCGCATTTACCAGGGTTAAAACTGGTTATTCCTTCAACGCCATATGATGCCAAAGGATTAATGACTGCCGCAATTAAAGACCCAGATCCTGTCATCTTCTTTGAACCGAAAAAAATCTATCGTGCGTTCAAACAAGAAGTGCCAGAAGAAGAATACGAAGTAGAAATCGGAAAAGCAAGAACCGTTCAAGAAGGTGACGATATTACTGTCGTAGCGTGGGGCGCAATGCTTCACGATGTTCAAAAAGCAGTTAAACAACTTGAAGAAAATGACGGATTATCCGTTGAACTTATTGACCTTAGAACTATAGCCCCAATGGACAGTGAGACGGTCATTGAATCAGTGAAAAAAACCGGACGTTTTGTGGTTGTCCATGAAGCGGTTAAAACACTCGGTATCGGTAGTGAATTAATCAGTCGTGTTAATGAAGGTGCTTTCTTCCATCTAGAAGCGCAACCAACCAGAGTGACTGCCCCTGATATCACTGTTCCCCTTCCAAAAGGTGAGCATCACTTTACCGTTGATGTAAAACGTATCGCACAAGAAATCAAAAAAGTCGCAACGTTCGAATAAGGAGTGTTAGACAATGATTAATTTTAAATTCGCAGACATCGGTGAAGGAATTCACGAAGGTGTCGTACTTAAATGGAACTATGAAGTCGGCGATAAAGTCGAAGAAGGCGAAACGATGGTTGTTATTGAAACAGACAAAGTAAACGCTGAGATTCCTGCGCCAGAAGATGGTGTCCTCAAAAAAAGAGGCGCTGAAGTCGGTGAGACCATCCATGTCGGAGAAGTCCTCGCTGTCATTGATGATGGGTCTGGTGAAGATGCAGATGAAGAAACACCCGATGATTCACAGTCTGATGCAGATGACGACGAAGAAGAGGAAGATGACGATGATGGAAAAGCCTCAGAAAGTGCCGGAGAAAGTGGTGCTTCAGTCGTAGGTAGTGTGGATGTTTCTGATGATGTATTACCATCATCTGATGAGCATACACGCTCAAAATCATCGAAAAAATCGCAAGGAAAATCACTTGCTACACCAGTAGCACGTAAAATGGCCAAAGATCTTGGTGTCGATATCAATGCGCTTGAAGGCACTGGTCCTAACGGCCGTGTCATGAAAGAAGATATCCGTAAAGCGGCTGAAGGTGGACAGTCACCTAAAGCCAGCGAAACAAGTGCATCTGCAGGTACAATGTCACGCCCTGCAATGCCAAAAATACCTGAAGAGGGTACACGCAGAGAAAAAGTATCTAAGCTTAGAGCAAGCATTGTCAAAGCAATGGATACGTCTAATCAACTAATCCCTGCAACAACAATCATGGATGAGTTTGATGTCTCTGAACTTGTGAAATTCAGAAATGAACAAAAGAATTTAGCGAAAGATCATGATGCTAAACTTACGTATTTACCACTAATCATCAAAGCGGTTGTGCTTGCGCTTAAAGAATATCCAATCTTCAATGCAAGCTTTGATCACGAAACCAATGAGATTATCTACAAAGATTACTACAACGTTGGAATCGCTGTAGACACCCCGGATGGATTAATTGTCCCAAATATCAAAGGGGCTGACAAATTATCAATTATTGAACTCGCGAAAGAGATTGAAAGATTATCTTCTGAAGCGCGTGATCGTAAAATTCAACTAAGTGATCTTCAAAATACAACATTCAGTGTCACAAACTATGGTGCCTTTGGTTCTAAATTAGGAACTCCTGTTATCAACCATCCTGAAGTAGCAATCCTCGGTGTTGGCGCAATCGAGAAAAAACCACTCGTTATCAATGATGAGGTTCAAGTGCGTAGCACCTTACCACTGTCCTTAACGATTGATCACCGCATAATTGACGGTGGTGATGGTGGGCGTTTCATGGTAAAATTAAAAGAGTACTTGAACGACCCAATGCTATTATTACTAAGTTAGGAGTGTGCCAACTGTGAAGAATTACGATATTACCATTATTGGAAGCGGTCCAGGCGGATACGTTGCAGCAATAAAGGCTGCACAACTCGGTAAAAAAGTGGCCATCGTTGAAAAAGAAGCAATCGGCGGTGTTTGCTTAAACTGGGGCTGTATTCCAACCAAAGCATTACTCAGTAGTGCCAAAGTCTATAAGAACTTCAACAATGCCAAAGCGTTTGGCATCGATGTTGAAAAAGACAGCTTTTCTGTTAACTTCAAAAAAATGATGCAACGTAAAAACAAAGTGGTAAAAAAACTTACCGGTGGTGTCAGCTATCTACTTAAGAAAAATAAGGTAGACGTATATGAAGGTGAAGGGGTTGTAAAAGATGCCCACACTGTCGAAGTTGGCGATAATACACTTCAAACCAAAAAACTTATCGTCGCAACCGGTGCTTCTCCCGCAGTGCCCCCAGTGGATGGTCTTAAGGAAACACTAAAAGATGATTTTACTTTAACGGCCAAAACCATTCTTGATTTGAAAGAACAACCTTCAAAACTTGTAATCATTGGTGGTGGCGTCATCGGCGTGGAGTTTGCAACAATCTTTGCAACACTTGGTAGTGAAGTTACCATTGTAGAACGCGAAAAAGATATTTTGTTGAGTGTCGATCAAGAACTTAAAGATGAGTTTAAAAAGGCTTTGAATAAAGCGAAAATCAATGTCTTAACAAGTGCCAGTGTTACTAAAGTTGAAAAGGGTAAATTAACCTATGAAACAGATGGGAAACCAACAACCCTTGACGCTGACAAAGTGCTTCTTTCTGCAGGAATGCAGGCAAACTTAGGTGGACTTGATAAATTGAAACTCGAAAAAGACAAAGGCTTTATCAAAACCGATGAGTTCTTGCGTACGAATGTAGAAGATGTCTATGCGATAGGCGATGTCAACGGCAAAGACATGCTTGCGCATGTCGCCTCTAAAGAGGGCATTGTCGCGGTTGAACACATTATTAAAGGTGATACGCATCCAATGGACTATACAAAAGTTCCTTCAGGAATCTATACCTTCCCTGAGATTGCTCAAGTCGGGCTTACCGAAGAAGCAGCTAAGAAAAAAGGGATTGACTATAAAGTCTCTACCTTCCCACTAAGCGCTAATGGTAAAGCCCTCGCAGAAGGTCAATCCATCGGCATGGTTAAAATGCTTGCGGATAAAAAGTACAACGAAATCATCGGTGTACATATCCTCAGTGATAATGCGACAGACTTGATTACTGAAGCGGTCTTAGGCATGACCCTTGAAGCGACTGCGGAAGACTTTGTCCATGCCATTCATCCGCATCCGACATTATCTGAAATGCTTCATGAAACAGCACACGGCATTATTGACAAACCTATTCATATTTAAAGTAAAGTAAAAGCGCTTCTCCATGATGAGAAGCGCTTTTTTGTTGGATAAAAAAGAGTAGAAATACTCTAACAGTACCTCTACTCTTTATTTAAATTACATCTTGATTAAGTAAATACGCAATGCAGTAAATCATCAACACTGATGTTGAAGAAATACTCATCAAGTGGTTCGTTATCTAACACTTTTTTAAAGGCTTCTTCTTCATAGTTAGTGCCTTTGAGTTTATCTTGAAGTTCAGTAATGTCGCGGCTACCAAGGAAGTCTCCAAAGATTTTAATATCTTGGATTTTGCCTTCGCTAACATTGAGATGGAACTCTACTTTTCCGCCTTCGTAACGGCCTTGTTTTTCAATAGAGAAATCAGGGGATTGTCCATAATTCCATTCCCATTTGTTATAGCGAGTGTCCATCAGTTCATGAATTTTCTCTAAGTCTTTATCAGTTAGTTCATAGACATGATCAGAAATACTGTCAGTACCAAGTAAAAATTCAAGTAAGGTTTTTTTGAATTGTCCCATCGAAACATTATCGTTTAAATAAGGTAAGATATTTGTGACTCGGGAACGGTTGGACTTAATCCCTTTACTTTTGATTTTATCGGCTTTGACATTTAGGACTTCTGCAACAAACGGTAAGTTGGCATCAAATAAAATAGTCCCGTGATGTAACATCTTATCTTTGAAAAAGCTTTGTGCATTTCCACTGATTTTCTTGTCTTCGACGACAATATCGTTTCTCCCTTGGAACTCTGCGGGGACACCGAGTTTGTTTAAGGCTTGTATAACTGGCTCAGTAAATTTACGATAGTCATTGAGGTTATCGCGCATTTTAGTAATAAAAGAAAAGTTTAGATTCCCATCATCATGGTAAACAGCACCACCACCAGTAATACGACGGACGACATTCACATCATGTTTTTTGACGACATCACTGTTTATCTCTTCAACCGTATTTTGGTTTCTTCCGATAATGACACTGTTTTCATTTTGCCATAGCAACACAAAATCTTCATCGCTACCTAAGTATTTTAAGACATATTCTTCTAATGCTAGATTAAAACGGGGATTCTTTGAATCGTTTAGAATCGTTTTCATGAATTTCACCTCTAAAAAGTTGGTATTTATCTCACAATTAAAGTCTATAACAAGCCCGTACAAAAAGCAAATACTCTACGTTATTAATTATGCAGATATCTACTTATTTTATTCGCGCAATATGGCCTTTCGTGTTAAAATACCAATGTATAATGATTGGAGGTGTTTCATAATGAAAAAATGCTTGATTGTTGTAGATATGCAAAATGATTTTATAGATGGAGCATTAGGGTTTGATGAAGCCAATCAAGTCATCACGCCTATAAAAGATAAAATTCAAACGGTGCGTCAAGAAAAAGGCGAAGTAATCTTTACACAAGATACCCATGATGCATCCTATTTACAAAGTGTGGAAGGAAACCATCTTCCCGTTGAACATTGCATAGAAGGCACCAAAGGTCATGCACTCCATCCTGAGATTGAAGCGTTACGCGAAGAAAGTGACCAGGTTTTCATCAAACACACTTTTCCTTCGTTAGCACTCGGTGATTACTTAAAAGACAAATACTTTGACACAATTGAGATTTGTGGGCTTGTGTCTAATATTTGTGTATTGTCCAATGCCGTTATTGCTAAAGCCGCATTACCCAATACCAGAATTATTGTCGATGCCAACGCAACAAAGAGTTTTGATGTAACGCTTAATGATCAGTCATTAAATATTATGGAAGCCCTACATATCGAAATTAAAAACAGGAGTTAACGTTTATGATGAAAAAACTGAATGAAAGTATGTTAATTGATTTTTACGAATTCACCATGGCCAATGGATATTTTGAAACATCGCACAAAAATGATATTGTCTATTTTGAC
>PWOH01000046.1 GCA_003557505.1 Mollicutes bacterium | reverse complement strand
TGATGATATTCATTGTTATCATAATGCGGTTCTGCAGCCACAAACGCAACTGCATTTTTGCTCGGTGATGTTTGTAGGTTTCCTAAAAATTTAAAGTCAAGAAACGTATCCAATTTGATTTTTTCCATGTATAAACCTTCTTTCTAAAAATTAGATTCACAGTTTATTATAACCGCAAATAACCAATTTTATCAAAGAAGGCCCATCATAAATGAAATATGGACAAAACTACATTGCGTAATTTTTTAATATATTCCCCCTCATAAATCGTGATGTATAAGATAAGTTTCTATATAATAAAAAGACTATAAAAAAGGGTCTTAACGTCTATAAAACAATACGTTAATACCCCTTTTGATAAGTTGTTAACTAATTTAATATTCAGATGGTTCTTTTTGCGAAGAAATAATGGACTCATTTAATGTGTCTTTTGGAAACAACAATGCTTCGAAGGCAAGATATAGTTTTTGATTAATTTCGCGCATTTTAAGCAGCGCTTGCGTATCTGGTTTGGTGGTTAACAGTTTTCTTTCAGGCATATATAAGGCTCGATTCACTTCAATTTGAATCCAGGGAATTTGTGTGATTTCATGCATTCTCCGAATTAGCTCTCCACCTTTGAATGGTGAATTGATTAAAACATTACCTACTCCAAATTGTTTTTCTAAAAGGGTCTTAAACCGTAACATCAAAGCTTGAGGAGCTGTAGTGGCAGTGTCTAAGGCCTCACCATGCAAGCCCCCTCGATTTGATATACAGATCAAAGGGCGCTTAGTCCTTGTTGTATTGAAGGGATCATTCGCTAGCATTGTGTGACAATCAAACCCTATTTGTGGCTTTTTAAGCACAACGGATGATTGTAGGGCTTCGTAATACGGATAGTAATACATCGTTAATAGTGATTTTACCTCCATCACCGAAAGCGGTCTTTTCCATACAGGCACGGACATGATAGAGTGGATTTTCACAAGTCCATCAGGATTATTTGGAGGCAAGTCAACTTCCATTCTATTTAAATCAATCACGCTTCTTGCAATAGGCATAAGTGCGGTATGAAGGACTCGTTTTTCAAAGTTGTAAAGCAGATCACTCCACGTATCACCATCATAAAGCACATCCAGTTCATTTAAACGAAAATTCTCTTTAAGTTCACTGGGAATCGTTTTTCCACCATGTGGTATGGAAATAATAACCGGTAAGATTGTCAATTAGAATCAACTCCCTTAGGCATTTGCTCAAGCCCTAATGCAGAACCATCACGACGTGCATCAGCAACGCCATTAAATACTCGTCCGTTTCGCACGTGAGGTAACTCTATGGCTTGGACACACCCAAGATAAAAACTATAAGCATCTCTCTTTTTAAGGGTAAAGCCAACGTTTTTAAAACCTTCTAGCATTTCTTCGGTGAAACGCGGTGATTCTAATTGAAGTCTTTTATGTTCACCCGTATGAAAACGTGTCTTGTTGATTGCCTCAACTAAACTTTCCTTACCATCAAAATAACGGATTAGGACTTGAGCCAGTGCGGTTGAAATGCGTTCACTGCCTGGTGAGCCTAAAACAAGGCGGGGTTTGTTGCGGACAGTAACAATCGTGGGCGCCGCACTAGACCAAGGTCTGTTTCTAGGCAATAAGTAATATGGATGGGTTTTATCTTTATATTCAAAAGCACTCATATAATTGTTATAAAAAAATCCTAAGTTTTTAGCCACACGTTTTGCCCCAAAGACCAATTCTATCGATTGGGTAACTGAAACAATATTACCTTCTGAATCCGCGACACAAAAATGTGTTGTCTCACCCCCTGTTTTAGGTGGAATCACTTCATCAACGATGTTCGTGTAATGACTCATAATTCTTTCAATGGTAGCTTTCACGCGTTTAGCGTAAGTTTTATCAGACATCTTTTCATCGATATTTTGGAAAAAGATATCTGGATTTTGAGGCATTCTATTACGATCACGTAATGTCAGCTGAAATGTTAAAGCTAACAATAAGTTTCCTTGTGTTGTATCAGGATTATACGCTGCATAAGGAAATTGTTCTAAAATATTTAATATTTGCATTAACACTCTTCCAGCCCCAGGCGGTGGAAAAGTATGGATTCCATATTGACGATATTTTCCACTGAGCACTTGGCGTTCCAGTGGGATTGGGATTTATGAAAAATCTTCTAAACTTAAAAGACCCTCACGTGCTTTCATATCTTTAATAATCGTTTTGGCAATCTCACCTGTATAAAAATCCTGCCATCCATGCAGTGAAAGTGACTCCATACATTTTGCGATTTCAGGCTGAAATAAGCGATTTCCCGGTTCTATAGGGTTATCTCCATTAAAGAAGTTTCTAGTAATCAATTCATCTTTAAGCAATGCTTTTTGATGTTTCTTTATTAACGAATGAATGAGTGGCGTTACAACGACGCCTTCTTTGGCAAGTTTAATTGCGGGTGCTAAAATGCTCTTTAATGATTTTTTGCCATACGTATCAATAAGATAACCATAAAAAGCAACTGTTGAAGGAAGGGTTGTCGCTGACAACCCTTCTTTTAAATGTGGTGTTGCTAATGAGGTTCTCCCTAATTTATAAGGTGCATACGAAGAACCATCCAATGCGAAAAAACGTTTTTCTTTAGCAAGATAGATTAACCCGGTAGACTGCCCACCCATACCTGATGCCTGTGGTTCACTGACCCCTAGAGCATAAGAAACTGCGGCGGCAGCGTCAAAGGCATTGCCACCTTGTTTCAAGATTTCAACACCAGCGTTTGTCGCTTGTGAAGACGCAGAACTTACCATGCCATACTTGGCATTAAACGTATGATAAGTATTCATCTCTCACTTCCTTATTGTTGCTTTAACTGCATCAAATATTCAGTAATTAACAATGTTTTTTGAACCCACTCTGTCCGGTTGATTGATTCCTCAGAAGTAAAGAGTTTCTTACTGCCTGGTGCGAGCCCACAGACTACCGCTTTATCAGTTGAGATAACACCTGCGGGTGAAGGTAGTAACGTAGATTCACTTTCTAAGGTGTGGCCCATTGATGCACTAATTGATTGAAGTGCATCACTTAAAGCTTTACTGTTTGGGTTTTGAATCATTGGAGGTCTATTTTCAAGGGTTTCAACATAGGTTTTAAGGTGTCTATTACTTGTTTTAAATGCATTTCGCAAAGCAATTTCAGCTGATCGTGCACTCGTTGCATCAAGATAAGTTATATAGATAGTTGCTGTGATTCTATGTGGCATCAGGACTGAATAGCGATTCGTATTTATATCTTGAACTGAAAGCGCAAGTTTTGAGTGGTTTTGTGTAATGGTTTCAATGTTAGAGATTTTATCCAAGAAGAACTTCATTGGATTGGGCATTTTACCATTACTGCCAACGCGTACAGGATGACCCTCAACGATAACATTCAATTTTAAGGCGCCGCGACGCTGATGAACAATTTTATTCTCATTGTAAGACGGATGCATGATAAAAAACTTATCAGCAATGCCTGAGAGGCGTTTTAATGCACTCCCACTATAACGCATGCCTTGACCCTCATCACCATAGACAAAGATGCCAAACGGGGTCTCACTTAATTGTTCTACATGACTCAAAGCATCCAAAGCTTTTAATACTGAGACCAGTCCTGCACGACTGGAGGCAATGCCTTCTCCATACAAACGTTCTGGTTCTTTTCTAAATGGCACAGGATAAGACGTTCTTAATCCAGGAATATCAATGGGAATGACAAAAATAACGCCATTTTTATAACCTTTAGGACTTTGATAGAACCAATGTGATTTCCCATCTGTATAGGCACTGGTTTGTTTAACGCCAAGTTTTTTTAGTCGCAAATCCAAACGACGAATAAAAGCTTGTTTACTAACAGGGTCATCACTAAATGTTAATAGATTCATCCAAGACTTTAATTCTTGTTCACTGCGATCACGATTTTGAGTAATAAAAGAAAACACTTCATTGCGTAATGCGCTTGGCGTTTCATCGATGGTATTAATGCTTGGTCCAAAATAACGCTCAGAAGCAACATCAATGATTTTTTGAATGAGTTTATTATAAGATAATCCCACGGTGTTAGCAGCTTGTACATACGATGCATGCGCACCTAATGATGCCATGGAGTTTACTTCTAAAACATAAGGATTGCCTTCTTTATCTATTCTGAAATCCACACGAGCACTATCATAACACCCTAACGCTTTAAACGTTCTGACTGCTAAATCTTGAACTTTCTTTGTGAGTGTCTCATCAATATCCGCTGGACAAACAGATTCTACACGCGAAAGTGTTTTACGCGAGGTTTTATCTTCATAGGTATAAATCTTTTCTCCGTCTTTAAACACCAGTTCAAGAGGTGGTAAGGCTACCACAGGATTATTTCCGAGTAACCCAACATTCACTTCACGCCCATCAATGTATTCCTCAACCAATGTAGGCGCTTGAAACTCATCATAAATATTCTTAACACCTGCTTTAAGTTCTTCATCATTGTAAACAATGCGTAACCCAAATGATACGGCTTCGCTTTTGGGTTTGACAATTAATGGGTACTTAAGCGCTTCTCTAAGTGGTTCATCTGGTGTCTCAATAACAGCAAACTTAGGGGTAGGAATCCCGCGTTGAAGTAAAATCATCTTTGTGATGACTTTATCTAAAGCAATGGCATGGGTCTCTGGTGATGAACCGATGTAGGGAATCCCTAACATTTCTAATATACCCGGGATATGCATATAACGACCTTTACCCTGAATCCCGTAACTAAGATTAAATACCAAACCTGGTCTTTCTCCAGATAATACTTTGGGCATAAATGTTTCAAGATTGTGGATGATATTTTTATCACCCTCAAACGTACGGACTTGATGGTTTTTCTCAACTAAAGCAGCTTTTACACGATTAATCGTATCCATCCCGTATTTTTCTTTGTTTGGAATACCAAAGAGGTTAATAACCGCTTGTGATTCACGGTTATAAACAATAGCAATTTTCATTTCCCGACTCCTTTAGGGGCTTACTTTGTATTTTACAAATGTAGCTAAATGATTGAATAACTAATTTTACCACCAACCCTATAAAATTGTATCCCTGTTTTTACATTATTTTTCAAAAAAAATCCGCTTAAAACAAAAAGCGCATAAGTGCTTAACCATGCGCTTATGTTTTAAGCGGATATACCGTTTTATCAACGGATTTTTAAGTATTTAATCGATCGATAAAATTCACATAAAACCTAACAGTATCTTTAAAATTCTCAACTGAAATCGATTCATTAATGCTGTGAATACTTTGACGTTCTTCTGGTGACATACGCATTGGAGAAAAACGGTATACATGATTAGATATATCATGGTGATAACGACTATCCGTACCTGCCATCATCAAGTATGGACTGCATACGACATTTCCCCAAATGTCACGAATACTATTTTCTAGTACTTCAAAAGGTGAATCAAGTGAACTGGTTGTGGTTGGTTCAGCACTTTTATCAACTGAGACTGATATTTGAGGGTTATTGATACGTTTAATGATTTTTTGTTTGACATACTCAACAGATTCTTCAGTACTTACGCGATAATTAATGCCAACGCGGGCTTGATTGGGCAAGACATTCATCGCTTGTGCCCCTTCCATCATCGTAAAAGACTGTGTGGTTTTTAACAATGATTGAACTTCTTTATTGTTTTTTACACGCCATTTTATTAAAGGAAAAAACGCCCAAGTATTAGCGAATACCAGTCGCATCACCTCAGAAGTTGAATGGCTAGCCAAACGATCAAACATCATCATCGTAGCAGGTACTTTTTTTATTTTAAACAAATTCCCCTTATTTAAGCGTTTTACCGCATCACTGAGGATTGGTATAGCCATTGATTGGGGTGGCATTGAGGCATGTCCACCACCCGTATTAACACGAAGTGATACATTCATATAGCCTTTTTCGGCAATTCCAATTAAGGCAGCCGATTGCTTAACTCCAGGAAAAATATTGTCTAAAATAGCGCCACCTTCATCCAGAACCATATAAGGTTTCACCCCAAGTGATTGAAGATACTTTACAATCGCATTCGCACTGGGACCACGTGTTTCTTCATCCCCAGAGAATGCTAAATACATATCTTGTTTCAATTTTCCGTTATCATTGAGATATTGTTCAACAGCTTCCATGACTGCACATAGGGTGTTTTTGGTATCAATGGTTCCCCGCCCTACAATTCGTCCATCAATCTCTTCACCTGAAAATGGATCATGGTCCCATTTGCCATTTTCAG
>PWOH01000025.1 GCA_003557505.1 Mollicutes bacterium | reverse complement strand
TTTATAGGCTTTTTATATTCTTTATTATGCAAAAGTGTTATAATAAGTAAAACTAAAAAACAAGGGGGACTTATGGACAAAACAGTATTGGACCAACAAAAAGAAACAATTAAAACCGCTATTTTATCCAAAATAACTGTAAGCCCTCAGTATCGTGAAGAAACCTTGGAGTTCATTGATTTTTCATTAATTTATGCTTACGAAGCTCTTGATAATGAAAACAAGGAGATTGCGGTGCATTTTTTCCGTTGGTTACATACTACTTTAATGTACGACGGATTCAATGATACAGATATCAAAACGGTTTTTACTTCTGTTGTTGACGCACTTAGCGAGCTATACGGCAGTGAAGTCAATACATTTTATGATGATTTTGATTATGATAATGAAATAAAGAAAACGCCAACGATGCGTTCAAACGTTCCGCAAGAACGTTTCTATACTTACTTGGAATATTTACTAAGTAAAGATAAACAAGGCGCAAGTGAACACATTCGTCAATTATTAGACCAAGGCGTTACTATTCCTGAGATTTATATGGATGTCATCCAACCAGCACTTTATGAAATCGGTTGGCTTTGGCAAACCAATAAAATCAGTGTTGCTGATGAACATCTTGCGACAGTCATCTCACAGTTTATTATGACAACATTATATCCTGATATTTTTAGTACGGAAAAAAATGATAAAAAAGTATTAGGTGCCGCTTTAGGCAGCGAACTCCATGAAATCGGGATTCGTATGGTCATGGATATGTTTGAATACAGTGGCTATCAAACGCAGTACCTTGGCGCTAACATGCCGATTGATGCGTTTATTGCTTATGCCAACGACTTTCAACCTGACATTATCGCTTTAAGTATTACATTAGGAATGCATCTCAACACCTTAAAACAAACCATTCAAGAAATCCGTAATCATAAAAACCTTGCGCATGTCAAAATACTGGTTGGTGGTCAACCCCTAAGCATGCATGATAATCTCTATAAAACCATTGGAGCCGATGGGTATGCCAAGGATGCCAAAGAGGCATTGGAAGTGGGTGAACGCCTTGTCAACAAAACAACTTAAAGGACTCGCAATAATTTTAGACACCCATGGTTACATTAAAGAAATTCGGCATAATACCATTGATGGTTTTATGTTTGAACATAACACAAACATCATCAATTACCTAGAAAAATCGTCCATGGAACGCTTCTTGGGGTTTTTAAAAGAAACACTTGATCAACAGTATTCTTTTGGTGGTGAAGTTGCCTTTATTTATGATGATATGCTCATTAAAGTTTCACTGGTCATGATGCAATTTGGTGAAAATATCATTTGCATGAGTCTTAATGAAGATGAACATACTGTCAACATATTAAACGAGGTCATACGCATTAATATCGAACAAAACAATCAGTTACGGAAAGCATATGCCTTCAGCGCTCAAGGGATCCCAAGAGATTTATCCATTGAAAAAATGACGTTGTTAAACAGTGAATTGGTTAATACACAGCGCGAACTCGCGCAAAAAAATATTGAACTAGAACGACTTAATGCAAAACTCAAAAACATCGGTGAACAAGACTATTTGACAAAAGTTCCTAACAGAAGAAAGTTTTTCGATGATGTGCGCAACATCACCTTTGATGTATCATATATGCTAATTATGATTGACTTTAATAATTTCAAGATGGTGAATGACAAATTCGGTCATGACAAAGGGGATGAAACCTTAATCGAATTCACAAAGCTAGTGACAAACAAGATTAACGAACATGGTGGGCAAATCTATCGTTTCGGTGGTGATGAGTTTGTGATTTTAGTCCAACTACACGAATCATTTAATATCGATGATTGTATGAAAACCTTAAACGATCATCTCCGTACCATTCACCCTAAACTTTCTATTGCTTATGGGGTTGTTACCATTACACGCAGTGAAGAAATTCCTGTTGTAGATATTGAAACAGCGCTCCAGGAAGTTGATAAATTAATGTATCGAAACAAATATTCAACAAAAAAAACCTAAATAGCCGCGCTTATTAATAATAAGCTCGGTTTTTTTATAAAAAAATGTCAGTGAATTTTCACTGACATTTAATATTACATACGACTTTATCCTTCACTCGCTATCGATGTTTGAGAAAACTTGCCGCGTAATTCACGCATTTCAAAGACATAGACGATTAACGATAAAATCCCGGCAATGACATCAGCAGCCACAAAAGTCCACCAGATTCCCACAACACCAAATAAATGACTGAATAGAAACGCAATCGGGATAAAGAGAATAAATTGACGAGAAAGCGCTACAAAAAAGGCACGTAAAGCATAACCCATAGCTTGATACACACTGCTTAACAATATTTGAAAAGCAATCATTACAAATGCCAGGGCAACAATTCGCATTGCCATCACGCCATGACTCATAAAGAAAGCACTATCTTCAGAGGCACTTGCAAACAACCTGAATATATACTCTGCGAAGATGATGACCACCAAGGTCATAGTGAGAAAGTATATCGTCAATAATCGCCTTGTATAAGCAATGACTTCAAAGAGACGCTGGTGAAATTTAGCCCCATAATTGAAGCCCACAATTGGCGTCAGACCTTGAACTAATCCTAAACCTGGTAAAAGGGAGAACATTATGATACGGGTGATGACTCCATATATAGAAATGTAGATAGCCGGATCGCCAACTGCATAGTAATTAATGAGATTATTGACGACAATCACTAACGCGGCACCAAGTACATTACGGACAAAAGTCGGCATCCCAATTAATGATATCTCACCGATCATTTTATAATCGAGTTTATACAATTTCTTTAGATTGATATTCAGAGCAGACTTTTTACCGAGCGCCATATAGAACACAAACGCAAACGATGCTGATTTAGCGATAACGGTCGCTAAGGCTGCGCCACTGACCCCCATACCGAATCCAAAATCAAATATGAAAATCGGGTCTAGAATAATGTTTAACCCTCCACCAATAAGCAATGAAATCATAGCGACATTGGCACGGCCTTCTGCACGGGTCAAATTATTCAACACAAGTGACATCGAAAACGGAGGAAGCCCGATTAAAATAAAGAACAAATAATCTCTGGCAAAGCCGATATTACTACTTGTTGCACCAAAAAAAACTAGCAGATCATCAATAAAAATGAGTCCGAACATCATAATTACCAACGATAACAATAAATTAAATGCGATGGCGGTATTGACACTACGTTGCATCGCTTCTTTATCATTCCGTCCATAAGCACGTGAAAAGACTGATGAACTTCCAATGCCAATCATTAAGCCAATCGCCATAACAATCATTTGCACAGGGAAGGCAATCGATAATGCTCCAATCGCAATTTCGCCATCTTGCCAAGATACAAAAATCGTATCAACCAAATTGTATAGTGCATTCATCACCATAGCGATAGTCGCCGGAATTGACATTTTAATTAATAGTTTCCTGACATTCATATTGCCGAGCATAATACTTCGTTCGTCTTGCATATAAATCACTCCGAAGTTATTATATCACTTCGGATGATTTTTTAGGGATTATTTGTTGTAAAAGGAATGAATTTTCTGTAATGCTTTGTTGCGTTTGTTCAATATTCCAATGGCATCCTTATAACGACTATTCTCTGTTAATGCATTAATTAACCAATCACTATAGTAGTTAATCCACGGAATGTCTTGACGTTTTATCGCCATTGGTAAGACTATATCATTGATATATTCTTTTTGTTCGTTATAATCCATCGTTGCTTGTCTAAATCGGACCACTTCAAAGGGGTATTTTTTCTGATGCACTTCAAAATTATTGTTCACTGTTTCAAATTGCTCGAAACTCTCAAGTAAAGAGGGCCCAAATAAATTCATTGTTTTAAAATACCACATATCTAAGTCAACCGTTTTAAAGAGCTGATAATCTTCTAGTGTTAGTGGCATGTTCCGATAGGATTTTATCAACATTTTTACATAGTTCATCATATTTTCTGCGACTCTACCATAATAACACTTATAAATATGATCAAACTTTTGGGTTGCTTTTTCCGGTTGTTCTTCTGCTAAAATGATGACGTGGTGTAATTCAACCTTGATTATTCTAGTAAGGTTAGGAATCTTTCTAAATACTTCCACCACACTATTATAATGCACCATTGCATCCGCTTTTAAGCCAATTGCTGAATTGACTAAAAAGGAAATTTCATGTTTCATCGCTTCAATATAATCATTAACACAAACACCATACCATAAACTTCGTAGCACCTCATATGCATTTGACAATTGATTATCATTGAAATAGTGAGTTGCCGCAAGTATGATAAAGAATGTCGCGCTATAATAGTCTAAATTGTCAATCAATGGTTCCAACTTATCAACAAGCACTTCACTTTCATCAATCTTACCTTCCAATACCGAAAGTGCAAGTTCATGCAGTGTTTCCGTAGGAAGATGTTGCATTTGCTTAATATCATCTCGTATTTCGTGCAACCTATTGGAATCTTGATAAAAGTAGGCAATAAATATTTCAAACAATAATGAACTTCCATATTCCATGTTTTGTGTTTTCGAAAAATCTACACCAAGTTTTTTCGAAACCCCTGCCACAAAATTTTCGTTTGGTTCTAAGACATTGTTTTCTACTTTTGATAAATAACTGTAACAACTAATTCCTGTGGCAGTCTCCTCTTGCGTCAGGTTTTGTTTCTTTCGATGATATTTGAGAACCTCACCGAATTTAGGTCCTTGATTTTCACCAAACATAAGTTGGTGATGTTTTTCTAACAATTTTCCTTTTTTACGTTTTTTTGACATGTTATCCTCCTAAATATTTTCTAAAGTAACACACACTACTTTAACATAAAATTCATGAATGTACACATTTTTTTGTGGGGTATATTAATTTTTTCGTGGGGTATGATAAAATTATAAAAAAATTCACCCGATTGGGTGAATTTTAAGTGTGTTTTATATATTAGGATATCGACACCAGGTATCTCTTAGGGGACACTTATCGCAGTTGGGTTTTCGTGCGGTACAGTGATAGCGACCAAAGAAAATCAACTGGTGATGAGTCTTACTCCAACGGTTTTTGGGAAGTTTTCTCATAAGTTTTTCTTCAACTTTTAAGGTGTTGTCATTGTTATAAGCGAGTTTTAACCGTTTGGCAACGCGTTCAACATGAGTGTCTACTGCAATTCTAGGAACATCAAACCAAACACTTAATACGACATTGGCAGTTTTACGTCCAACACCTGGCAAGGCTTCAAGTTCAGCTTGTGAAGCAGGGACTTGACCCTGATGGTTTTCCTTAATTGCAAGGACTGTTTTTTGCAGATTTTTGGCCTTGTTTTTATATAAACCAATTTTTTTGATATCGTTCTCTAGGGTTTCAAGTGGGACATTTATATAATCATCTATGGTTTGATATTTTTCAAATAAGCTTTGGGTCAGTTTATTGACAGAGCGATCGGTTGCTTGGGCACTTAACATGACTGCAATGAGTAACTCTAAGGCATTGGTATGGTTTAGTTCGCATTCTGCAGATGGATACATGGTATCCAGGACTTCTAATATATCATCTACTCTTCCCATAGTTTGTGAAACTCCTTTAAGGCGTCATTATTTTTAACGGGACGTTTCTTGGTATCCTTTAAACGATTGAGCAGTACATGATCTACTTGTTTTAAGGTAGGGTGCTGTCGTGTAATTACTTGCTTCACAGCGTCTTGAATCATGCGTTCATCATAGCCTTCATCATAAATCCAGGCTTGCACCATTTCCATATCAAATTGAGTCAACGGCTTTTGGAACATATCCTCGAGATATTCTACAATATGCGCCATATGTGCATCTTTGTGTTCGTTTTGTTTATCGTTGAGAAGTTTTGCGACTTTATTCAAAAAGAAATCAACATTAAAAGTTTCACATTCCTTACCTTCATCATCTTTAATTAAGGCGATAGTTAAATAACCTTTACTTACAAGAGAATTTAAAATGTTTTCTGTTTGTTTCGGCGTGGTTGCCAACCACTTGGAAAACTTAGCCGGCTTAATAATTTGTTCCTTTTCATCAAGCAGGGTGTGCAATTTGATTAAGGCGATTGCTTCACGTTCTGTCAAATCAAATTTATGATAGTACTTGAGCACCAGTGCACTAAAATCAAGAACATTATCGTCAATCAATTGTTTTAAGACATGTTTCATGCACTGTCACTCCTTAAAATTTTATACTTTTTCTTGCAAGTTTCTTCAATGCAATTTCAGCGGCTTGCTGTTCTGCTTCTTT
>PWOH01000043.1 GCA_003557505.1 Mollicutes bacterium | reverse complement strand
GTATGGCGGGTCTTCCCTTTCCTCTATGGAAAAAATGAAGGCCATCGCAAAACGCATCAAAGCCGCAAAAGTGTCGCACACTCAAGTGGTGGTTGTAGTCTCTGCGATGGGGCAAACGACCAACAACCTCATTAAAATGGCCAACAGTGCCGTCAAAAACCCTACCAAACGCGAACTGGATATGTTGTTATCAACGGGTGAACAAGTCTCAACATCACTGCTTGCGATGATGCTCAATGAAATGGACGAAAAAGCGATGTCGCTTAATGGCTTTCAAGCCGGCATTCAAACCGAAGGTCTATATACCAAAAACAAAATCAAAGATATTGATATCACACGGATTAAACAATATTTAAACGATGATTATATCGTTGTCATCACCGGCTTTCAAGGCTACAATCCTCTTATTGGGGATATCACCACACTTGGCAGAGGCGGCTCTGATACCACCGCGGTTGCCCTGGCCGCCAAGTTTAACTGTCCTTGCGATATCTTCACCGATGTTGATGGGATTCACACTGTTGATCCTCGTCGCTACCAAGACGCCAAACGGTTAGAAAGCATTACCTATGAAGAGATGAGTGAACTGGCATTTTTAGGCGCTCGAGTCATGGAAGGTAGAGCCGTGGAAATCGCCCAGAAATATGGCGTGAAGCTGCGTGTCGCACAAGCTCATGCCAATACACAAGGCACCATTATTAAGGAGAAAGACGCTATGATTGAAGAAAAACATATTACTGGCATTTCAGTGAAAGACGACATCATGATGATTACTTTGCACCGGTTGCCATCGCCTGAGAAAAGCGTGGCAGAATTGTTCAGTAAACTCGCTGATCAAGAAATCAATGTCGATATGATTTCTCAAACCCTCTTAGAAGATGGCACCATCAGTATTGCTTTCACCTGTGACAGTGAAGAAATTGAAGGGGTGCGTGAAACCATCAATGCCATGCATGCACAATATCCTGACTTTTTCGTTGATGAAGACAGTGAACTTTCTAAAGTCTCAGTGGTAGGCATTGGCATGCGTTCTCAATCCGGGGTCGCCGCAAGAATGTTTAGACTTTTATCGCACAATCAAATCACGTTCAAGCTCGTTACAACGTCCGATATCTCTATTTCCTATACTATTCCTACCCAAAACATCGATCAAACCGTCGCATTAATCGCTAAAGAATTCAATCTGTGAGGTGGAACCATGCAATTTGATAAATATGAAGCAACAGGTAATGATTTCTTATTGTTTAAGACATTGCCAAATTCTCCCGACCTTATCGCCAAGAAGGTTTGTGATCGCCACTTTGGCATAGGGGCGGATGGATTAATTGCCCCAGTTCCTTCTTCTAAAGCGACCATTGGCATGCGCTACTTTAATTCCGATGGCAGTGAAGCCCCGATGTGTGGCAATGGCATGCGCACTTTTGTGCGTTTTCTCCTCAATGAAAATATTGTAGACGTCAAACAATTTACTGTCGAAACCAAAGGCGGCATCATCGCTATAACCGTTCATGACGATGATACGATTGCATTAGGACTTGGCGATTTAACAACACGCCATGATGCTCCCGATGTCAGTGAACCAACCACTTTGCATGATCCAATCACATTGAATGTAAATGACCGGGCTTATCCTATTCATATTACCACGCTTGGGACGTTGCATGGGGTTGTCTTCGTTACTGATTATGCAGGCTTTGACTTTCACGATGTCGGCCATCAATTATCAACCCACCCCTTTTTCCCGCGCCACATCAACATCAACTTTGTCCGTATCATTGATGCTGAAAATATTGAAGTCAGAACGTATGAACGCGGGGCGGGTGCCACCTTATCATGTGGAACCGGCGTTGGAGCGTCCGCAGCCTTAGCGCATTATATAAAAGGCTGTCAAGATACCATCGCTGTAGAGGTTCCCGGAGGAACTTTAACGGTCAACGTCGCTTCAACGATTACGCTAAAAGGCCCTGCGAAACATATCGCAACCATTGCATACAAAGGAGCCATATAATATGCCATCAATCGCTATTGTCGGCGCCACCGGAAACGTGGGCCGTAAAATCTTAGAAGTGCTTGAATCCAGTGCTATTCACGTGGAGAACTTGCATCTGTATGCCTCACAAAAAAGTGCGGGTCAAACGCTTTTATTCAAGGACACACCGTATACCATTAAAGCACTAAAAGAAGAAAATATCGCCCCAGATATTGACTATGCCCTCTTTTCAGCGGGTGGCCATATTTCCACAACGTATGCGCCATTATTTACCCAACAGGGCATTACAGTCATTGACAATTCCAGTGCTTACCGTATGCAAAAGAATGTACCCTTAATTGTGCCTGAGATTAATGCCAGTTCTTTAAGGGAAGAACGCTTAATTGCCAATCCCAATTGCTCAACCATTCAAGCCGTATTGCCACTCAAAATTATTGATACTCTATTTGAATTATCACGTGTGAGCTACACGACCTATCAAGCCGTATCAGGCTCAGGTCAAGGTGGGATTGATGATTTGGAAAATGGTATGAAAGGTGAAGCGGCTAAAAATTATCCCAAAGCCATCTACAATAATGTCTTACCGCATATTGATACTTTCCAAGATGATGGCTATACGTTTGAAGAACATAAAATGATCAATGAAACCAAAAAGATACTGAATCTTAACAACTTAGCACTGACCGCGACTTGTGTCCGTGTCCCCGTCTTTAATGGACATGGGGTTGCCATTCAACTGGAAACGAAACAGCCTATTCACATAGAAACCCTTAACAAAGCACTTCGGGAAGCTCCCGGCATAAAACTATATGAAGCCGATACCTACCCAACCCCACAAGATGCCAATGGCACAGATTTGGTGCATGTGGGCCGTATCCGAAAAGATCCATCCGTTCAAAACGGCTTGCATCTGTGGTGTGTTGCGGACAATCTCCGCAAAGGCGCCGCAAGTAACGCTGTACAAATACTACAATATTTATTGGAGGAAAAATCATGAAACTATTCAGAGGATCTGCCGTCGCATTAATTACCCCGTTTAAAGATGACGTCATCGATGTCGAAACGTTTAAACAATTAATCAACTGGCACATTGACGCTGGCACACAAGCTTTAATTATTACCGGGACTACCGGAGAATCAGCGACGTTAAGCAAAGATGAAAAACTTATGCTTTATCGCATTGCGGTAGAAACCGCAGAAAATCGTGTACCGGTGATTGCCAATACCGGTACCAACAACACCGCAGAAAGCATTGTTTTATCAAGAGAGGCCGAAGCCCTAGGGGTTAATGCACTCTTGGTCGTAACCCCTTATTACAACAAGCCTGATCAAAACGGGTTAAAAGCACACTTCAGTGCCATTGCCAAGTCTGTAAGTGTTCCGATTATTTTATATAACGTGCCCTCACGAACCGGTGTGAACTTGGAAGTAAAAACCCTGCAAACCTTAGCCAATGAAGAAAATATTGTCGGCATCAAAGAAGCCGCAGCTGATTTGGAACAAATCAAAGCGATGATTGCCTCAACCCCTGATGACTTCGCGCTTTATTCAGGCAATGATGACTTGTTTTATGATACGCTCGCATTAGGCGGCGACGGGGTCATTAGCGTGGTGGCTAACGTCGTACCCCAAGACAACCAAGCGTTATATGAAACCTTCCAAACCAATCCTAAAAGCGCAGAGGAAGCTCAACAACGCCTCAATATTTTAAATGATGTACTCTTTATCTCACCAAACCCTGTCCCTGCCAAAGCGGCCCTTAAATCCATTGGTTTTACTGTTGGCGATGTGCGTTTACCGTTAACAACCATGCCTGAAGATAACCTCAAAAAACTTCATGATGCCCTCAACGCCTATGGTGTGAAAAATTCATGAATATCATCGTATATGGCAGTGAAGGCACCATGGGCCGTGTCTTACAACAGACGTTAACCAGCCACAGCATTAACTATTTTCGTGTTGATCCTCACAGTGAGGATGAAGCGGTCTTTAAATCGTTAAATGATGTGCCACCCGCCGATGTCCTCATCGATTTTTCTCATCACTCACAAGCTGAAATCATCACAGCGTTCGCCATCAAACGCAAACTGCCAATCGTCATAGCGACAACCGGTCATGATGAAGCAGCCAATCAGTTATTTTTAGCAGCCAGCCAACACATTCCGGTCTTTAAAAGTGCGAACATGTCGTTTGGAATCAACGTCATCCACCAAATATTAAAAGATTATACCGCTTTACTTGAAGATGATTATGACATCGAAATCACTGAAAAACACCACCGAAAAAAAATCGATGCGCCAAGTGGCACCGCCTACTTATTAGCGGATTCAATCAATGCCGGGTCCAACCAACAAAAAAGCATTGTAACATCCCGCAGTGGGAATGATACCGCCCGAACATCCGCTGAAATCGGCATTGCCGCACTACGTGGTGGCACGATAGTAGGAGAACATACAATCTTGTTCGCCGGTGAAGCCGATACCATCGAAATCACCCACCATGCGCAATCTAAAGCATTATTTAGTGAAGGTGCGTTAAAAGCTGCGCATTATATTATTACAAAATCCCCAGGGTTTTATACCATGGACAATCTAATAGAAGAAAGAAAGGGATCATAATGGCTAATGTTAATTTAACCGATGCATACGCAATTTCACGTTTCATCAAGGAAGCGGAAAAATCAACACCCGTTAAACTATATCTCAAAGGAAACCTATCCAGTATCAACAAAGACAATATTCAGTTTTTTGGCGATGAAAGTAGTGCGATTATCTTCGGTGATATCGCTGCGGTTTCCCCTATTCTTGAAAACCATCGTGACGATATCGAGGACCATGTTTTAGAATATGATCGTCGCAATTCCGCGATTCCACTTCTCGATACCACCAAAATCAATGCTCGCATTGAACCCGGGGCCTATATTCGCGAACACGCCGTTATTGGCGATAAATGTGTCATTATGATGGGGGCTATCATTAATATCGGTGCTTCGATTGGCGCTTCGACCATGATAGATATGAACGTGGTCATCGGTGCACGTGGAACGATTGGAGAGAACTGTCACATCGGTGCTGGTGCTGTGGTTGCTGGCGTTTTAGAACCCCCATCAAAAACACCGGTTATTATCGAAGATAATGTTGTGGTTGGAGCCAACGCGGTTATTTTAGAAGGCGTGCGCGTCAAACAAGGGGCGGTTGTTGCGGCAGGATCGATCGTCACTCGCGATGTCGAAGAAAACACTGTTGTTGGAGGCATTCCGGCCCGCTATATCAAAGACAAGGATGAACAAACCGCTTCAAAAACCCACATCCTTGATGACTTACGTGGTTAATGATGGCATCTAGACTACTCGATGTCTATACGCCTATCCCACTTAACTTAAAGCGTGGTGAAGGGGTCTATCTTTACGACACCGATGATAACGCCTATTTAGATACCTACGCCGGGATAGCCGTCAATGCGCTTGGTCACAACCACCCCGCCATAAAGAAAGCCTTAAGTGAATCCTCACAACGTTATTTGCACGTCTCCAATCTCTTTCGTACTGACAGTGAAGAATTACTCGCCAATCGTCTCTGTCAACACAGTGGTGCGGAAAAAGTCTTTTTCGCCAATTCCGGCAGCGAGGTCAACGAAGCGGCTCTTAAATTAGCCCGTAAACGGGGCCGAGAAATTTCCACAGAAAAAACGGAAATTCTTAGCGTTAGTTCAGCCTTTCACGGCCGTACTTCAGGAGGTGTTGCCTTAAGTGGAACGGCCGAAAAACGCGCTATGTTTGCGCCGATTCTACCCGGCATTACGCACATTAACTTCAATGATATTGATGACTTAAACACGAAGATGACCCACAACGTCTGTGCGATATTTTTAGAACTCATTCATGGATCATCGGGAATTTATCCACTCAGTGAAACGTTTATAAACGAAGTAAAGCGTCTTGCCAAAGAAAATGATGCTTTAATCATCATTGATGAAGTCCAAACTGGACTAATGCGCACCGGCACAATGTTCGCCTTTGAACACCATGATATTACCCCTGATATTATTACGACTGCTAAAGCGCTTGGTGGTGGCTTGCCTCTAGGGGCTATGTTGGTTTATCATCCGCATGAACAAATCTTAAAACCTGGGGATCATGGCACAACGTTTGGGGGCAACCCACTTGCGTGTGCACTGGGGAACGCTGTGTTTGATGTCTTAGAAACACAAGACTTCCAACAAAATCTCATGCAACGGATGACTTATTTAAAAAGCCGTCTTGAAGCGATTGTTAGTGATTACCCCGCACTATTTAGTGAATTACGGGGAAAGGGTTACATGTGGGGC
>PWOH01000004.1 GCA_003557505.1 Mollicutes bacterium | reverse complement strand
TGCTAAACTAGACATGTGATTCGTATCCTCCCTTTGTGTGGTTTGGTAGTTACACTTATAGGATACGGATCACCTTTTATTTAATCAAGTCAAAGTCTCACATGTATTGTATACCAACAAGTATTATATTATTTATATTTTATTGTGTATTGTTTTCTTAATCATTAATGAGGTATAATTGAAAATAGGATGTATATGAATAATTGTGGGGGAATGTTTATGAGAAAATTATTTTTTAGTAGATTTACAGTCCTGTTGCTATTTTTAGTAATAGGGTTGTTTTTATTTGGTGGTCATAACGATACTACCGAAAATTCAGTAGTTCAAGAAGAAAAACTTTTAGAACTAAATCATCATGTGGAGAATAGATTTCAAGCAAAAAGTTTAGCCTTAGAACACAATATCGAGTTAATTTATTTCTCTAATTATGGTTTAGCGACATTTGCGGTAGACGATGAAGCTCTTTATAATAGATTATTAAATCATCCTATTGACGACTTTTATAGTAATAATTTGTTTCATTCAAGTGAAGTTGTTATCAATGACCCACTATTAGATCAACAATATGCGTTAGAACTTATGGACTTTTATTCTGCATGGGATATAACTACTGGCAGTAATGATGTCGTTGTTGCTGTTATTGATTCTGGGATTGTGCTTGATAGTGATGAGTTTATAGGTCGGATTTCACCACTGTCTTATAATGTTGTCACTCAACAAGTTGGAATCGAGCATGTAATGGATTATCAAGGGCATGGTTCGAAGGTTGCTGGTGTTATTGCTGCCAATCAAAATAATGATTACGGGATAAGTGGAGCAGCGCCTGGCGTGGAACTTATGGTTCTTAAAGCAAATACAAGTAATACGAGTACTAGGTTTAGTACCAATCATGTTGTGGAAGCCATATATTATGCCGCAAATAACGGTGCCGATGTCATTAATCTAAGTTTAGGTGGTTCATCGAATGATTATTTTTTACGACAAGCTCTGAACTATGCTCATGATCTTGGGATTGTTATAGTGGCTGCAGCAGGAAATGATAATTCAAATGAAAACATATATCCTGCAGCTTATGATACGACGCTTTCAGTCGCAAGTGTTAATCAGAATAAAAACAGGTCATGGTTTAGTAATTACGGAAGTACGATAGATGTCACTGCACCAGGTTCGGATATCTTGACAATTGATCATCATGGAGCATTTGTATCGGTGGACGGGACAAGTTTTTCTGCACCTTTTGTTGCAGCTACCGCTGCTTTAATGCTTTCAGAAGATCCTTCTTTAACCAATGAAGATATTTACACATTACTAAGAGCAACTGCAGAAGATTTAGGGACACCAGGACGAAATGATTTTTTTGGCTTTGGTTTGGTTAATGCATTTCACGCTTTAACTTTAGAAACGGTTGAAGTGACATTTGATACCTTGGGCGGTTCTACAATGCAACCACTTCATGTTGTTGTTAATGAACCATTTCACATTAACCTTAGGCCTATGAAAGAGGGAGGTTTTTTTGCTGGTTGGTACTTAGATAAAGCATTGACTATGCCTTTTATTGCTGGTGAAACCATGACTAATCAGCCTATGACCTTGTATGCAAAGTTTGTTGAAGGTTACGATGGTTATATCGAAGATTTTGAATATTATATTGAAAACAATGAAATTCATATTACAAAGTATATTGCAAATAATCGTAGTGTCATTATTCCAGATAATGTAGATGGATTACCCGTTGTTTCAATCGGAACTTTTACGTTTGCAAATGTGACAATTGATGAACTTATTATTGGAAATAATGTCAGACATATTCACTCTGATGCTTTTTACGATGTATCAAACTTAAGAGACATTACGATACCTGCCTCTGTGACAAAAATTGATGAGTACGCCTTCAACATGAATTTTGGTTATTATGGTTCTAGCTTAACCTTTGAAGAAGGTTCGAAAGTTTTTTATAACCGAATGTTTCGCCGAGATGCCTTTAATTTAATTCGTTTACCCTCCACCCTTGAAACCATAGAAAAAGATGCGTTTTTAAATATGGAACGTTCATCGATAGTCGTTGATGAACTCAATCCCAATTTCAAACATATAGATGGGGTTTTACTCAATCATGATGAAACGGTGCTATACTTCGCATCTCGACATACAGCCATGAACTTGCCACTTGATCTGTCTAAATATCCAATTGAGACGATATTTAATTATGCATTTGAGAATTCTAAATACAGTTATATCAAACTTCCATCGAGTTTGAAGTATGTCGGAAATTATGCTTTTTATGACAATACTAACCTTGAAGTAATTACTTTTGGTGATACGCCTAGTTTAATCTCTATTGGCGACTATGCTTTTGGATTTACAAGTTTATTAAACGAAGACAGTTCTGGGCTTCCTGGCCCACGTCCATTACAAAACTTTACTCTACCTAAAACAGTTCAACATATTGGAAAGGGTCTTTTTTATCGTTCTACTGGGTTAACAACCTTTTACATTACAGACAATTCTTCGATAGATTATCTTTCTAGTGAAATGTTCTTTTCAGCAGTTCGTTTAGAAGACTTAGTGCTCTATAACGATTTGAAATCCCTTGGTGACTATGCCTTGTCGGGTACAAGTTTTTCTGAGGTAACGTTACAGGCTACGTTAGAATACATAGGTGATGGTGCACTATCGAGAATGCACAATCTGTCTAGTGTCAATCATGAAGATGGTTTTTCTTATGCTCACATTCCACATGAATTTTTGAGAAATACACCTTTATTAAAAGCTTATCAAGTTGAAGATTATGTAAAAGAAATCGGGAGTGCGGCTTTTTCACAAAGTGGCATTGAAATAATCGATATTCCGTGTAGCGTAGAATTTATTGATAGTTTTGCTTTTGAAAATTCAAACTTAACCTATGTCACTATATGTGAGGATGCTCCTTTAAGAGTTTTACGACAAAGGACTTTCTTTGGTACAAAAATATATGAGATTAACCTTCCCAATAATTTAGTAGAAATAGAGCGTGATGCATTAAATAACCTACAAAACTTAGAAACGATTATCATTCCTGAATCTGTAGAAACCATATATAATTTATCGGATAACCCTAGCTTGAAAACCATTAAACTAGGAGGTGCTTTGACGAGTTTAACTTATCAATCATTCATGAACAATACAGCCTTAGAAGAAGTCGTTTTTAGACAACCACATGAGAGTGCTGAGCAATTAACCATAGGTTCAATGGCTTTTTTAAACACCCCAGAAATTAGACATATTGAGTGGCCAAATAATTTACATCAACTTGGTTCTAGAGCCTTTGATGGGAATGCCCTTGCTAATATGGAAACAATGCACCTTCCAGCATCGCTTGAAATCATTGGAACAAGGGCTTTTAATAATGCAGGAAGCAATTTATTGTTAACCTTTGAACCGGGCTCTAATTTAAGATTTGTTGGAGAAAGCGCATTTCTAAACGCTAACTTTCAGCCCTTGGACATTAGTCACGTCAGTAAATTAACACACGTAGAAGGATATGCATTTACAAACGCTAATCTAGTTGGCGAACTCACCTTTAATGAAAAAGTGCAACAACTTGGTTCAAGAGCCTTTAGTAATAACGCCATTACGGCGGTATCTTTTAATAGCATGCATCAGGACATAATCTTAAGTATTGGGGAATTTAGGAATAATAACATTAGCAGTGTTGTTTTACATGATGATTTGACTAGTATCTCTAGATCGATGTTTCAAAATAACGAGATTGAATCGCTTGTCATCCCTGGTAAGGTAACCGTGATTGGGGATTATGCTTTTAGTCAAAATGAAATAACAAGTTTGACCTTGAATGAAGGCTTAAAAGTAATAGGAGAAGAAGCGTTTTTAAGCATTAAAGCGTCTATACATTTACCTTCTACAGTCACAGAAATTCGGCGCAGAGCATTTCAATCGACGGAAAGTACAGGATTAACATTTGCTGATAATAGTCAGTTGTCAGAATTAGGACTCAATACTTTTAATGGCAATCTACATGAAGGTAGTTTGATTCTTCCACCGCGGATAAAATCCCTTAAAAACAGTGCAATAGGTATTATGCCAAACGTTAAGGAAGTGATTTTGCCGAACGACCTAGAACATTTTGATTATTCTAGTTTAAATGGTTGGAATGCATTAGAAGTCATCCACATTAGTGAAGACAACCAATTTTTTAAAACAATTGACGGCGTGCTTTACTCAAAAGATGGTCAAACACTTGTAAGCTATCCGTACAGAAAACCAGATTCACATTTTGAACTACCAGATTCTGTTAATCGTTTTCTGCGTTTTAGCTTGCGTAATCAAACACTAAAGAGTGTTTATTTTGGTCGTGATGCGATACGCTTTGATACACACAGCATTGTTTTTGATCGATATATAGTGGATTATACAGTATTGCCTCCAAATAGCTCATTAGGCCATTTAAGTTACTTATTTGGAACGTTTATCTTTCAAGGTGATATTACCTTGTTAGAACCTACCAGTAATTTTGAATTAAATACAATCTATATACATCAAAGATATATCGATCGTATTGGAGAAGCTAAAAACGCTTCTAGGGTAAATATCATAGAAGAAGTCGAATTTGTGAGCGAACAATCGGTATACAATCACCTAAATACTGACTTGATTTTTTTCCGTGTTTACTATGAGGGTAATAGAGGTAACTATGTATATGAAGACTTTCCTTTAAGTTTATTTATTTCTCAAGATGAAAGAAGTCTTCTAGAAACCTTTGGTAACCACGAAATCTCATTCTTTTTATTCGATCAAATCTATGATTTAACATTCAATCATCTACCATATGTTCAGTTTGATTCGCTTGGAGGAAGCAGCATCGATGGCATTTATTTACCTTTAGAAGGTGGAACTCTAAGTCAATTAGAAACACCGACTAAGACAGGTTATCGCTTTTTAGGTTGGTATCTTGATGAAACCCTAGAAACACCATACGAAGAAACCATGTTTTTTGAAGATAATATGACTTTGTACGCAAAATGGACATTAGATGAATATACCATTTCTTATCATATGGAAGAGACTACTTTTCAAGAAACACTAGCTTATGGTGAAAGTATTCTTTATCAGCCTTTTTTTGAAGATAAAGAAGTCATCGCATGGTATGATTTAGAAAACCCCTATGGGAACTGGATGTATCAAGCTGTTGATCAAGATTTAGAATTATACCCACGCTTTGCAAAAGATTTAGGTGAAGATGCTTTTATTGACTTTGAGTTTGAGTTGAATGAAGAAGGTACAGCCTATATTTTAAAGAAGTACTTAGGCACTAATAATGTAGTAACGATACCTGAATATTATTATGATGATGATTTTCGTGATGTACTTTTTGTGACTGAAATCGCACCACAAGCATTTATGAACTCTACGGTTCATCATGTGGAAATGTACGACCGAATTGAAACTATTGGCAATTTTAGCTTTGCGTATACAAATCATTTAGAAAGCATTCGCTTCTCTGATACAATCAAAAGCATGTCAAATGTGTTATTACATAGTTCGATAAAAGATGTTGTTTTACCAAAAAACCTCGAGAATATAATTTTTGGTAATAATTTCATTGAAAGGCTTTATGTCCCAGAGAATTTAATACTGACGTTTAATGACTTGAACCATTTAAAAGACATTAGCTTTCACCCAAATAATAATACTTTCGTTGAATACCAAGGTGCATTATACGATAAAGACTATAAAACGTTGCATTTTGTTTTTGCAGATACAAAGCATTTGATTTTACATGAAAACACAACAAATATATATAGCGGGGCTGCCTTCCCTCAATGTAACGCTTTAGAATCTATAACACTTAATGAAAATACTAAAAAAACTTTGTTTAATGATTTTTATTTAAGCGTGTATACGCAGCTTCCGTATCTTCAAGAAATAATTTTCCCAGATGATTTTGATATTATTAAAGAAGATGGACTTTATATCTCAGGTGATACACTTTACTTGATTCCGAGCAATTATCCAATTGAAACCTTAGTTTTACCCGATCATATTAAACATATTAATTTTAATGCTCTGACACAGCACCGCCATTTAAAACAGGTGATTTTTCATGATGACATCACGTTTATGCCTGACTTTAAAATGATGCCCAATCTTGAGTATGTGGATTTAGGACAGGGAATCACTACGTTTGGTAACGCAAGATTTTACCGGTCAGAAAACTTAAAAACAGTGATTTATTCAGATGCATTAACATCCTTTGGGTGGCGCCCGTTTGAATATACGGGGATAGAGTATTTTACGGTAAAAGAT
>PWOH01000093.1 GCA_003557505.1 Mollicutes bacterium | reverse complement strand
TGACATATGCTATTATACTATCAATTTACTAAAAATATAAAAGGAGTTGATCAGATGAAATCACCACGTGAAAGTTGGACCTCGAGAATCGCATTTATCCTTGCAGCGGCAGGAAGTGCGGTAGGACTTGGAAACATTTGGCGTTTCCCTTATGTTGTAGGGACAAATGGAGGCGCAGCTTTTGTATTAATCTTTTTGGTTATTGTACTTATTATTGGTTATCCACTGATGGTCACAGAAATTACGTTGGGCCGTGAAACCAACAAGAACCCAATCGGGACCTTTAAAGCATTGGCACCTGATATGCCATGGTGGCTTATCGGAGCGATGGGTGTTCTTGCCGGTTTCGTGATTCTATCGTTTTATTCTGTTGTTTCTGGTTGGGGGATTGCCTATTTCTTTAAGACCTTGGATGGGTCTTTGGCTAGTGGCGCAGATTATGAAGGTGTGTTCTTCGATCATGTTGAATCCCCAATTGCCCCATTGGTATGGCACTTTATCTTCATGACGATGACTGTCGCAATTGTTGGACTGGGTATTGTTAAAGGGATTGGCCGGGCGGTTAAATATTTGATGCCTGTGTTATTTATATTAATTGTCTTCCTTGTTATTCGTGGGGTTACCTTGTCTGGAGCAAGTGAGGGCTTAGCGTTTTATCTTAGCCCTGATTTCTCTCAAATTACTTGGCGCAGTTGGCTTGATGCGGCCGGACAAGCATTCTTCTCATTATCACTGGGGATGGGTGCGATTATTACTTATGGTAGTTACTTAGGCAAAAAAGACGATGTCCCATCATCAGCGGGTTGGATTGTCGGGCTTGATGTCTTTATTGCATTACTCGCTGGATTGGCTATTTTCCCTGCAGTATTCGCGCTTGGTTTTGCGGAAACTGAAGGGCCAGGACTTGCCTTTATTACCTTACCGGCAGTCTTTGCGGAAATGCCGTTTGGGATGTTCTTCGGTGGCGTCTTCTTCTTATTCTTTTCAGTTGCGGCACTCACGAGTGCATTATCACTCTTGGAAGTTGTTGTCTCATGGCTCGTCGATGAAAAAGCAATGTCTCGTAAAAAAGCGACCATTTATGTTGGACTGGGTATTTTCATTTTAGGGATTCCCGCGTCATTAAGTATGGGCGCAGTCAGCTTAAATGTATTTGGCATGTCTTTCTTTAATTTCCTAGATTTCTTGCAAGAAACCATTTTACTTCCTGTGGGTGGATTATTAACCATTATCTTTGCGGGTTATGTCTTTAAAGCCAATCGGTTACGCGAGAGTGCCAATGAAAACGCCACACTCTTCTCACTTGGAAAATGGTTTGAATATTTGATTAAGTATGTAACACCAGTAGCCTTAATCATTATTTTGATTGTTGGATTCCTTCTATAGCAATATTTAAATAAGTGTTGCACATTCATCTGTGCAACACTTTTTGTTTGGAAAATGATTAGTTCGTACGCGTTTCAATCTGCTTAATAACCTTATGTATACTGTCGTTTGAAAGATTTAATCCATCGAGGATATCATAAATGGTATGAAACGCATCTTTGAGCATTGTTTGGCATGTGGTTTCACCTAACAAGGTATAGTAAGTGGTTTTTTGATTGCGTGCATCACTTAAGGTTTTTCCCATCGTGGTTTCATCGGAAGTGGCTTCTAAAAGATCATCTTGAATTTGAAAAGCAAGTCCAAGTTTTTCGCCGATTTGTTCAAAAGGCGTTAAGTTTTCCTCACCCACAATTACGGCCCCCATCATCAGGGCGGCTTGGATAAGGTTGGCGGTTTTATGGGTGTGGATTTTTTGAAGTTCTCCTAAAGTGATTGATGTATTTTCATTGACTATATCAAGCATTTGACCTTTGATTGTGCCGTTCGACCCTGTTTTTTCTGTGAGGATTTCAATACATTTACGACTTTGTTCAGCCGTTAGATTTTCATCAGTTGCCAAATGATAAAATGCATCAGTTAAAAGAGCGTCCCCTGTTAGTATGGCTGTCGCTTCATCAAATTGTTTGTGGACAGTAGGTTTTGAGCGACGCATGTCATCATCATCCATTGCGGGTAGATCATCGTGAACGAGGGTATAGGTATGGAGCATCTCAATGGTGCATGCTGCATGTAGATATAAAGTCGCGTCTAAGTCATGGGCTTCAATGACTTTAAGCATTAGTAATGGTCTAATGCGTTTACCACCTGCTAAAAGCGCATGACGCATCGCTTTTTTAAGGGGAGTATAAGGAATTGTTTCAGTGATTTGATTCAGTGTTTCATCAATGACTGCTTTGGATATAGTCACACATATCCCTACTTTCTTGATTTATAATATGCACTATACCATATTTTAAACGCCTTAACAAAGCATTTTTATAAAATTTAAGTGGCTTTTTAAAAGGCGTGGAGTATAATAAAGATGGGGTAAATTCAAATTATCGGAGGCAATGATGAAAAAAGCGATATTTATTTTTGTGTTTATGTTTAGTGTTTTATTTACGTTCACGACATTGCTCAGTGCAGGCATTCAATTAATTCAAGGCGTTGAAATGCATTCTAATCCACATATTATGATGCGTAGTGGCTTTGTGTTTGTCGGATCAATTGTCAGTGTCATCTTTTTGTTTATGGAGTTTCGATTTCGTTTCATTAAGTATTTGATTGCCTATATTGTTGCAATCATGATGATTATGGGTATCATTTATCTTTCCGGGATTTTTGTGGAACTGCATCCTGATGCTTACCGCGATGGATTTTGGAATTTTACGATTATCGGCATCGGTGTCATGTCTATATTATACATAGGAGAAGGCTTTTACTTAAAACGAATGATTCCAGAGCAAGCGTCTGAATAGATGCTTGTTTTTTTTATGTTAAGACGGTCTTATTTTTAGTATACTATATAATGAAAGGGGAGATGCATATGCGCTGGGGTAAACGATTACTCACGGCATTATTGTTGTATATTAGTTATGTGTTTGTCTTTGGTATCTTGGTGTTTAGATTGCCTGATGCTTTTGAGCCATCAGCGCATCATTACGATGTGTCGCTTTTGAATCAAGCGGATGATAATGCGGATTACGTGTCGTTACTTGAAGATAGTACTGAGGCTTTTCATACAAGACTCACTTTGATTGAAAATGCTGAAACAACGATTGATATGAGTGCATTGTATGCGCTTAGTGGGCCCTCAAGAGATATTTTGTTCGGAGCATTATTAGAGGCCGCAGAACGCGGGGTCACAGTACGATTGACTTTTAATGGCATTCGCGGGTATGGGAATCTTTCTATTCGTGACTTTACGACATTAAATGCCCATGATCGCATCAGCATTAAGAATTATGAGCCGTTTAATCCTTTTTTGCCTTATACCTTGCAAAACGGGATTCATGATAAGTTGCTAATCGTGGATGGAAATCACGGCATTATTGGTGGTCGTAATATTGATGACCGCTACTTTTTACCTGAACAAAGCAGACGACGTGAAGTCCTTGATCGAGAAGTTTATTTATTTACTGATGCACACTCAGCGGCACTGAGTGACATGCAACGATATTTCGACCGTATGTTTCATGAATATTATGCGCGGCCCATTTCGAGTCGCCAACATGCTTCTAATCAACAGCGCCTGCTTAATGCGTATCAAGATTACAGGAATACTGAAGATATTGCATCAACTTATGCAACCGTGATTGATGAAGCGATTTTGACAGATCGTGTAACTTTTGTTCATTCACCACTCACACGCGGGAAAAAAGAACCGGTTATTTTTAATACCCTAAGTGAACTTGCAGATCAATATGACCGCTGGTTTGTGCAAACTACTGCTTTTGGGTTTACCCGCGAAATGATTGAGGGCTTACCAAATATAGAAGAACGATCAATTACACTGATGACAAATAATCTTGCACAAAGTCCTAATCCCTGGGGCACAGCGGGTTATTTAACAATCCGTAGTCAGCTAAATGCTCATGCCACTATTTATGAACATCAAACCGATAAGACCATTCATGCCAAATCCATGCGTTTTGGCGATGAAATCACGGTGGTAGGCTCTTACAATCTCAATCCCCGTTCAACGTTCCACAATTCAGAAAGTGTCGTTGTGATCTATAGTGAAGCCTTTGCCGCACACTTTGATGAGCAAATCTCACATCTTTTCGATGATGCCCTCAAACTCGATGAACACGGCGATTATATCGATGGGCCCGTTGAGCCTGTACCACTCAGTGTTCCTCGTCGTATCCTCATTTATACGTTGCGCGCTGTGGCAGAGGTTTTTGATTTCATGCTATAAAAAATGCGATTTTTATCGCATTTTTTTAATCTTTATAAATGTTTTTATGGCGTCTACTCAAATAACTGTAGTAGACAAACAAGGTAATCAGACTTACCCCAAACGATTGAAACGGATTTATGAATAAAGCAATAATCAGCCACACAGTAAATACTGCACTTAAGCTGATTAGTAGCCAGTCCAGTCGATCTTGGGGCACATTATCACGTGGCGCGACTTGATAGGTAATCAGACCGATAAGCATGGTTAGAATCACACCGAAGACTAATAAAATGTTTTGGAGCGTCTGTGGCGTAAAAAGAGCGATTTCTAAAAGATCATGGAAGGCTGTTTTAAATCCCAAGGCACGTAATGGAGCGATATGTAAAAAGATTACAACCACAATGATGTTAAATAGTGTCAGTAACGATTTGTCTTGATTAAACGAATGCTTTTTCCATGCAACAATAAGGCTATAAACAGCTAGTGAAAATACAATGATGCCCAGTGCATTAAAAGCGACTTGACGCCATAGTGTGTCAAACGTTATGCCGATGTTGTAGCCAAATGCCAAGAAATATATCAATATTAAAATTAATGATAACGTTAATAAACGCTTTGTGTTTTTTGTGGTTTTTTCCACCTTAAACCCCTCCAAGAATTCTTGGTTCATTACTCATAATATCACAACAAGACTTATTTGAGTAGGTGGTGTTTGGGTTTCTTACGGATTAGTTCTACGATGATTAGTCCTAAGATAACTGCGAATAATACGCCGATATAAAGACTGCTAGTTGTAGGTAATAATTCTAAAGCTTGTCCACTAAGCAGTGTTCCAATAATGGCCCCAACACCGTAAGCGGTAAACATATTCCCAAAAATACGTGGATATTGACTCACGCCAAATGTTGTGCTGACCATCGCCGGAATCATCGCGAGCCATGCGCCTAAATTAAACCAAAACAACGTAAAACTGATGGTAAACCAGAAAATACTGACCCCTTGATTCAACAGACCTATCACTGCGGCGAAACTAATCAATATCAGCGATAGACGCGCACCGAAGATAAAGCCCAAACGATCCATCATCCAACCAAATAGTGGACGTGCTAATCCATTGAATAAGGCAAAAATACTCATAAGTGTCGCCATTTGCACAGTGGTAAAGTTATAATTAAGGACCCCAACGCGACTCGTCAAACCAATCATCATCAATCCAATCGCACTGACAATGGTAAACAATCCATAAATCAAAATGAATATACGACGGTCAAATAACGGATCAACCTCGGCTTCAACCATTTTAAATTTAGACGTTTTAAACAAAAACAAACTCGGCAACATTATCCCTAGGAAAACCATCCCAATGATTAAAAAGACTTGATGCATCGCAAACGTATTTAACAAGGCAGTAATCAGTGGGGCCCCAAATAAAGGCGACGCTCCAAACCCACCTAAAACAATGCCCATTAATAAGCCTTTGCGTCTGGGGAGTTCCCGTTGAATGATAAATAAAGGAACCCCATACATCATGCCAACACCAAAACCGATCAAGATGCCATAAGTAAAAATCAGGAGTAAAAAACTAGTAAATAAGGCACTCAATATCCAGCCACTACCAACCAAAAGACAGCCCAAAAACATGATGGACACGGTATTATCATTATGCATCTTACGACCACTTATCATCATCCCGACCGCATAAAAAAAGAGTGAGGCCATATAAGGGAGTCCACTTAAAAGGGGCCCGACATCATAAAGCACTTCGACTTCCACTCTAAAGACACTCCATGAATAAACTGTTCCCAGTAAAATCATCATTAAGAAACTCGATACAATCATTGTCCATTGTTTTAATGTCATGAAAAAACCTCACATTTGTTTGAATATCAAAGTACTTCTTTGATTTTACACAACAATGTGAGGTTTTGCAAGAAAAACTATAACTGATTTAATGCCATACGGAATTTTGTTTCAAAAACATCAATATCCGCCTGATTGAAGGTAAGAGATGGCAACAAACGAATGACATTGCCACCGGTTACATTCAGTAAAAGCCCTTGTTTAAGTGCTAGCGTTTGAAGGGTCTTAGCGTGGTCATTACACTGTAAGCCCCACATGTAACCCTCTCCCCGTAATTCACTAAATAGTGCGGGGTAATCACTAACAATCGCTTCAAGACGGCTTTTTAAATAAGTCATCCGTTGCATGAGATTTTGCTGGAAGTCTT
>PWOH01000143.1 GCA_003557505.1 Mollicutes bacterium | reverse complement strand
TGTGACATTAAATGATTTATTTTGGGAGGATGATACAAATGAACAGCCGTTATGATGAAAGGCAACAATGGATCAACAATCACTTAAGTCGTCAAACATTATTTCTTGTGTTTGGACTACTACTATTCAACGCAATATTTAAGTCCACAGGCCCTGGACATTGGGCAGAGCCAATGAGCGAACTTATGATTATAATAGCTGTCGGATCTGGTTTTTATGTAACACGATCGCTGTTTAAAGATGCCTATCTAGGTAAAAAAGATACGATTAAGAAAAACATGCTTGGATTCGGTTTTATTGCTTTGTTGTTTTTAGGGATTTTTGGCATTGGTACGATTGAACCATTGTCGCGTGATATTATTGTAAACGGGCAATTATCCGATGATTTAGTTATGTTAATAGGTGGTATATTTTTCTTATACTTGTTTTGTTTACATGTTATTAAACTACTGCTTGTGAAATCTGAACATTAATATTTATTTAATAAAAAACGCTCAACATTGCTTATAACAATGTTGAGCGTTTTTAACGACTTAGTATTGCAAAACTATTAGTAATTTGAGGAAATACGTGAGTATGATGAAGCGGTTTTCTCGTATCAGTTTTCAATCCCCTAACACCTGCTATAACCAATAATACTGACTGTAGATTGAAAACTGTGCCTGGCGGTGCAAAATAAATAACGTGAAATATAGCGTAAGCGAATAGAAAACTCGCAAAACCGTTTTGTGCGTATTAATCAAATACTTACCAAATCACGCCTTTAATTAAATATTTATTGATGAGTCTTGAGTTTGTTTACGCATTGTTCAATTATGATTACAATAAAAATAATAATAATCGTCCATGCAAAGACATTGGCATACTCTAAGTTGATGCGGCCCCTGTATAAAGCATTTCCGATACTTACAGGGGATTGTGCAATAAATTCAGCCATCACCAATACTTTAAAGCCTAATCCGATACTTTGCAGTAAACCAGTTTTAATAAACGGCATTGACAAAGGAAAATATAGATGACGTAGTACATAAGCTTTACGTTCTTCTTCTAGTGATAAGGCTTCTATCAGTGAACGATCAATGTTCAAAACGCCTTGTTTTGTCGCTTCATAGATAATTGGGAATAACATTACAAAAGTAATGATGTAAAGTGATGTTCTAGAGCCATAGAGTATGAGTATCACAACAATGATACTCGCAACAGGCACAGTTCGTAAACTTGTAACAAGTGGTCGGAAAAAATAATCGATGAAGCGGTTAAATCCACCAAGTAATCCTAAACACACGCCAACTAGTGTGGCTAGCGTCATCGCAGTTAATAACCTAGCAAATGAGTGTAAGATAATCCTGTATGTTTCACCTTTTAACAAAATATTAATTAGAGCATGCCAAACGTCAATTGGGTATGGCAATAAAAAACGGTTTGCCACCCTAAAAGCTGCAAATTGCCAAATAATAATCAATAAGACAACAGACAAAATCCCTAGTAATAGTTTGTTTTTAGCGATAGAAATCATCATCCGGCATTTCGTTATTTAATAAAGCACTATTACGCTCTAATATTTTGTTAAAGTAAACCTCAAGTGCATCTCGTGATTCATTGGCGTTTGTAAAAGTGATGTTTGAACGTGGAATCGATGCAGCAATAATGGCTGTTGGAAAAGGGTAATCCAATGTTTCACCATACGCAGCAACGGTTTCAGGATCACTGAGAAGTTTTTGTACCGCTTGTTCAATTTCACTGAGATAGTCTTCTACCAATTGATCTGAAACATCATTATGTACAAAAATCCCTGCTTGAGGATAAGAAGATTCTCCTGTGGTATCTTCCCATAGCCTTTGAAGATCAAGGGTTTGCATAGCTTCTACTTGATTATTCATGACACTAAGGACAGGCTCAGCAAGTAAGACGATTCGTGTGGGATCTTCAACTAAATTGGCACCTGCAGCTTGGGCAGAATCCACATAAGTGATAGTTGGCGCATCAGTAAAATCATGCCCATCAATAATCGTTTGTAAAACAATATCTGGGGTTGCATTTTGACCAAAAGCTATAATTTCTCTACCTTCTAAGTCACTAAGGGTATCAATGTTACTCCCTGAAGCAAGGTGCAAATTGCCCCAGTTAACAGTCGCCGCAAAGGAATAAGGGGCACCCGTTGAGATTAATCGCGCCCCCACATTTGTTGGCGCAAAGATGATTTCATGAGATTCACTCCCAAACGCAGCAACTAAGGCATCTGGTCCACTAACACGTTCAATGGTATATGTCATGTTCTCAATGGATGGTTGCTCATACTCAAAAGCCATTTGACTAATCGCAGGGGAACCATTAGGAACCATAATGTTAATGTGTGTCTCATCGGTTGAATTACAAGCATAAAGTGTAAACGTCAGTAAAAATAATGTAAGAACAAGTAATTTTTTCATATTGCCTCCAAATATTGCAATTATAGTCTGTGTTGTTTCATAAAAACACCGTGTTTATTTTATAATATTTCGCATCTAAAAGATAGTATTTCTTTAATATATAAGAATGTTTTCTTAACAAACATTACCAGATTTATCTTACATTCGAGACATGATAACGTTGTATCAATGCTATAATGTGTGTACAGTATATTCGCATAGGAGGTATTATGAAATTACTATTAGTCTTCCCTAATCAACTGTTTGTTCAACCAATTGAAGGGTATAAATTATTATTTATTGAATCGTGGTTTTATTTCGACCGTAATTTAAAGTTTCATAAACAAAAACTTATCTTGCATCGCGCGTCAATGCAAGCTAAGTATCAAGCATTAGATACAGAAAAAATTTACTTATCTCATCCGGTCAGTGTAAATAAGTTAAAATCCATCATCAAACAATATGATGACATATACGCATATGATCCTGTTGATGATGAAGTGAAAAACTATTACCAACAATTTAATATAAAATGGTTCGATTCACCTATCTTTTTAAATACCATGGATGATTTACAAACCTATTTCAGTGATAAGAAAAAATATTTTATGCATGATTTTTATGTCGCACAGCGTCACAAACATAATATTCTTATCGATAATGATAAACCGGTTGGCGGGAAATATAGTTTTGATCACGAAAACCGAAAAAAGATTCCTAAAACTATGAACATTCCCAAAAATATAATATTTGAGAATAATGATTTTGTAAACTCAGCTAAGCTATGGGTCGACAAGCATTTCCCAAACAACCCCGGATCACTATCATTTAATTATCCAACCACAAGACAAGAAGCTTTGCAACAACTAGACTACTTCCTTGAATATAAATTTAATTACTTTGGGGCTTATCAAGATGCCTTGTCAGATACAGACCCTTACTTATTTCATTCAAATATTTCTTCATCGCTCAACATTGGCTTGCTATCACCCCAAGAGGTTATCAAAAAAGCCTTACTTTGCGATGTTTCTTTAGCAAGCAAAGAGGGCTTTATCAGACAAATACTTGGATGGCGTGAATTTATTCGCGCCATGTACGTTTTAGAAGGAAAGACATTGAAAAGCGCTAATCACTTAAACCATTACAATCAATTATCAGAAAATTGGACTAAGGCAAATATTGGTATTCCTATCATTAATCAAACACTGAAAAAAATCCACCACTTCGCCTATTCACATCATATTGAAAGATTAATGGTACTCAGTAATTTAATGCTTCTGTTAAACGTTCATCCTAGGTCAGTCCACGATTTTTTTCTAACTATGCATATTGATGCTTATGAATGGGTAATGGTTCCCAATGTTTATGGAATGAGTCAGTTCTCCGCAGGCAACCTAATGACTACTAAACCTTATTTTAGTGGATCAAATTATTTAATTAAAATGGGGGTTAAAAAAGGGGACTGGCAAAACCAATGGGATGCCGTGTTTTATTTATTCTTGAAACAACACCGCGAATTGATTCAAAAAAACCCTCGTTTAAAAATGTTAATTAACCATTTGGACAAAAAAGATACACAAATCATGAAAACCTATGAAACGTTGAAAGAAAATCTATTAAGCATAGCTATAAAACAATAAATTTGCTATTTATCACTAAATTTAAACCCTTTATCACTAAAGGTTTCAACCTCAAGATTACTTTTCATAGTCTCATTCTTTTCAATTTTTTTCTGGTCATTGAACTTCAACCAATCATGTTTGTATTGTTCTTTTAAGTTTTTGAGTAAATCATAGACACTGAAGAATTCATTCGCATTTAAATGAAAAAGTCCTGATGGAAAATGGGTGGGAAATTTCATTAAGTGTTCAACGGTATCTTCAATAAACATAAATGAGATAAAATGTGATCTTGAAGCATTGAACTCACCATCTTTTTCCATCTGTTTTTTAACAAAATTCAAAAATGTATGCCCTTTAGCATCATGACTAATCTGCCATGCTAATCTCACAATTTGCGTGTAAGGATAATACTCGAACAAACAACGCTCTTGAGCAATTTTATCCTTAGCGAAAGAATCAGTCCCATCCGGTATATCGAAGATACTGTGAGGGCCTTGAGTGTTTTTGCTACTAAAGACTTTAAAGCTTGAGGTATATATCAGTTTAGCCTGATTGTCAAACACCCATTGACCAAGCATATCAGTGAATTCTAATGATGATTTGGCAAGGTGATAAATAACCGTAGGTTTTAAGTCATTTAGATATTTGTTAACTTCAGATTGTTTTTTTATATCAATTGCAGTGCGATCAAATGCATATGCCTCAATACTCTTTTCTTTTAACGCATCCATTAACACTTGACCTATCGTGCCACTTGCGCCTGTCACTAATACTTTCATTGAACTACACATCCTTTATTTTTCTGTGTATTTATTATAGCGAACATAATCTATTTAATTAACTAAAAGGCTTTAAGAAAATATTCAGCAACTATTTTGTTTTTATTACTATGTATTTGGTAATTCAATAACGGTGGATTGATTTCTATCGTTTTTTTTATACTTCTAGTTTGATTATACATTCACTAATAGTGTTTTAAAATTAACCAATATTACTTTTTAGAATATAACTGAATGACCGATGGCCGCAGTTTAATCTTTATAAAAAAAAGAACCGTTAAAAACGGCTCTGTTAAAGTCCTAATGGCGTTCCGGGAGGGATTCGAACCCCCGACCGATGGCTTAGAAGGCCATTGCTCTATCCCCTGAGCTACCGAAACGAATAAGCGTTTGGTTGAAACGCCCTAATAATTATATACCAAGGCTTATAAATTGTAAAGGCTCAGGGTATATTTTTCGATGTTTTTTATGATAGTTTTACTGTTCATTGTATAAATTGTGACTATTTTTGAAATATACATTGACAGATTAGGTATAATGCTATAAAATTTATACATAAACAGATTAGGTATGGAGGGTATTATGAAAGATAAGATTAGAAAGTATGTTGCCTATCAATTAAGAAATCATGATGAGGCAGACAAAAACGATGTTATTGAAGAAATCACAACAAATACTGTTGATAAGTATGAATCCTTATTAATGAAATATAAGGATGAGGGGCGAGCGTTTCGTGAAGCGATATCTAGTATCGGGGATTTTAGTGATATCGATGGAAAAGCTGAAATGCAATATTCTATACGCCCTGACGTATATGATGTTGGACTCATAGTCGCTACAGTTTTGGCAGTAATTGGTGCCATTGTGATACCGTTGTTAGGATTAACAGCAGCTTTTTTGTTTACACTTGCAAGTATTGTTGTCTTCTCTGCTAGCGCGTACTACACCTATCATCAAGCACAATATGAAAAAGTTGTCATGAAAAATATTGAGCGTTTTAACCTTTATCTAGATAAGACATTTTCAAATACCAAAACTGCCTTTATCTTTTGGGCCATTACATTCTCATTTGTAGTCGCTCGGATGTTTGTTAATTTATATGTAACAATGGCTGTAGGGGCTGTAATAAGTGATCCTATGAATCTTCCTTCTATTGATTTTGGCGAATTAATTTTCGTTTCAATTATGGTTTATATAATATCACTTGGTCTGATTGCAAGTGTTTTCATCATCATTTATAAAAAGTTGATAGACCATTATAAAACGATTAGTGGAAATGATCATCTTGATGGGAAAATTTTAGGCAATTTGAATACAATTATGCGTTTGAAAATGGACAATAGTGAAAATGTTCTGGCTAAGTTTTTTTCTACGAAAGCTTTTATTATTTTCTTTTTACTTGTCTTGATTGCGCATCTCTTTGGCAATATGACACTTGTAGTGCATGGCGTTGAGTATAACACGTTTTTACCGCTCTTATATATTGCGTTAATTCGACCTTCTACTTATTTTATTGGACTGCCTATGTTGCTTGCACTTTTAGGATGGTGTTATTTATTAATTAGAGGATTAACTAAACGTGATGTCTCACTAAATAAATTTCTTTTTAGCTTCATTGCCTATTTAATATTATTCTATATATTGATGGGTTTTGTTTTAGATGGACTGAACTCTGTTCAAATCAGGATCTCGGGGTTTATTACACCACCATTTACATTACTCATTACTTTTTTATTGCTTGTTCCCTTAGTATTAATACGGACATTATTAGGAGGTAAAGATATCGATGAATCTAACCGGTGATCTCATAAGAGGCCATACGGATATGATTATCATGGTGATATTACGACGCGGACCGTCTTATGGCTATGCTATTAATAAAACCATTCAAGAAATATCGGAAGGAATGTTTATATTAACAGAAGCTACCTTATACACTACCTTTAAACGTTTAGAAAAAAAAGCATGGATTAGTGCTTACTGGAAAGTTAGTGAATCAGGGAAAAAGCGTAAATATTACGCCTTAACATCAGAAGGAATTACGGCATTAAAGCAACAAGAAACTGCATGGGAAAATACTAAACGAATAATAGA
>PWOH01000067.1 GCA_003557505.1 Mollicutes bacterium | reverse complement strand
CTCATAAACAACGCAGGCATTATTCAACCGTTTATGAAATTAGAAGCACTTGGGTATGATGACATCAAGCATGTTATGGACGTAAATTTTTATGGGACACTATACATGATCAAAACCTTTTTGCCCCATCTATTGAAACGTCCCAAAGGACACATTGCCAATGTAACAAGCGTTGCAGGATTTGTACCAATACCTACACAAGCGGTATTTGGAGCTTCTAAAGCAGCCGTAAAGTTACTTAGTGAAAGTTTACGGTCTGAACTCATTCACAACAACGTCAATGTTAGTATTGTTATTCCAGGCATTGTTAGAACCAATGCATTGGAATCATCACATGCTGAACCACCAAAAGATATTACCGAAGAAAAATTACGACTTAAATTCGATGATCCTACATTGGTGGCCAAACAAATTATTAAAGGCATTGAAGAAGAGAAATATCACATTTTTGTTGGCAAAAACACCAAATCAATGGATGTGATTCATCGTATTAGCCCTGAAAGAGCGGCAAAGCGCGTGAATAAACGTTTTACAGTATAAAAAATGGGAACTCATGTCAATGAGTTCCCATTTTAATTTACTTGTGAACGCGTCGGGCAACATAAGCGAACATTTTTGGACCGGTATGGATGCCTAAAACCGGGGTAAGTGGTAAGATTTTCAATGTTCTAACATTGAGTTCATTTTTAAGTTTGTCCCCTTGATCTTTGGCTTTTTGTTCATCCGCTCCATAGTGAACGGTCAAATCGACTAAGTCATTCCCAAACTTTTTGATTAACATTTTTTTCATGGACAATAAAGCGCGTTGGATAGAACCAATTGATTTTGATAAGGTGATATAGACCCCTTCATCATTCACTGTAATGACAGGTTTGACTCGGAGAATATTCCCAACCGTTCCTTCGACTTTTCCAATACGTCCGCCTTTGCGGAGGTATTTGAGAGATTCGATGGTGTAGATGGCGAGACTGTCTTCGTAACGGAGGGTATCGAGTTTTTTAGGAATATCTTTGAGCGGAGTCTTGTCTTGAAGCAATTCTATGGCATGTTCGACAATGTAGCCTTGTCCCATCCCTAAGGTTTTGGTGTCATAATGGGTAATGTTTAATCCTTCGATGTCTTCAAAGGCTAAACGAAAAGCGTTAAAGGTACCGCTTAACCCTGAAGAAATGTTGAGGACTAACACATCAGTGTAGCCATCTTCTTTTAATTTTTTCATAAGTGCATATAAGTCTTCCATGCTTGGGAGACTGGTAGTGATAGTTTTTTCATCAATTTGTTCATAGATTTCTGCGGCAGTAATGTCTTCTTGATCTTTGAATTGTTCATCGTTGATGAGTATCATCAACGGTAACACGAATAGGTTTTTATGTTGTTTTATAAAGTCTTTGGATAGGTTGGCGGCTGAATCAGTAATGATGGCAGTTTTCATAATTTATACTCCTTCGAATTTGTTGATTAAGATACATTAAGGATAGCATGCATTACTATGCCTGTCAAAGTAATTACAACGAATTACCTTCTATAGAATGTTTTATGCAAATCTTTTTATTTGTGTTACCATATTATTATAGGAAAACTTAGGAGGTATGCTATGAAAGTATTGTTTATCGGTGGATCTGGGACCATCTCAACTGCGGTAAGTCAACGAGCCATTGAAACTGGTATTGAGCTTTATGTGATGAACCGTGGGAAAAACAACAAAGTACTGCCCAAAGGAGTTAACATCTTAAAAGCAGATATCAATAACGCTGACGAAGTAAGAGAAGTGTTGAGTGATCACTTTTTTGATGCGATTGTACAATGGATTGCCTTTACCCCTAAAGATGTGAAACGTGATATGAATCTCTTTAAAGGAAAAACTAAACAATACGTATTTATCTCAACAGCTTCGGCATATCAAAAGCCTTTACCTAAAATACCAATCACTGAAGATGTGCCACTGGGAAATCCATATTGGGAATATTCCCAAAACAAACAAAAAGCGGAAGAATATCTTTTATTACAGAACGAAGAAGACTTCAACGTTACCATTATTAGGCCATCACACACCTATGATGATACAAAAATTGTCGCCCAAATCAAAAATGCTAGTACTTATACCTTGTTGCACAGAATATTAATCGGAAAATCCCTAGTGATACCCAATATGGGTAAAACTCGTTGGACACTGACGCATAGTCGTGATTTCGCCAAAGGTTTTGTCGATATATTAGGCAATGAAGCAGCGTATAATGAAGTCTTTCACCTAACGAGTGAGAAAGTTTATACATGGAATGAAATTATGCAGGCGCTTTTTGAGGCGCTCGGTAAACCGGTTAAAATTCATCATATGCCAATAGACTATATTCTGAAACATTTCCCGGAACTCAAAGGAGAACTACTTGGTGATAAATTGGCTGATGCGGTCTTTGATAATTCAAAAATCAAAAAAATTGCGCCCCATTACAGTTCAAGCATCGAGTACCCTGATGTTGTGAAAAAGGCCGTGAAGTTTCACCTTTCTGAACGTGGTTCTCAAGCTATCGATGAGGACTTCATGAAACGTTATGATACAATGGTTGATGAGTATATCAAGTATATAAATGGCTAAAAAAAGTGTCGAATCGACACTTTTTTTAATAGTTTTTAATCATTGCATAAAATGCTATAATGAACTTGAAAAGTAGGAGGGGTTTTTATGCAAAGAAAATTAAGTGAGGGCATGCTTTTGGATATGAATGGGGTACTCAGTGAAGCGGGTTATGCGACAACACACATCAAGCTTTATAACCGAAAAAATGTCCAAACATCTAAATTACGCATCAAGGAATGGGATTACTTTTATGTCCATGATGATTCCTATGGGCTCGGTATCGTCATCGCAGATAATGGGTATATGGGTATGGTCAGTCTTACGTTGATTAACCATAAGGATAATACGTTAATCTCAAAAAGTAAGATGAATCTTTTTCCGCTCGGAAAAATGAATTTAGTATGCACGCCAAATAATGGTAAGACCGTCTATAATAAAAAAGGGGTATCTTTCAATATTGATTATGATCAGGAAAACACTCACATTAAGATATTATGGGAAAAATTTATTGATCATGCTCCGCTTGAAGTTGATATGACCTTAAGAGATAAACCACAAGACAGTATGGTCTTGACGGTTCCATTTCATAACAAGCCTAAACACTTTTATTACAATCAAAAAACATTAGGGATGCGTGCAGAGGGAACAATCAAAACTAAAGGCATTGAACATACCTTTGAGGGTGAGGCTTTAGCGTTGATGGATTATGGGAGAGGCGTATGGCCGTATTATTCAAAATGGCTTTGGGGTGCGGCACAAGGAAAAGTCGCTGATCAACTCATTGCCATCAATATCGGACATGGCTTTGGGGATACAAACGCTGCAGGGGAAGATATGGTATTTGTGGATGGTGTTGGTCATAAGCTTGATCATGGTCGTTTTAAACTTCAAAAAGATGCTAACGGCAACTATCAGTTTTTAAAACCTTGGACCTATAAAACCCACGATAAACGGTTGGATCTTGTCTTTACACCAAGATTAATTCGTAAAGACTATACGAACCTTGTTGTGATTAAAAGTCGTCAGAATCAGGTCTTTGGAACCTATAGTGGCACGGTTGTGCTTGATGATAATACTAAGATAAGCTTTAAAGATTTGCCAGGTTTCGCGGAAAGTTTTATCAATAAGTGGTAAATATTATAATGCGTATGTAAGGAGGCGTTTCATGGAAATTACGTACAGACTCATGCATATCAAAGGCATTGTTCAAGGAGTAGGCATGCGCTTTTTCATCAGTAGAACTGCCAAACAATTTGACCTCAAAGGATATGTAAAGAATCTCAACAATGGTCAAGTCGAATGTTTGGCAATTGGTCGAATTGAAGCGGTAGATGCGCTTGAAAAAGCCATTAAAAAAGATTCACCCGGCAGTGTTGATTCCCTCGAAAGTCAAACAGTTTCTCCAGCTGAAACGTTTGAAAGTTTTCAAGTCAGATTTTAAATGAATCCTTCATCCCTTTGGATGAAGGGTTTTTAAATTGTTTGTGAAGGGCATTATAATATTGTCTTTTTCCGTGAAATACAGTAAACTTAAACCAATGCTTTTATTTTTTATACTGTAATAGAAGGGGATGACAAGCAATATGGTTAACACCTTACGCTATATTTTTATTCGCTTGATCTGGTTGGTCTTTATCTTATTGTTTATCATTTCATTAGTCTTTATCAGTTCGTCATTGGTACAACGTGCCATATGGCAATCTCGTGTTCCTTTTTCGACTCATATTGTCACCACGATGGATGAGTATACTCAGTATATTATAGGGATTGTTTCACGATGGGACTGGGGCGTGAACCCCCGGGGCATCTCAGCGTGGCAATTAATGATTGAACGGGCCCCCCTCAGTCTTAGAATTACGGCCATTTCATTTGGAATCGCCTTAATTCTGGGGATATTGTTAGGCATTATTGCTGCGCGTAATCGCGGTAACATTATAGATTACATCATCTCGAGTGCGACTTTGATATTTGTTTCAATTCCTGCGTTTGTCTATATATTTGCGATTATGATCATCTTTGGCTGGCGGTTGGAATGGGTACCACCGATTTATCCGCATTGGTCTTGGGCGACACCCGATGTGATTGTCCTTGGACATATTATTCCGATTATCACTCTCTCAGGGTTACCGATTGCGACTTTTTCACAGTTGATTCGTAGCGAGTTGATTGAACATCGTGATGAATATCATCTATTACTCGCTAAGACTAAAGGATTAAACGAACGTCAAGTGCTTTTGCGGCATTCTATCCGTAATTCAGTGTTGCCAGTCATTCAAAAGATGCCTGAAGTATTCAGTATTGTGTTATTTAATTCCTTTATTATTGAAAAAATCTATAATGTACCTGGTGTGGCCCGCCTATTCTTTGATTCAATATATATGCCTCTTGCAGATAGTGCGACGTTTTTGTTAGACCCACCGATGATTGTAGTTATCACCACATTTTATGCGTTTATCAAGTTATCCTCAGATTTGATCGTTGATATCTTGCATTCGGTTATTGATCCGAGAATCACGATAGGATATAAAAAATAAATATATGTTTAAAACGACTTTCCGTTTGGAAAGTCGTTTTTATACAAATCTTCCTTGGGCATAATGATAGCGTTTTTATCATTATAGGTTTATACTATAAACATAATCATAAACGGAGGTGTTCCCTATGAAAAAAGGGATGAAACAAGAAGACCGTCCGATTCCTTGTGATTACTATATGGCATTTTACGCTACTACATTCTTTTACTCTGATCCTGCGCGGTATTACGAAAAAAATGAGGTCAATCAGATCGGGAAACATTCTAAAGCAAGCAAAGAGGAAGCCAAGGAACTTTCAAAAAAAATTCCTTGGAAATAGTCATATTTTAACTGTCTTTTTGTACATACCTATTGCCAAACCTTTGGAACGAGCCTTTTTGGCTCGTTTTTTTATATATAATAAGTACAACGATTCAATTTTAAAATAAATTAATTTAAATATTAATAATAAAAATTAACAATTAATTATATGTATATATTGATTAATAAAATTATATATTTTTATAAATAAGATTGCTTTTTTATAATTAATACGATAAAATGAACATTACTATAACTATTTTTGTCGTACGGTAGAGGTGTGTTTCATGGTACGCTACATATTGATTAGAATACTATGGTTATTAGTGGTGCTTTTTATTGTGTTGTCAATTGTGTATCTTGTCAGTCATTTCCTTCAGTTGCTGTTTTGGGAACCAAGAAGCGTTCCTATGTCAAGCAAGATTTCGCGAACGTTCAGTGGCTATGTCGAGTATTTTACGAATGTGTTGTTTCACCGAGATCTTGGGGTGACCAGGCAAGGGGAAGAAATATCGGAGTTGATGCGCGAGCGTGTACCACTTTCATTGCGGATTAATCTCTATGCTTTTAGTTTGGCGATTGTTTTTGGTGTGTTGTTTGGAATTCTCACTGCGATTAAAAAAGGCACAATCATTGATTATGTCATTACGACATTTTTAATGGTTTATAGTTCAATTCCGCCTTTTATATGGATGTTTTCCTTTATGATTGTTTTCGGTTGGCAACTAGAATGGCTTCCACCAGCCTACCCTACGCCGGCATGGTTTCCGACACCATGGACGAGTATCTTAGGGTATGTTTTGCCAGTTATTGCGTTGATTGGAATGCCACTTTCAGGTATTACACAAATATTACGTGGCGAGTTGGTCGAGGTTTTTCATTCCGACCATATAAATCTTGCTAGAGTAAAAGGGTTAAAACGTTATCAAGTTATTTTACGTCATACATTAAGAAATAGTGCCCTACCAGTCGTTCAGAAACTACCGGAACTCTTCTCAGTGATGCTTTTTAACTCATTTCTTGTGGAGTTTGTCTATTATGTGCCGGGGGTTGCACGGTTGTTTTTTACATCGATTTTAATGCGATGGATGGATGCCTTTTTGTTTAGATTTGATCCCCCCGTGCTAGTGGCGGTTACCGGATTTTATGTCATCCTCAAGATTGCTTCAGATATCGTTGTTGATACAACGCATGTTTTAATTGATCCAAGAGTTTCAATGGGGCATAAAAAATAATTATTACTTGAGTATTTCATATGATAAGCATTAATTAAGTGCGGGATTTCTTTTAAAGAGGTCTCTCACTTTTTTATAAAGTAAAAAAGAAAATTTCAAATAAGTTTGTGATTTTTGTCAAAATGGGGTACAATTGTCTTAATATTGTAAAAATGCCGAGTCGGGGGGTGAGGCGAATGATCCGTTATTTATTAGTGCGTATTTTATGGTTATTTGTAGTGCTTTTTATTGTGCTTTCTTTGATTTTTATAATCAGTCGTCTTGTCCATTTGGTTTACTGGGTGCCTAGTAGT
>PWOH01000062.1 GCA_003557505.1 Mollicutes bacterium | reverse complement strand
TTGGGGATCCACAAAGCCACTGGGACCGGTAAAGACATTGCCACCTTTATCCATTAAGCGCGGGTCATCATGATCAGGCACAAAGCGGATATTTTCTTCATCAAACTCACCAATCCAGTAATAGACTTCGACATTTGCCAGTGAGACAGGATGCGGTGAAATTAGGAATATCCATTTATCGGTTTCATTGCCATCTTCATCACGCAGGGGTAAGAAGACAGGCAGTTCCCAGTGCAGGCCAAGTTCTGGATACGCCTCGAAATCCGAAACGTAGAACTCGCCTTCATACGTATAATCTTCTAAATCTTGTGAGCTATAGACTAATGCGGTTCCCCCATCATTCGTGGTGGTTCCGCTAGTAATTAACATGTAGTAGGTATCATCAACTTTAAACACAAATGGGTCTCTGAATTCTCCGGGTTTCCCGGCCTCTGGCGTTTGTTCAACGGATAATTCATCATCACAGTCCCATTCTTTTAAGTAAGGATCATCAAGGTCAACAGGATAACATTGTGCAACGGCTTGATTCGGAGTGTTTGAATCATTCCCTGCGGTGATGAATAAGACGGGGTCTCCATCAGTATCAAAATGGGCAGAGCCACTCCACACCCCATCAGGGGTGACTGGTAGATGGGGTCTAACCGCAACCCCGACATCTTCCCAATGAATCATATCTTCACTGACCCAGTGTCCCCAATGGATTTGACCCCAAAACGGCCCAACCGGATTGTGTTGATAAAAGAGATGGTACATGCCGTTATAATAAAATGGTGAGTGGGGTTCATTCATCCACATGCCATTGGGCATGGCATGGAACTGCGGACGATGACGGTCATCGTCATACCAACTTTGTTGGAGTTGAATGTCGTCAAATGGAATGGATGGGATTATGCCGTCGTGTGCTTCTAAGTCTTCATCGACTTGTGATTGTATGGTGGCTTCATCTAAGGCGATCTCATGGATTTTCAGTTCATCCATTAAGCCATTAAACATATTATTATCAAAGTTAGAGACTTTGTTGGGACGAGAATGACGGCCTACAAACAAATCTTCACCTTCGGCGATTCTTAAGGGCCGGTTCGCATAGTCTCCTAAATCGTGAGTTTTGACAAGGTCACCATTCAAGTATAATTTCACTGCTTGTTGGTCAAAACTTACCGCAACGTGTTGCCATTCATTAACATTTAAGTAATCGTCTTCTTCATCGACCATAACCGTAACGGTCGCATTGGCCATCGAGCCACCTACGCCTAAACGAATGCCCCATTGACCATGTCGATACATGCCAAAGGTAAAGCCTTCGTTTCTTGAGAAGTTCGATTGCGAAAGAATGGCACTTATTTTGTTGCCATGTCCCCATTCAAAGGCGTGGGGTGCGACCCATGCGGAGAGGGTAAAGGCTTCAGTAGGTATTCCAAAGTCTTCATGACGGATATAATTAGAATACCCATCAAAGCGTAATGCACCACCCACTATGCCGTTTTCACGCCATTGCGGGTCTCTGGCTTCTTGATATAAGAACGGTTGATTGGCTTCATTGAATACATAGTTAACATGATGGTTTTCATTCCTTACTGATTCGAATGTTGATTCCCCTTCATGTTCATCAAAACCATGATGTAGGACTAGGCCTTCTTCTTTTTGATCGGCACATCCTGCAAGGGCTAGGGTAACGATGACTAAAAAGACACTTGCGATTATTTTATAAGCCATTAGAATTTCACTCCAGTCGTACCAAGACCTTCAACGATATACTTAAGCATTGACACATAAAAGACAATCATCGGAATCGTTGTAAGGGTAAGAGAGGCTAAAATCTCCCCTTGGGTAATGGTCGGATTTTGTTGGATCGTGTTCAGTGCTGCTTGAATAGGATATAGTGGCCAAGTATCTCCTGAAGGGGCTGGAAGTACCATGATTGGCCAGATATAATCATTCCATGTCCCAATAAAGACGAAGGTCGCAATGGTCGCAATGATTGGTTTAGACAGTGGAATGACAATACTCCAATAAATACGTAACCGTGAAGCCCCATCCATTTGCGCCGCTTCTTCAAGTTCCACCGGGATATTTTTGAAAAATTGTCTGAATAAGAAGATATTGAAGATACTGACTACCGGCGGAATGATGATGGCGAATATTGTCCCTGTTAGGCCGAGATTATGCACAATCGTATAAAGCGGAATAATTGTCGTTTCAATCGGAATGATAATCAAAGCGATAATAAAAAGGAATATCGCTTTTTCACCGGGAAACTTGAATTTCGCCAATGCATAGCCTGCCAATGAACAAATAATAATGTTTAGTATGACAATCACGGATGAATAAAAAATACTGTTAAGCGCATATTTCCATAAATTATATTCAACCAATACCGATTGGTAATTATTAAACCAATCCGTAATATTCGTTAACGAAGGAAAGAAAGAACGTAAGGACCCCATTTGTTGATAGATCATAAATTCGGATTTTGTGGATGATGATACCATCCATACCATGGGGAATAAAAATACAACCGTCAAGCCAATTAACAAAACATATGTTGCGACTTTATGACCAATTTTTCTTGGGGTTGAAATATATAAGCTATATTTGAACTGTTTGAATTTTTCATTGGTTTGTTCTAAAACACGTAGTTTTTGTTTAATCGTAAAGTACGTGTATATGATAAGAAGTAGTGCGGATAGATAGGCAATAAAGATAACTAGTGCCTTGATTGATGAGCCTACCTCTAAGTCTGTTAATGAATAAATCACATCGAGTAAACGCAGTAATGCTAAGACGACTGGCGTGATCATTAAGACAGACATCGCAATAATAAAGGTGATCTTTGTCATCATAAACATTAAGACACTTAAGATGAACTTTGCGGAATGTTTAAAGGTTTCCATTAGTCTGCCTCCTTCAATAGTCTACGTTGCATCACAACAAGTAAGCCGATAAAGATAGTCACAAACAAGGCAATACTTGATGCATACCCGACAAAGCGGAACTGATAGCCTTCACGGAATATCAAGTAACTTAGGGTCACCGAGTAGTTTTTAAAGCCTATCATTACCATTGGTTGAATAAGTAGCTTTGAAGCCCCGATAAAGGTTGTGAACAGTACAAATACAAAGGTTGGTTTCAGTGCGGGTAGGGTAATGTAGCGAATCATCTCAATGGTGTCGGCCCCATCAATCTCCGCAGCTTCATAAGCATCGCGTGGGATGTTTTTAAGGCCGGCAAGGAAGATAAGCATTTGAAAACCTGCCCCTTGCCAAGCACTGATAATCACGATCCAATACATGGCCACATTGCCATCAAGTAAAAATGATGAAGGTGGGAAGCCCAGTAATGCGAAGATGGTATTCATTAACCCAAGTTCGGTTGTCCCAGGATCAAGAATTTGTAGCCAAAGAATTGAGACTACCGCTAACGACATTACAACTGGTGCAAAGAAAGCAACTTTGAAAAACGTGTTTCCGCGACGTTTAACATCTAAAACTAAAGCTAAAAGTAAAGAGACACCGATTTGTAAAGGCAAGACCAGTACAATAAATTGTAATGTGTTTCTAAGGGCGTGATAGATATCACCGCGGGAACGATACTGTTCGGCAAGTGATCGGAAGTTTTCCGACCCTATAAAATTTATTTCCTCAGGTCTTAATAGATAATAATCGGTAAATCCAAACCACATGCCCATGAGAATGGGTTGGAGTATAAATATAATAATCAGCATGATGGCTGGTAATAAAAGCGCATAAGCCGCGACGGCTGTTTTCCAGTGATAGCGTTCATTCTTACGTTTAATCTTGATAATATCAAAGAGGACGAACAATCCTAGAATTACCATCACACCGAGACTAGTTCCAAATAATAACCATGTCATAAATAAATCCTCTTTCTACTTAATTACCGTGTCGGTTAAGTCGAGTCTGCAAAGCTTCTGTATGTTGATTAAGTACCGCTTGAACATCCGGTGCATTTCTTGTAACCATCGCTTCAATATAAGCTCTTTGGAATGCATCCGTGATTTCAGGATATGCGACTGAAGTCGGACGGGCTTTCCCGCCTTGAACCAATAAATCGCGTAATACTTGTCGTGGACCCTCATTAAAAGCATCATTGTCTTCAAGCGCAGAATATCTTGCTGGAATGAGCCCTGTGGCACCAGTAATATAGTTCGTTGATTCTGTGTTGGTCATCCATTCGGCCAATAAAGCGGCACCTTCAGGATTACTTGATGCTGAGGTAACACCAAAGGCCCAAGACCCAGTCGAAGCCACAACCTCACCGCTCTTACCAACAGGAATTGGCATAACCCCCCAGTTAGGAATCTCTTCAGCATACGTAAGTTCTAAGATAGGCACACCCCAAATTCCATCAAGCATCATTGGATAATGACCGATATAAAATCCATTTTCTGTAGGAACATCAGTTGCCATGCCTTCAGTGAATAGACTTTGCATGAAACTAAATGCTTCAACATTTTCTTCACTGTTTAAAATGCCTTGTGCTTCTAAGCCGTCTTCACTGACAATTTCGCCACCATTGTTCCAAACAAATGGTGCCATTGCATAAGTAATCATTTCATCTTGTCCCGTTGGCAATTGAATCGCTTCACGGCCTACAGAATCACGCAGGACTTCCGCAACGGCTTTAAATTGTTCATACGTCCAAGGATTTTCAAGGCTTAAGCCCATAGCTTCATCAGTGCTTGGATCTTTGATATCTTTCATTTCACATGCATCCACAGAATCACAAAGGCCCGCATCAACGTACATATCTTTGTTATAATAAACAGCGGTCGTTGATTCTTGAATGGCTAATGAATAAAGCCCACCATCATACATTCCTTGATCAAGTGCTGAAGGTAAAAAGTCATCAATTGATTCTTGCGTTAAATATTCTGATAAATCAATAATGATATTAGAACGTGAATACGCTGCGGTGTTCGGACCATCTAAAGAGATGATATCTGGTAACGATCCCGTCGTTAGGGCCGCATTAATTCTATCTTCATACCCAGTTCCACCGCCTCCACGAGGAATATACTCAATTCGAGCTTCATACTCGCCTTCATAGGCCTCATTAAAATCGTCGATTCTCGTACCATACGCACGACCTTCTAAGGTATCATGCGCAATATGCACCCATACATCTAAACGGGTTACCCCATCATCTTGTTGCGAGCTGCCACCGCCATTGCCGCACGCTTGCAAGATTAAAATACTTAATACTGATAAGCTTAAAACTAATATTTTTTTCATTGTTATCCTCCTATATTTGGAAACGTTTCCAAGGTATTTTCCACTTTATTATAATAGCGTTTACATGAAATGTCAACACTCGATAAACATTTTTTGAAACGTTTCCAAAATTAATATTATGGCATTAAAAAAGCACCTAAATTAGGTGCTTTTACCTAGTTTTACATCGATTGGCAAGACGATTCTCTCAACCTCTGAACCTTCCTCAATAATCTTGATTAATTTATCGACCGAAGCCTTAGCCATGGCTTCGAGCGGTTGAACAATTGTGGTGAGTTCTGGCTCAAAAAAATCATTAAATCCAATGCCGTCATACCCAATAACTTTTAATTGTTCTGGAATTTTTATATTTAAGACTTCTGCTTTTTTAATTAACTTCATTGCGAGGTTATCGTTCTCTACAAATACGCCATCACTATCCTTGTGTTGTTCAAAGAATGTATCTAAGAACTGATCATAATCGTTAATGGGGTCTTCTACGGTGTAGGTTAAATAGTTATAGTCTTGTTGCTTACAATAGGATTCAAACCCTTGTTTTCTATATTTAACCTCGGTATCAATATGGTTATTAATCGTTCCAACGTAGGCTATTTTCCTGCATCCAGCTTCGTTGAGTGTTTTGGCTGCTTGTCTACCTCCGTCATAGTTATCACTTGTTATGCAGGTCACATCGTTTTTGAAATGTCTATCAAAACTAATGATTGGTAAGTCACTGTTGATATGGTCATCGATTTGATTATAACTAATTGCGATGATCCCACTGACTTTCTTTTCATTTAACATATCTAAGTAATAGACTTCTTTATCGGGCTTACCATCAGAATTACATAACATTAAGCGATAATTGTACTTATCGAGATAACTTTCAATATAATAAGCAAAGCCACTAAAGAAAGGGTGCCAGATACTGGGTAATAATAACGCAACGTTTCGAGTATTACGGGTTTTTAAGGTTCTGGCGATCTCATTACTATAATAGCCAAGTTCTTTGATGGCTTTTTCGACCTTTAGTCGTGTTGCATCACTGACTTTATGCGGGGTATTAAGTACACGTGATACGGTCCCTACCCCAACGCCAGCCTTCTTGGCAACATCTTTCATGTTCGGCATATAATCCCTCTTTCAATGGTTATGCCACTTATTTTACTGTAAAACATTTAATAAAGCAATCTTTCCTCAATATTATAGATACCAGGAGATTCAACCCCTATACTTCACAACAGAAATCCAATTGAATATCTTGGAAGTTAAAAACCAAAATATTTTTAATAAGTATCAACATCATAACTGTGTCAATTTTTATAATCACTAGAATTTCTAATCTAAGCCTATGTCTTGATAGAGACTTTTAAAATCGTTCAAAGTTTTTTTAGAGGTCTTTAATGCTTTAAGGCGGTTTCTTGTGGTTTTGTTTTTAAGCAGTTTAAAGAATCGATGAACTACCAATAAAGGATAATAAAGACGTTTTTGTGATAATCTTGGGTATTGGTATTGTAGGGCTTTACGTTTGGGAAATAGTTTAGTGAAGTAATATGTTAGACGGTTCTTACTTAGTGAGACTCTGACTTGGTCAATTTGTTCTCCTTGGTGTTAGTATAGTTTAGTGGACACAAAGAGTAAGAATCCTACTTATGATAAAATATAAGTTCAAACGAAACGTAGATTCTAATTATCCTTTTTTCTTTACAGTGGAAAG
>PWOH01000127.1 GCA_003557505.1 Mollicutes bacterium | reverse complement strand
TACCAGTTATTTCACCGAGCACTTTGTGGTCCCCAATGTGTTCGGCGATGGTCACAAAGGCAAGTGGTAAGAAGACTGCAAACATTGTGAAATTTGGTGTGTAAGTTCCTAGGAACTGAAATTCTGGCCATCTGAAGAATGTTGCGCCTTCAAATGATTCACTGAATGAGACCGCGCCAAGTGAAGCAGCAAATAGATAACCAACGATAATTGCGAGGATGAAAGGAATAATCTTGAGGAAGCCTTTTCCTTTTAGGGCTAAAACAGCCGCAACCCCGAATGTGACCATCGCGATTAACGCCGTCAGTAGGTCGCCGTCTTCTCCAAGACCAGCAGAGTTAATTGCCACATAAGCCAGTGATAATCCGATGACAATAATAACAGGACCGATTACAACCGGAGGAAGTAATTTATTAATCCATGAAGATGAGGTAAATTTCAAGATTAATGCCACAACCATATATATTAGCCCTACACCCATAAGTCCTGTAAAGGCGCTTTCTGGTCCGCTTGTTGTAATCGCAAGGGTAATCGCTGCGATATACGCGAAACTCGATCCTAAGTAGATGGGGACCTTTCCTTTGGTGATGAGAATGTAGAGTAATGTTCCCACTCCACTTCCAATCAATGCAATCCCAATATCAAGTCCAGTAATCAACGGGACCAAAATGGTGGCTGAGAACATCCCGAAAACATGTTGCAATGAAAGGATGAACCACTTTGCCAATGATGAAGGCTTTTCATTAACTTCTAGTAATAATTTGCTTTGCATAAAACCACTCCTTATAAAATTTAGTTTTTATTTTAAAAAATACCCTCCATTTCGAATGAAATGAAGGGTAATAATTTAAGTAATGAAAATAGTGAGGGTGAAGTAGAGGAAGAAGAATACCATTAGTCCATACATGATTGGGCTAACTTCATCTTTGCGTCCTGAGAAAATCATTGCAATTGGGAAGAATACAAAACCGATTGCGATTCCTTCCGCAATAGAGAATGTAAAAATCATAAAAACAATGGTTAAAAAGGCACTGATGAGTAATGGCTTATCATCCCAGTTGATGTTTTTCAGCTGAGAAACCATCAATGCACCGACCATGACCAAGGCCATCGAAGTTACCGGAGAATATACGATATCAGTCACGGGGTCATAAATTCCTGTAAATATTCCTATAATTGGATATAATGCGAGAGACAAGAGGAATAAAATACCAACAGTGATAGCGGTAAGTCCAGTGCGTCCACCTTGTTCAATTCCTGTAGATGATTCAATATAACTAGTTACGGTAGATGTGCCAAGCATAGAACCGGCAACCGTTCCAACAGAGTCAGCAAGTAAGGCACGATTTCCGTTTTTGAGCTCGCCATTTTCATCAATGAGGCCAGCACGATTCCCAACCGCAATCAAGGTCCCGGCAGTATCGAAGAAATCGACAAATAGGAAAGTAAAGATAATAAATAATGCTTGTGGCGTGCGGAATAATTCTCCAAAGCCTCTAAATGCCGCACCGAATGTTTCGCGTGCACCACTGAGAAGCCCCTCGGTGCTTTCGGCCATAGCGGGCATTGTTGATACCCCTGCTGCGCCTAAGATAATTCCTAGTATTGCCGTGACACCAATCGCAATAATTAATGAAAATTTATTGCCCATGGAATAAAGAATAACTACTAAAAATAATCCGAAGATACCAAGTAAAACGGCTGGATGTCCAAGATCACCTAGCGTTACGAAGGTTGCTGGATCGCTAACGATAATCCCCATGTTCTTTAGTCCGATGAAAGTGATAAAGAAACCAATCCCTGCTCCAACAGCATATTTTAATCCCTGTGGAATTGCGTCAATTATAAGTTTTCTAAGCCCGCTAATCGATAAAATCAAGAATAAAATCCCACTGATGAATACCGCCGCCAATGCTGCTTCCCAACTTAAACCATAACCAAATACGACAGTATAAGTAAAGAATGCATTAATCCCCATTCCTGGTGCCAAAGCGACTGGGTAATTAGCAATCCACCCCATGATAAACGCTGCTAACATTGAAGCGATTACCGTGGCGAAGAACACCCCAGCAATTGGCATCCCGGTTTCACTTAACATTCCTGAGTTTACTGGCAAAATATAAGCCATTGCCAAGAATGTGGTGAGTCCAGCAAGTATTTCCGTTTTAATCGTTGACCCGCGTTCCTTGATTTTGAAAAACTTGATGATACTTTCCATTAAAAAAGCCTCCCGTAATTTTTGTGTCAGTACGCAGGCAAAAATAGGGAAGGCATATCTCTTCATAAATTTCTCATTATAAAAAGTACCGTAGTTCCAACATTTAAGGTGTCGGAGTAGAGACAATCAGACCCTATTTCTGATCATATACGTTACTAACCGTAATCAGTCTATACTATTATCAACGATAAAACAAGTCCCAGAAAACCTTTTCATGAATATTCGCAAAAATTATAATTAACCATCAAATAAAGTTTGTTGTTCAAGTTGGTCTAATAAACTTTTGTGATCATGCCGAGTAGAGTTTACCGCTTTACTGACTGGATAACTCACTAAATTTTCTTTATCAGTGTCTAATATTTTAAATAGTGCACTAAGTGGTGTCGAAGGGTTCAGCCAATCATTTATTGACTCGTTATCCAAGATAACTGGCATTCGGTGATGATAGGTTGCCATGATTTTATTGGCAGGCTTGGTGAGAATACTCATTGCTAAGTGACCTTGTGGGTCCTTGTGATATATGCCTGCAAACGCAAAAATGTGTTTCGGCTCATGTTTAAAGTAATAAGGAATTTTGGTTGTTTGGTCCCATTCATAAAACCCATCAGCTAAAATGATGCACCGTTGATTATTGAATGAATGTTTGAAAAGCGGGCGGTCCTGAATCGTTTCTTTTCGTGCGTTAATGATACGTTTAGAGTGTTTAACGCTTTGCATTCCCCAAATAAAAGCAGTGGCTTTAAATGACTTAGCATCTTGGATGATGCCTAATGTTTTTTGTGCGGGCGCAATATTATAGCGAGGAAGAGAGAAGTCTTGAGGTAAGGCATCAATTGCATAAGAAGAATTCACATGTTCCAAAAGTGTTGTTTCCTCAACACCGAGTGTAAACCGTCCACACATTGATTATTCCTCAAAGGACAAACTATTTAAAATGTCCATATCGCTTTCTTCAATATTAAAATCAACCTTGGTATTACTTAGAATATGTTGATCACTTCTTGAACGGGGCAGTGGCAGAATATCCTTTTGTAATAAGAAGCGAATGGCTAATTGTGGAACACTGACATCATATTTTTCAGCGAGGGTTTTGAGGGTTTCATTGTCAAAGAAGGTTCCTCTTCCAAGCGGTGAATACCCTTCAACTAAAATATTTTCCGCGTGACAATATTCAACGATTTCTGTTTGGGTATATCCAATATGAAGTTTTATTTGATTGACCTGTGGTTTTTCCTCAGCATGCCAGAGTATATTTTTAAGATTCTCAACATCAAAATTAGAGACTCCAATGGCACGTACACTCTTTTCTTTATAAAGCGTTTCTAAGGCTTGCCAAGCTTTGACGTTACCGACATTATCAAGTTTGCCCCATTGATCAAACGGCCAAGGCGCATGAATTAAATAAAGATCGAGATAATCTACATCAAGTCTTTCAACCGTTTCTTCAAAGGCTTCTAAAGCTTTATCATAATTCTTGATGCGTGCATCAAGTTTGGATGTGATGAATATTTCTTCTCTTGGTATATTAGAGTCTTTAATGGCTTTGCCGACCATCTCTTCATTGCCATAAGTTTGTGCGGTATCGATATGACGATACCCTGCGCTTAAGGCATTAAGGACAGCACGATACACTTCGTCCCCTTTTAATGGTGCTGTACCAAACCCTATTTTAGGAATCTTTACGTCATTAGACAACATATAATGCTCATCGATTGTTTTCATAAAATCCTCCTTTATCTTTCTTATATGATATCATTTCCATTCTGTTGCAACAACAAAACGTTAAATGGTATTGAAAATTCGTTGGAAGTGTTACAATTATTATGAGAAAGAGGTGGTCGAGTTGAAAATAGTTAAAATTTTAGCGCTTATCGGAGTTATCGCAATGAGTGTCGCCTTATTCAATGGCTTTTATAATGGGAGTTTTTCTGAAGATGGTGGCGCCTTGATGCAAAATCCCTGGGGAATTGTTTCTTTGGTGGATCTATATGTAGGGTTTGTGTTATTTTCGATTTGGATCGTCTATCGTGAAACCTCACGCTCGCAAATAATTGTTTGGGTTGTCTTAATGATGATTTTAGGTTTTTTTACAGCGAGTGTGTATGTACTTTACGCACTGCATCAAAGTAAAGATGATGTTCTGACATTTATTCACGGTCGTCATGCCAAACACTACCAGCGCAAGGATAATCATGAACAAGTTTAAAGAAATAAAAGAAGAACTTGACTCAGTTTTAAAAGGGAAAACCCTTGATACCTTATTGCCGCCACTTGTATTTGTTGTTGCCAATCAATGGCTTGATTTAGGACTTGCAGCGGCAATATCATCCGGTTTTGCATTAATGTTATTGGTCTTTAGAGTCATTAGTGGTAGCTCGAAACTTTACAGTGTTTTGGGCTTTTTCGGTGTAGTATTTACTGCTTTATTTGCTTACTTGATGGGAAATGTCGGAGATTATTTTCTGCCTGGTATTATTGGCAGTGTTTTGTTGGTAATTGTGACCTTGATAAGCTTATTGTTCCATAGACCACTTCCGTTACTTTTATCGCATTTGACTAGAGGATGGACGTTTCAGTGGTTCTTGCGAAAAGATATTTATCCAGCCTACTTTGAAACGGGAATTTTGTGGCTCGTGTATTTTACCGTGCGTGCTGGATTTCAAATTGTTTTTTATGCGACGGACAATGTTGGTGGGTTGACGTTGATGACAACTGTATTCGGCTTTCCGCTAACGATTGCTATATTAGTTGTGACTTATATTTATGGGATTTATCGTTTACGAAAACTTGGGGGTCCCGGTATTGAAGAATATGACAGTGGAAACCCACCACCTTATAAAGGACAAACCAGAGGGTTTTAAATCTTGGTAATTCTTTGAATCTTATTTTTAATGCCAGTGAATTATGATATAATCGATAATGAGGTGAAAACAATGAACATACCGAATCGACTGACTGTTTTAAGGGTATTACTCATCCCTTTTATGGTTATCTTATACTACTTAGATAAAGCGTTTGGCGACCCATTAGTGCTTAACGGATATTCAATTGCAATTGGGTCCCTTTTTATTGTCGCATCGCTCACTGATTTTCTCGATGGATTTTTAGCGAGACGCTGGCAAATCATCACAGTTTTCGGTAAATTTTTAGATCCGTTGGCGGATAAGTTACTCGTAATGTTTGCATTGCTTATGTTGCAAGATATCGGAGTTATCCCAATGTGGATTGTGTTAGTGATTTTAACGAGAGAATTTATTGTTACGGGGATTCGATTGATTGCAGTGGATGGTGGCAATGTAATTGCGGCTAGTAATCTTGGGAAATATAAAACCGCCTCAACGATGGTCGCGTTAATTTTATTACTATTTCATGTACCAGCATTAAACTTGACAGTTGTAACGATGGATTTCGGATTAATCATTTTGTATATCGCGACTGTACTTACGATTGTTTCAGGTTTGGAATATATTATTAAAAACCAACATACGTTTAAAGATTCTTCAAAATAAAAAAAGAAATCACATTGCACTATAGGTATTATGGTTAATGAAGGAGGCAATGACATGGCAAGTAAAAAAGAAGACAGACAAAAAGCATTAAGTCAAGCAATGAAAGATATTGAAAAAACCCATGGTAAAGGATCGGTGATGCTCCTTGGTGATGAAGGGGCGCGTCGTGAAATTGAGAAAGTTCCATCAGGATCACTAGCACTTGATCAGGCACTTGGTATTGGCGGTTATCCACGTGGAAGAATCGTTGAGATTTACGGACCTGAATCTTCAGGGAAAACAACCTTTGCCTTGCACGCAATTGCACAAGCACAAGCGAACGGTGGCTATGCCGCGTTTATTGATGCAGAGCATGCCTTAGATCCAAACTATGCGCAAGCGCTAGGTGTAGATACGGATAACTTGATTATTTCACAACCTGATACTGGAGAACAAGCGCTTGAAATCACAGAAGCTTTAATCCGCAGTAACGCTGTTGATATCGTTGTCGTTGATAGTGTAGCCGCATTGGTGCCAGAAGCGGAAATCCGTGGAGATATGGGAAGTTCACACGTTGGACTTCAAGCGCGTTTAATGTCACAAGCAATGCGTAAGCTTTCTGGGGCTATCTCAAAATCGAATACCACGGCAATTTTTATTAATCAGATTCGGGAAAAAGTTGGTGTCATGTTCGGAAATCCTGAAACTACGCCGGGTGGCCGCGCACTTAAATTTTACAGTTCAGTACGGATTGAAATTAGACGCGGTGAACAACTAAAAATTGGAAACGACATTGTCGGTAACCGTACACGTATTAAAGTGGTAAAAAATAAGATTGCTCCTCCGTTTAAAACAGCGGAAGTTGATATTGTCTATGGTGAAGGTATCTCCAAAGAAGGTGAAATCATTGACTTGGCAGTTGATCATGAGTTAGTGAAAAAGAGTGGTTCATGGTTTTCTTACGAAGGAGAAAAAATCGGTCAAGGCCGTGAAAACGTTAAGAAATATCTTAAAGAAAACCCGAAACTCTACGAAACTATTGCTTCACAAATTAGAGAAAAACTCATTACGTAAATCCACAGATAAATTCTCCCCAATCGTTATATAACGGTTGGGGTTTTTTAAAGACGATTTTAAGTGTTAATTATGTTCATTTAACGTTCCCATGAAGGCTAATTGATAAATTTTGCAACTAAATAGGGGAAATGGTTGCGCAAATTATGAGCGTATGATATCATAAAAGCACAAAAACAAACATCTTCAAACATATCGGAGGGATAAATGTGTTTAACAATCAGCGTCAAAAAGACATCGTTGATTTAATT
>PWOH01000029.1 GCA_003557505.1 Mollicutes bacterium | reverse complement strand
AGATCAAACTCTCCATAAAAAATTATGTATACTGTCCTAAGACAGCTTTTGTTTGATTTGGATGTTTCTTAAACTCAAAAGTAATTCTGTTCTATTCAGTTTTCAAAGACCATAACTTGTTTCTTGAGTGCTATAACATTTTACAATATTATGTTTCAAATGTCAATGTATTTCACGAGGTAATTTCACTCTTTTTTGTTTATGGTGTTGCGTTTCAACGAAGTGTTTTTTTCTCTTTGTTTTGCGCAACTGTATAAAATTATATTAAAAGTGAGCACTTTTGTCAATCATTAGCGCTCACTTTTTTTACTTTTTTTATTAATTTTAGATTAAACCGCTAATTTCAGCGATATTTACTAGATTTTTTTCTCCGGTATATCGGTTTAAAAACTCAACTTTTCCTTCAGAAACATCTTTTCCGATGATTATTCGGTAAGGAATACCAATTAAATCAGCATCTTTAAATTTCACACCGGGACGTTCACCGCGGTCATCTATTAGAACTTCGTTTGTTTTCGAGAGTTCCTTATAGATAGAATCAGCAACTTCCATCGTTAATTCATCGTTGGTTTTAAGCGGAAGAATATGAACTTTGAATGGTGTGATCTCACTTGGCCAAACAATTCCGTTATCACTGCTGTGTTGTTCAACCGCTGCCATTAGGGTGCGCGAGATCCCAATCCCATAACATCCCATAAGCACAGGTTTTTGTTTGCCTTCGCGATCTGTGAAATACGCATTCATGCTTTCAGAGTATTTCGTACCAAGTTTGAAGATATTTCCAACTTCAATCCCTTTGGCTTCTTTGATGGTTCCCTCACATTCAGGACACTTATCACCCGCTGAGAGTCCACTGAATTCTTTATTGGCCGCATATGAGCCTTGATCACAATATGAAATCGTATCTTCGCCGACTTCACTCATCACCATAAACTCATCGGCTTCTTTTCCACCAATCTGTCCGGTATCTGAAGAAACAATTTTTGTCTCAAGCCCACAACGTCTAAAAATATCCGTATAAGCAACCTTCATTTTTTCATACCAGGTATTTAAGTCTTCATCACTTTCGTGAAATGTATATAAATCTTTCATCACAAACTCACGCCCTCGCATCAAGCCAAACCGTGGACGTAGTTCATCACGGTATTTGGTTTGAATTTGATAAAGCGCCAAGGGTAATTTCTTATATGAATTAATATAATCGCGTACTGCGTGGGTAATCACTTCCTCGTGTGTCGGACCTAAACAAAAATCACGGTCTTTACGATCTTTAAGTCGCATCAGTTCCGGACCATATTCCGACCATCTGCCAGATTCTTCCCAAAGGTCTCTGGGTTGAATCGCAGGCATGAGCAGTTCTGAACATTCACGTTTGTCGTGTTCATCACGAACAATCGTTTCAATTTTCTTCATCACGCGATGCCCTAATGGCAAATACGTATAAATCCCCGCCGCAGTCTGTTTAATTAACCCAGCGCGTGCCATCAGTTTATGCGATTTTACTTCTGCGTCTTTTGGTGCGTCTTTTAAAGTTGGAACAAATAATAAACTTTGTTTCATCAAAACACCTCTATCCTATATTAAATAAACGTAATATGTCGTTATACGTTACCACTAGCAATAACCCTATTAATAAGAAGAACATAATTGCATGTAAGTAGTTTTCCACAGTTTTGTTTACTTTACGACGGGTGATACCTTCATATCCTAAGAATACAATCCGTCCACCATCTAATGCCGGTATCGGTAATAAGTTTAAAATACCAAGGTTAACACTGAGTAGGGCCGTCCAGTTCAAGAAGGTTACCAAGCCTTGTTGGAAGGCGCTGGTTGTCAGAGAATAAATTCCTACGGGTCCAGCTAAATCACCAACACTCACCCCACCACTAAATAAGAATCTTAGGGTATCGATAATCATAGTTGAAGCATTCGCTACCCCACGAAAACCAGCAGGGAAACTTTGAAAGAAGCTTCTTTCATAGACTGGAGAGACCCCAATTCTCACATTAACGATAGAGGCACCTTGTGAGACTAAAAGATTCTCAGCATAAGGATCAATCGTAATGGTATGCGTTTCACCATCACGTTCAACTTCAAATGTCATTTCTTCACCATCAACATTCGCTTTCATGACCGATAAGAGATCATCCCATGAATCGATGGTTGTCTCATCAACTTGCGTAATAATATCGCCAGTTTTAAAGCCAGCTTGGATAGCCGGGGTATTGTTTTGGACTGGACCGAGTTTCACTACACTCGGATCTTCTGCTTCAGGATCAGAGGATATACCGATAGAAATAATAGCGATTCGTGGCGTTAGGGTGACTTCAATTTCTTCATTGTCCCGCAAGATACTCAAGGTCAGGTCACGAACCCCTTGGCGTCGTTCAATGGCCTCGGTAAATGATTGCCATGAATCGATTCCTTCAATATCATCAACACCTATAATGTAATCACCAACTTCAATGACACCATCAGCGGCAGTGCCCGGTGATACCGCACCGATTTCATTGGTTATTCTTCCGGAATCATCGCTTTGCGGGAACCCGACTAAGAATGCAATAATAACAAATAAGAAAAAGGCCAACACAAAGTTCATAAACGGACCCGCAAAAATGGCCAAGAAACGTTGTAACAGTGTCTTTGATTCGAAACTACGATCAAAAGGCGCTACTTGTAATTTCTTCTTGCGATAAACATAAAAAGCCTGTTTAGAGACAGTTTCACCGTTTAATGTTAAGGGTGCGTCCTCTTTACCACGTAAATCAACAGACTCAACTTTAATTTTTTCCGCATCTTGGTAGCGTTCATCTGCGACATCCATAATCATATGGGTAATGACATCATTTTCTCGAAGCACTCTGATCTCAGAGCCAACTTTGATCATCTCATCATTGACTTCCTCTCCAGCCATCATAACAAACCCACCAATGGGAATCGCACGAATTGAATAAAGGGTTTCACCCTTTTTCTTACTATAAAGAATCGGGCCCATTCCAATCGAGAACTCATGACATAAAATGCCGGCACGTTTAGCCATAATGAAATGTCCTAGTTCATGGAGTAAAATGACTAGACCCAGTACAAATACAAAAACAATAATATTGATTAAAAACATAATTTCACCTTCAAATTTTCAACTTAGTTGCGTAACGACGCACCAACTTATCATGCGATAAGATGTTTGGCAATGTAAGTGGGATATGGTTTTCAAAATAATCGAGACATTTTTTGATAAGTGTTTCGATATCAACAAACCCAATGTCCCCCTTTAAAAATCGTTGAACCGCTATTTCGTTCGCAGCATTCAGTGTCACCACATGCATGCCTTTTTCTTTAGCCACAGCGATACCAAGGTCAAAGAGTGAGAAACGATGCGGATCAATCGGTTCAAAATGCAGACTCCCCTGTGTCACAAGGTCAAAGACCGAATGATATCTCAAGGACGTATCACCCTTCATTGCTGAAAGGATTGGAATGCGCATATCAGAGGGTCCAATGTGCGCCAATACATTGCCATCCTTAAAATGCACTATACCATGAACGATACTCTCTTTGTGGAGGATCGCCTCAATTTTATCATAAGATACATCAAAGAGGTAATGCGCTTCAATGACTTCGAACACTTTGTTCATCATCGTTGCTGAGTCAATGGTAATTTTGGCTCCCATTGACCAATTAGGATGTTTTAAAGCTTCTTCTTTAGACACATTTTTCAAATTTTCCTTACTGACATCTCGAAAACTCCCCCCACTGGCAGTAATGACGAGTTTTTCAATGTCAGAGTGCTTTTTACCTTTTAAGCATTCACGAAGGGCTGCGTGTTCGCTATCCACTGGAATCAATTGTGCGTTGGAATTTAAAAGGGCTTCTTTAATCAGTGGACCACCGACTACCAATGACTCCTTATTCGCCAATAAAACATCTTGGTTATTTTTAATGGCATGAAGGGTCGCTTCTAAGCCGACACTCCCAACCAGTGCATTAAAAACCGTCGCATCCGCTGTCGCGTCAATCGCTTTTAATAGACCATCGTCTTCTAACGCATAAAAAGTGGCGTTGGGCGCAACATCATAGATACGTTGTTCATATTCCTTAGCCATGACAACGACTTGGACATCATGATGGTGCAAAATCTTTTCGATTGTTTCTATACTTTTATTAGCCGTAATGGCGACAAGTTCAAAGGTTTCATCAAACTCTTCGATTAATTCAACTGCTTGTGTGCCAATGGAGCCACTCGCCCCCAAAAGGGTTATTTTCTTCATGTCACATCACCTCTAGTAACATAAGGAAAAGGGTTAAAATAACAGAGGCAAACATGGTTGAGTCAAAACGATCAAGGACTCCACCATGACCTGGGAAGATGTTAGAGAAATCTTTAATATCAAACTGACGTTTTAAAGCGGAAGCAATCAAATCCCCCATTTGAGCCAACAATGAAATAAACACACCAAATACAATGACAATTAAAACAGTCCCGACATTTTGACTTAAATCAAAAATCTCAAAATAAAGCGCAAAAGGCGTCGCAATACCAACCGCAACCACGGTTCCACCAATCGAACCCTCAATGGTCTTTTTGGGCGAAATGGATGGTGCAAGTTTGTGTTTGCCGAACTTCACCCCTACAAAGTATGCAAAAATATCGGTAAGCATGGTAAGCATTAATAGATAAATTAACATCGTCATGCCTTGCGCATGAATGTAACTCAACGTCGCAAAAGGAATCCCCAGATAAAAGGTCCCCAGCATCAATGTCGAGGAGTCACTTTGTTGAACCAGCACTTTACGCATCAAATAAAGAATAACAATAATGAACACTAAGGGCATAAAAACCGCTTGGTTTAAATTTTCAGTTAAAATCAAGGCAGTAATCAAAAAGAGCGTAAGATTGATTCCCGTATAAGGAAGTAATTGTTTAGGGTTCGTTGATTGATTAACCATGCGATAAAATTCTACACTGGCAATGAGTGTCAACACTCCCATGACAGTGATGAATAATGTCGGTGGAACAAATAATAAAGGGATGAGCACAGCGGCCAATAATATCCCCGTGATTACACGTGTTCGCATCAAATCATCCCTTCAAGCCGCCGAAACGACGACTACGATTTTGATAATCAAGAATAGCTTTGCGTAATTGTTTGGCCTTAAAGGCCGGCCATGGTGTTTTTGTAAAATAAAACTCCGCGTAAGCATTTTGCCAAATCAAGTAGTTTGACAAACGCTTCTCACCACTGGTTCGAATCATTAAATCAACCGATGGCAATCCTTTTGTATATAAATGTTCAGTGATTGTTTGTTCGTTAATGGCATCAAGTTTAAGTTCTCCTGCTTGAACCGCTTTGGCAATCATCTTTGTCGCATGAGTCAGTTCGTCCTGACCCCCATAGTCAAAACAAACATTAAGAATCAATCCGTCATTATCCTTGGTTTTTGTCTCAAGTGTCTTCATGATTTCAAGGTTTTCATCATTGATACGGTCTCGTCTTCCGCTAAAGACAATCCGAACATTGTAATCATGCAGTTCTTCTGAAGATTCTTCTTGAAACGATTTCGGTAACTTCATCAAAAAGTCAATTTCTTTTTGAGGGCGTTTCCAGTTTTCCGTGGAAAACGCATAAACACTCAACACTTTCACCCCAATATCTTGGGCAGCTAATGCGATTGTTTTCACATTAAGCGCGCCTTGTTGGTGACCATATGTTCGTGAACGACCACGTCTTTTCGCCCAGCGTCCGTTACCATCAAGAATAACCGCAATATGTTGAGGGATATTATCCATTCGTATTTTATTAAATTGAATCATGATTTATAACGCTCCCTTACCTTATCCTGCATGGAGACTGCATATTGTTTTATGCATGGACTATTATACAATAATCCTAGCGCTTTTTCTATGTAAAAATGGATTAAGAAAAAAACCACCGAAGTGGTTTTTCTTAAACAGAAAGTAAATCTTCTTCTTTGTTTTTGAGTGATTCGTCAATTTTTTTAATGTGATCGTCTGTCAGTTTTTGCACATCTTCTTGATAACTTTTAGAGTCATCTTCTGTCAGTTCACCAGCTTTTTCGGCTTTTTTAATCGCTTCGTTGGCTTCACGACGTGCATTACGAACTTTAACACGTGATTCTTCCGCGATTTCCTTTACTTGTTTGACAAGTTGTTTTCTACGTTCTTCGTTCAATTGTGGTAAAACAATACGAATTTGTTCGCCTTCGTTGTTTGGTGTAAGCCCAAGGTTCGCTGCCATAATTGCCTTTTCGACATCCTTGATAATACTTTTGTCATATGGTTTTACAAGCAGTTGATTCGCCTCAGGTGTGGAAACGCCAGCAACTTGATTAAGTGGTGTTTTCGCCCCGTAGTAATCGACTCTCACTGGATCAAGCATCGCCGGATTGGCGCGACCGGTACGAACTCTAGCAAGTTCATGATAAAAGGAGTCCACCGATTTTTCCATTTTCTCTTCTGTTTCTAACATTGTTTCATCAATCATTTCATATCCTCCTAGCTTATTACGGTCCCTATATTTTCACCAAGCGCAGCCCGCTTGATATTGCCTTTGATATTCATATCAAAGACGACAATTTCAATTTCATTATCCTTACATAGTGCTGCGGCAGTACTATCCATGACTTCTAAACGATTTTCAAGTACTTCATGATGAGTTAAACGCTCGAACTTTTTCGCTGCTTTATTCGCTTTCGGATCAAAGTCATACACACCATCCGTACCATTTTTCGCCATCAAAATAGTTTTAGCGCCGATCTCGGCAGCTCTTAGTGCACTGGTTGTATCGGTTGAGAAATAAGGATTCCCTGTTCCGCCCCCAAAGATGACAATCATACCTTTTTCAAGATTACTGATTGCTTTTCTTCTGATGTATGGTTCTGCGACTTGAGGAATATTCAAGCTGGTCATCGTTCTGGTTTCAACACCCAGTGTTTCAAGGGCATTTTGAAGGGCAAGTGCGTTCATAATGGTTGCGATCATGCCCATGTAATCAGCACTGCTTCGTTCCATCCCCATTTCGCTCGCAGTTTTACCGCGCCATATATTGCCACCGCCGACTATTATACCAATTTCGAATAGTCCCAAATCATAAGCATCTTTGATTTCTTCAGCAATTTCCCTAACTCTAAGCGGATCGATGCTTTTTCCGTTTTGTGAAGAAAGTGCTTCACCACTGAGTTTGATAATCAGCCTTTTTTTCTTCTCCATGTGTTTCTCCCCTAACTATAAAACTTAGGACACGAAAAAAAGTGTCCTAAGATAATTTATGACATTTGCGATTTAACTTCGCTAGCGAAATCTTCACTTTTTTTCTCAATACCTTCGCCAACTTCAAGACGTTCAAAGGCAACGACCTTAGCGCCCGATTCTTTAACAAAGTTTTCAACAGTCAAATCTGGATTTTTGACGAATGGTTGGTTAACCAAACAGATTTCTTTAAGGAATTTGTTAAGACGGCCTTCAACCATCTTATCGACGATATGTTCTGGTTTTCCTTCGTTTAATGCTTCATTGCGAAGGACTTCGCGTTCATGTGCGATAACTTCTTCACTAATTTCATCACTCTTCAAATAACGTGGATTAATCGCAGCCACGTGCATAGAAACATCTTTCGCGACATTTTCATTGCCACCTTGTAAGATACTAAGTGCAGCAATTTTTCCACCCATGTGCACATATTCACCAAAGACTTGGTCACTGCTTTTTTCAACAATAACTACACGACGAAGTGTAAGCTTTTCACCGATTTTAGCCGTTGCTTCAACGATTTTATCTTCCATTTTTTGTCCATTGATGTCTACTTGAAGTGCTTCTTCATACGTTTTAGCGTCTGAAGCAAGAATGGCATCGCCAATTTCTTCAATCAGATTCTTGAATTGATCGTTTTTCGCAACGAAGTCAGTCTCACTGTTTAATTCATAAATAACGGCTCTATCCCCGCTAGATTTAACATTAGTTAGCCCTTCAGCTGCAATTCTGTCCGCTTTTTTAGCGGCTTTAGAAATTCCTTTTTCTCTCAGATAATCGACAGCTTTTTCTAAATCACCATCGGTTTCTTTTAACGCTTTTTTGCAGTCCATCATCCCTGCACCAGTTTTATCTCGTAATGCTTTTACATCTGCTGCTTTGATTGCCATATCAATAACCTCCATTGTTGTGTTATATCGTAATAATTTTAACATATATTTTTTGATTTATAAAACGTGAATAGTCTTTTTCTAAAAAATAGAGAGCAAAGCGCTCTCTATTAATTATTTCAAAGCTTCAATAAGTTCAGCTTTTCTCAATTTTGAGTAACCAGACAGCCCTTTATCTTTTGCAAGTTGACGAAGTTCACTAACTGTTTTACTTTCAAGGTCAACAGTTTCCTTTTTAGGTTGTGACGCTTCAACTTTTTTAGTTTCAGTTTTTGGTTGTGTTTTTTTCTCAGCTTTTGGTGCTGGTTTTGCTTCTGCTTTTGGTGCTGGTTTTGCTTCTGCTTTTGGTGCTGGTTTTGCTTCAGCTTTTGGTGCTGGTTTTGCTTCTGATTTAGCGGCTGAAGAATCCATTTTCTTTTTCAAATCAGCTTTTGTCGCTGATGGTCTTTCTTTACGTTGTGGTTGTGCTTGTTTTTGTGCTTGCTTTTGTGGTTGTGCTTGTTTAGGCGCATCTTGTTGTTGCGCTTGTCCGCCAGATCCTTCGATCATCGCGTCAGCCATTTTATTAACAATGACTTTAATTGAACGAATTGCATCATCGTTTGCAGGGATAATGTAGTCAATTTCATCAGGATCACAGTTCGTGTCTACCATCCCAAAAATTGGAATGTTAAGCTTTCGTGCTTCACGAATTGCGTTGTGTTCTTTACGTGGGTCTACGATGAAAATCGCATCTGGTAAAGTACGCATTTCTTTGATTCCGCCAAGGAACATTTCAAGTCTTGCAAGTTCTTTGCGAAGTTCAACTCTTTCCTTTTTAGGAAGTCTTTCGAACGTTCCATCTTTTTCCCATTGGGTAATTTGATGTAAACGACGAATTGATTTACGGATGGTTTTAAAGTTTGTCAAGGTTCCACCCAACCAACGTTTAGAAACATAGAATTGATCAGAACGTTTAGCGGCATCCACAACTGCGTCGTGTGCTTGCTTTTTCGTCCCTACAATAAGAAGTTTCCCACCGTCACTTGCAATATCATTCAAACGCTTATACGCGTCATCAATATATTGCACGGTTTGTTGAAGATCGATGATGTGAATCCCGTTACGCTTCGTATAGATATACTTAGCCATTTTAGGGTTCCATCTGCGTGTCTGGTGACCGAAATGAACACCTGACTCTAGTAATTGTTTCATAGATACTACTGCCATAATACATTGTCCTCCTATTATTTTTGATTTTTTGGCCTCCACAAACGTCCTCATCTATGCCCACCTTAATCCTTTAAGGCTCCGAACAATAGACTCTATTTGTGTGTGTATTTTACGGCATTAAGTAGTATAACAAAAAAACACCTGCATAGCAAGTGTTTTTATTGGGTTTTTAACCATGTCGGCTAAGTGGCACAACCGCAAGTTCCAAATTGTCTAGTTCGCGTCTTAGCACACGGTACAATGGTTGATACAACCATAACACCGTAAAGAAGTTGGACGTTGCCATAATAATTTCAAACGGAATATCAGCCAATAAGTAAGGCCAAAACTGTGAGATACCGAGCTGAAACATTACAAATGGAATAAACATCCATCCATATACAAACCCCATAAACAATCCGAAAATCGCGAGTTTCACTTCATTTTTTGTCCGGCCCAGAACCGTATTATAAAGCAACGGTATCATGACCCATCCTAAAAACATCGGTGTCATGTAAAGTGGATTGAACGCCCCCATGTAAAGCGAATCTAATATAACATGAACAAAGATGATGAGGATGTTTTCACGCAGCGTATAAAGCGACGCAAATAACACAATCAACAAGGTTGTAAATTGTACGTTAGGAATAAACGTTAAGAGTTGTTCTTGAACAAAGAGAATCGTAACACTCATTGCCAAAACAATCGTTCGTCGTAGTGAAGTCATCCTTACACCACCTTTCAATGTGGAACTCTTACTTCAAATTCATAGGTAGAGCCATCTTCCAAAGCAATATTATCAATGCCTCGGTTAGCACTCACTCCATCCTTACTAATATGTATAAAAGTTTGTTCAAAATTAGTATCGATACCCTCAATTGATAGCAATAATCGGCCATAAGAAGTCCCATATCGGTCAGATGTTTCAATGGTGTAGTTTCTATCGAGGAGTCGGTATAGATTATCCCCTTCATAGAAATCAACCCACTCATCAATCACAACAATGGTATCAGAATCACGAACAATAATCTGAACGGACCCCTCTGAATCCGCAGAAAATGGTGAAAACAATGCGAAACTGAGAATAACGCCAATAAGCACCACAATCGAGAGAACGACCTTTAATTTCATTGCTCAATCACAACAAACGGCAAGACATCTTCCCCACTATAAACGGCATACGTATAACTTAGTGCTAAAAAGCCTTGCGGTGTAGAGAAATTCGCATCAATGGTTTCATCATCGGCAGTATAATAAAAACCGCCATTATCTGATTGATAAGATAAGAACACTTCTAAAATCGTTTGATTGTCTTGCATCAAATCCTCATGATCAAGTGCAATACCTTCATAACTCAGAAGCATCATTACTAATCCGAGGCTAACCGAGTTTTTACCGTAATAATAATCATAAGGATTGTCATAGACATACGCTACGATATCATCGTAATACGCTCGGGCATCTTCGTGATCGATTAACTCAAGCGCAAAAGCCGCAAGTACCAGCGAATCATGATCCATGGTTTCAAAGTCTGCATTGTTAACTTTATCTAAAAAGTCACTTGCATAATTATCAAAACTCTCATGCCCTTGCAAGGCAAAGACATTTAGACTTGCAGGGTAGAGATGTGTTGGGTTATCAAGGGCCGCTAGATCATCTTGCAATGCCTCAAAACTTTGTCCTAAAACCATACGTTTGATGATTCCTTGTTGGTATTCACCAACACTTTCTAAATCATCTTCATCGGTTAAAACCAGCGAAAAATCTTCGTAATGCATGAGATATAATCCGGATAACACTGACAAATTACCGTCTTCATCATCTAGATAGTTATCCAGTTGATTATCGGTAAATAACGTAATCGCATCATATAACTGATGTGCGGTGTCATCAAACCATTGTCTTTCAACATGGAAATGATCACCATCTTCATACGTCGCATCAGACAATCCTACATCAAGAGCGGTTCCGTTCTTCGCGATATGTAGAAAACTGCCATAAGGTGCATCTAACGCACCAACCGCATTTAACATATTGCCCCATTCGAATTCAGTATACTCAATGTCAAACGCTTCACTTAGTAAGTCAAAAGCGCTGAGTTCATCAGATACTCTATAATTAACACTTTGTGCTTTAACACTGCTGTCAAATTCGTACGAAAAGACGACACTGCCATCATAGTAAAGGGATTTAAGATCATCAATTTCCGATTGAAGCGCACCAATTTCTGTGTGCAATGCATCAATCTCACTTTGCATCGCATCAATAGAATCTCCTTTGTCCCCTAAAACATCTTGTAACGATGAAACTTGTTGTTGCAGTTGTTCAATATCTTCTTGTAATGAATCATTGGGCTCTGTATCTGCAGTGCATGCACCTAAAGCCATCAAGATCACCAAAAGACCGATAGAGAATAGTTTTTTCATTATGTTGCCTCCTTTTAAGTGTATGAAAATAAAAAAACCATCCTCCCGGACGGTGTATACGTTTATCTATAAATGCGTGAAACACGAAATAGAAAACTACTACGGTATTCACCACACATAAGACAACGTTACAACTCTTTCCCAGGAGTGTAAGTCGTAAAAATCATAGGTAGGTCTACCGGCTCGACATCATCCTACTTTGCATCTTCCCGCTTTAGCAGTGGTTAAACGCATTTCGTCCGTATTACGGTTGCTGGGACAGCTTGGGATTCTCACCCAATTCCCTGTTGATTTTGCACCTATGTTTTACATGAATAGTTTATGGTATATTGTCTTAAAATTCAAGGCCTATTTATATTTTTAATTAACCTTCAAGGTTTTTTAACTCATCCACACGATGTTTAAAAAAGATATCCATTTTCGCCAGTGATTTAAATCGCTTACGGCGACGATATATCTCTAAACGTGAAAAGAAAAACAGTGAGAAAGCTTGCCATAAAAACACCCAAACCATAATAAAAAGTCCTTCTCTTAACACCGACCCCAACAAACTGGGCACTTCGATATAAGGCACAATAAAAACAGAAAATAGAAAAACAATACTTAATAACAAATAGGTAGAAAACTCAATTGTGTTACTTCTAAGCTCCTGTTCTATAAAATCGCCTTCTATCGTAAAAGCGTTTTTCATCGCTTCGATCACATGAGCTTCGGTTTCATCATTTTCAGGAATCTCTGCCGCATTGATTTCAAGGTGCACAGTATCCTTAAAAGGAATAGCCTGACGGGCTTCTTCAAGATAGTTGATTAACTCAGGGTTTAAATCACGTTTGTAAAGTGGCGAAGAATCAAAACGATGAAACAACTCACCATAATGTTGAACGCCAACACCAATCACAAAATCATCACAATCGTCACAGCGCCCATAACTATACTTCAGAGCCTTACGATATCGTTTTTTAAGCATATTTCACACCTCATTTCTTTCTGAATACTATAAACATATTACCATAAACTGACATAAGACTAAAATAATATCCGTTGAAGCACAGGCGATTTTCTATGCTATAATATGATTTAGAAAGGACTGATTAAATGCGTGGTTTTGAAATTGCAAAAGGATATTCAAACAAGCAAGTGAACTTGCCTGAGCGCGGCACAATGCAAAGTGCCGGTTATGATTTCGCAATTTGTGAGACATTATTTATCAATCCTGGTGAAATCGCTCTCGCCAAAACAGGCATAAAAGCTTATATGCAAGATGATGAAGTCTTAAAAATATTTCCAAGAAGTTCTTTACCCGTCAAATACGGACTGACTATACCCAATAACGTCGGCATTATCGATGGGGATTATTATGGCAATAAAGATAATGACGGCGCAATTTTCATTCAATTGATCAACTTCCGTGACCAACCGGTGACTTTAAAAAAAGGCACACGAATCGCCCAAGGTATTTTTGAGAAATTCCTAAAAGTTTCCAATGACACAGGAAACGGGAAAAAACGAGAAGGCGGATTTGGATCAACAGGATAAAAAAGTGGATAAACCATCATTTGGATGGCTATCCACTTTTTATTTTAAACGAATCGCATTATCTTTAATCAAATATGCTTCATCCATGATGACCTCGGTAGGTTCAATCACAAAATCAAAATGTAGATCACTTTTGTTGGGTCCGTTGAACATCGCATTGGTTCCAATGCCAAGGTGCACAGTATTAAGTTTTTTCTCATCATGTAATTGATTACCTATCAATGATTGAATCGCGCCATTTAGCCCAATCCCAAACTCAGCCAACACATTTGCATCACCACTGAACTTTTCCAAAAATTCATTAAAGGCATCATCGGTTGTAGAAAACACGCCATCTTTGATGGTGAAATCAAGATTGTAAAAGGTGAGTTGCTGGAAAGCAACGAACGGGACATGTAAATGTCCATTTGCATCTGCAAGGTGAGGAACACAGGCAATTTCTCCGGCAGGAACATCGCCATCACCGATGTCTTTAAACCATTTAACATCACTGATATAGAAAGTAAGGTCGGTACCCTTCGCCATAATACGGACTTTCTTCTTATCCGTTACAAATTGTTCGACACTATAGGCCATTCTTTTTAATTTGTCATAATCGACCATACTCGCGCGTTGCACGGCTTCTATATAAGTATCACTATCAATCGCTGTGGCATTACCTTCAGTCGGTAAACGCCACTGAATAAATTTTTCTTTACCGCTTTTCATCGCTTGAAACAGTTTTCCCAGATACATTTTATAATCATCGATTTTATCTTGAGGAAACCCCTCTGGCATTTTGACAGGATGCGTAAAAATATCGATGGCATTGTCAGCGGCCACCAATTTTGATAATGTTTCTTCATCAATCAGTAAAGCATTATCTTCGGCTAAGGTTTTAATGCGTTCAAGATCAACTTGATGGTTAATCACATCATGATTATTATGACGTAAGGCTTTTTCAATCTGGTTTAAAAGCGCATCATCACTGCCCCAAAAGTTAATTGCAATGGAACTGTCTTTTCGTAACGCAAATCCTTTAATAACATTGTGAATGAGTTGTGGTCTCATAATTCTCCCTCATAATCATTAAGTATTGTCGATAATCGCCTTGACACGTCCCACCTGACCATCTTCAAGTTTAACTTTGATGCCATGGGGATGGTGGGGGGAATTGGTTAAAATTTTCGCAACTGTTCCTTCTGTCAATTTCCCGCTGCGTTGGTCTTCTTTTCGCACGACTTGGACCCGTGTGCCGAGGTGGATATCTTTTCTTTGAATGGACATAATTTCACTCCTTGGTTCAATTATAACATTTTCCACAAAAAAACGTTTCCGCAATTTTGATTTGCGGAAACGTCAAGATTATTTAATATTGATAGCAAACGTAATTTCCGCACTAACAGCAAGTTCTCCATCTACTGTTGCGGTGGCCTTTCCTTTTCCAACCGGACCTTTAATTTTAGTAATTTCAACTTCTAGTGTCAACGTATCACCCGGGATGACTTGACGTTTAAAACGACATTTATCAATACCGGCAAAAAGGGCTGTTTTTCCTGCAAACTCTTCCTTTTTAAGAATAGCGATTGCACCAGCTTGAGCCAATGCTTCCACAATTAAGACACCGGGCATCACATGATGATGAGGAAAGTGCCCTTCGAAAAACGGCTCACTGACTGTTACATTTTTGATAGCTTTGACGTATTCACCTTCGGTTAACGCATCCACTCTATCAACTAAAATGAAGGGATGACGATGGGGAATAATCTTTTGAATTTCGTTACTGTTTAATTTCACAGTTATTCCTCCCACTTTTTAAAGGCAAGGGTGGCGTTATGTCCACCAAAACCGAGTGAATTAGAAATTGCGTATTTCAGTGAAGTTTTAACCCCTTTATTAGCGGTATAGTTCAAATCACATTCTGGATCTTGATCTTCAAAGTTAATCGTTGGTGGCACAAAGCCATCACGTAAGGCTAGCACCGCAAAGATTCCTTCAACCGCTCCGCTAGCCCCCAACAAATGCCCTGTCATGGACTTTGTAGAAGAAACGAGAAGATTGTTCGCATGTTCTTCAAAAAGGTTTCTAATCGCTAAGGTTTCAATTTTATCATTAAGTGGTGTTGACGTTCCATGCGCGTTAATATAGCCAACATCATTTTTATCGATGCCACCATCTTCCAATGCATTTAGCATACAGTTGTAAGCACCTTTGCCTTCTGGATCGGGACTTGTCATGTGATGAGCGTCACAGGTCGACCCATAGCCAATAACTTCACCATAAATTTTTGCGCCACGCTTTTTGGCGTGTTCAAGTTCTTCTAAAATCAATGTTCCAGCCCCTTCTCCCATCACAAATCCGCTGCGATTGAGATCGAAAGGTTTAGAGGCATTTGCAGGATCGTTGGAACGACTCAAAGCATGCATGACTTTAAACCCACTTAAACCAAGCGGTGTGATAGACGCTTCTGATCCACCACTGATAATGACTTCATGATAGCCATCACGAATACTTCTAAACGCATCACCAATGGTATTTGTTGCTGAGGCACAAGCTGTAACACTTGAAGTTGCCGCGCCTCTGAAACCATACTTGATGGCAATATTTCCTGCCGCAATGTTAATGATAGACATCGGAATAAAGAAGGGACTAATTCTATTATAGCCTTTTTCTTTGGCTTTGTCTTCTTGTTCAGCAATGGTTTCTAATCCACCAATACCACTTGAATAAAAGACACCAGCGCGCTTTAAATCAATAGCTGAAAGGTCTAAATTAGAATCTTCAATGGCCTCATCAGTGGCTTTCATCGCCAATTGGGTAAATCGGTCTAGACGTTTGAACTGCTTTTTCCCAAAATATTCTTGAGCATCAAATCCTTTGACTTCTCCGGCAATCTTGACATCAAGTTCATCGGTATTAATTCTTTTGATTATGTCAATCCCATTTGCCCCTTTTTGAGCGGCTTGCCACGAATCATCAACACTATTCCCTAGTGGATTAATTGACCCTAATCCTGTAATTACGACTCTGCGTTTCATTAAACCATCCCCCCATTAACACTAATTATTTGACCGGTAATATAGCCGGCATCTTTGCTCGCTAAAAATAAAGCAGTCTTCGCAATATCATCTGTTTTTCCAAAGCGATTCAATGGAATTTGAGCACGATATGCATCCTTAATTTCATCACTGAGTGCATCCGTCATTTCGGTCTCAATAAACCCTGGCGCGATTGCGTTAACAGTTATATTCTTCTTACCATATTCTTTTGCCAATGATTTAGTCATCCCATTGACAGCTGCTTTGGAGGCGACGTAGTTGGTTTGACCGGGATTCCCGATTAATCCTACTACACTAGAAATATTAATGATGCGACCAGACTTTTGTTTGAACATCGGACGGGTGACATGTTTAATCATATTCCAACTGCCTTTAAGATTGACGTTGATTACATCATCAAAATCTTCTTCTTTCATTCGAAGCATCAAGGTATCTTTGGTGATGCCTGAATTGTTAATTAATACATCAATACTTCCAAAATGTTCGATCGTTTGCTCAACCAGTGTTTTCGCTTCATCAAAATCACTGACATCAGCCTTCAATGCAAGTGCATCACCACCAGCTTTTTTAATGGCTTCAACGATGGTTTGAGCACTTTGTTCGCTGCGGCGGTAGTTTACAACGACATTATCACCATTTTCACCAAAGGCCATCGCTAGTGCACGCCCGATTCCACGTGATGCACCCGTAATTAAAACAGTTCGTTTTTCATTCATGATTCATTCAACTCCTTGATTACATTATTAAGGGTTTTTATATCTTCAACATGATACGTTTGAACAGATTTATCTATTTTTTTCACCATTGAGGCCAAGGTGTTTTTAACCCCACATTCGATGAATGTGTCATAGCCATCCGCAATCATCGCTTCAATCGCGGGATAAAATTTCACAGGCGAGGTGATTTGATTGATCATATGGGTTTTGATATCTTTATCATATAGAGCCCCTGTTGTATTGAGGTATAATCCGCCTGATGGTTCGTTAAACCGACTCATTTTAAGGTATTCACCAAACGCTAAGGCTGCATCACGCATATAAGGCGTATGAAAGGCACCCGCTGTTTTAAGTGGGGTTACCCGCCTAATGCCGTTTTCTTTAGCCCGTTCAGCAAAAATTTCAATGCTTTTGGGGTCACCAGAAATTACATATTGATTCGCCAAATTATAATTCGCAACATACAAGTTTTCAATTTGATTGACAAGTGGCTCTATTACATCCAATTGTCCGCGAACCGCCGCCATGGATCCTGTGGTTTTTTTCGTGGCCTCATGCATGAAAAAGCCGCGGTGCTCAACGGTTTGTACCCCCTGGTAAAAATCAAAAACACCACGATCGTAAAACGCCGCATATTCACCCAAAGATAATCCAACGCTCCCACTACTGACAATGCCTTCTTGTTTCAAGGCATCACGAATCGCACTACTCAGCGTAAAAATCGCCACTTGAACATACCGAGTAGAGTTTAGGGCCTCTTCGTTATCAAACATGACATTTTTCAAGTCATAATTTAAGTAACTGTCAGCTTCATCAATCCGTTGTTTCACTATTTCGTTATTATCGTAAAGGTCTTTCCCCATGCCGGCATATTGGGCCCCTTGGGGAGAAAATAAAAACGCAATTTTCATAGTAACGCTCCTATGGATTCGTTATAGTCTAATCAGTGCGCCGCCCCATGTTAGACCGGCTCCAAATGCGACCGTCGCAAAGAGGTCGCCTTTTTTAAGTTTTCCAGTTTTGATAGCCTCATCAATCGCCAGTGGCACACTAGCGGCTGAGGTGTTTCCAAAACGATCAATATTGACATACATTTTCTCTGGTGCAATTTTTAATGTCTTCGCCGCTTTGGCGATAATGCGTGAATTGGCTTGATGGGCAATGACTATATCAACCTCATCAAGGGTGTGATTGGTTACACTTAATAACTCTTCAATTGTCTTAGGAAGGACTGATGTCGCAAATTTAAAGACTTCACTGCCTTGCATTTCTAGGAAAGGACGTTTCTGGGGTGGGGTTTCAAACCCAACCTTCAAGGGATAACCATCCATTTTCAACATGCTTTCGGCATCGCCATCCGCATAGGTGACAATATGTTTAATTTTTGCTTCATCACTTTCACCAACAACCATAGCCCCCGCACCATCCGCAAACAGTACGCAAGTATTTCGGTCCGTGTAATCAGTATATTTGGTCAATGTTTCAGCACCGAGAATCAGTGCAGTTTTATAGGTACCACTTTTAATCATTTTATCCGCAACATTGAGGGCATAGATAAATCCACTACATGCCGCATTGAGATCAAAGGCTGGAATAAAACGACATCCCAAACGTTTTTGCAGTAACTGTGAAACGCCCGGGAACTGGTAATCACTGGTTACTGTAGCAACGATTATTAAATCAATATCTTGTGCAGTTAAGTTTGCATTATCAAGTGCTTTTAAAGCTGCTTGATAGGCTAAATCTGATGTATTTTCATCAATAGTTTTCGGACGACTTACAATGCCGGTACGACTTTGAATCCATTCATCCGATGTTTCCACTATTTTTTCTAGGTCAGCATTGGTGACTCTGTTGCTGGGAACATAAGACCCTGTCCCAAGCACTTGAGTATGTTTCATTTGACCACTCCTTTAAGATTATCATAATTAAAGCGTTGGAAAAACCCGATTTTTCGAAATTTTGTGTAACGTGCTGTCTTAATTTCATAGCTACTGCGATTATAATATGATTCAATCGATTGTTGCAGTCTTTTCCCAATGGCTTCATAGGTTTGTGTGGGATTGTGATGCGCTCCACCGATTGGTTCTTTGATAATGCCTTCAATGACACCGAAATCAAGTAAATCGTAACTGGTAAGTTTCATGACTTCAGCGGCGTTTTTCGCTTTTTTTGCATCTTTCCATAATATGGAAGCGTAGCCTTCTGGGGATAGGATGGAATAAATCGCATTTTCTAGCATATGCACTTCATTGGCAACACCGATTGCCAGTGCACCACCAGAGCCACCTTCACCAATAACAATACTAATAATCGGCACTTCTATTGCACTCATCTCAAAGAGATTGCGTGCAATGGCTTCGCCTTGGCCACGTGCTTCGGCCCCAATTCCGGGAAAAGCGCCTGGTGTATCAATCAACGTGATAATCGGGCGATTGAATTTTTCAGCTTGTTTCATCAAACGCAATGCTTTACGATATCCTTCTGGATGTGGCATCGCGAAATTAGATTCGATATTCTCTTCCGTTGTTTTCCCTTTTTGTTGGGCAATAATAGTCACTGGTTGGCCATTAAAATACGCGATACCACCAATAATGGCTTTATCGTCACCAAAGTTTCGATCGCCATGTAATTCTATAAAATCATCAAATACAGCATTGATAACATCTTTGCTGGTAGGTCGTTTCATATGACGCGCTAACATCACACGATCCCAAGCACTTAAATCTTGCATCATACCGTGTTTGTAATCTTCAATTTTACTTTTAATTGATTCAATTTTCTTCTCGTCATCCAACTCTATTAGTTCTTCTTCAAGTTTTATCAGTTTCTTCTCTTTTTTTAATATATCCATAGGTTATTCACTTCCACCTTGATGCATTTTTAAAATCGTATGCAAAGTATCCTTAAGGGCGTGGCGATGAACGACTTTATCCACCATCCCCTTATCTTTAAGGAACTCCGCACGTTGAAAGCCTTCTGGTAAATCCTGTTTAATCGTTTGTTTGATAACCCTGGGTCCAGCAAACCCAATTAAAGCATTAGGTTCAGCTAAGATAATATCACCAAGTGAAGCAAATGATGCGGTTACGCCACCGGTGGTTGGATGGGTAAGGACACTAACAAAAAGCAATCCTTGTTCATCAAGTTTCTTTAACGCACCAGAGGTTTTAGCCATTTGCATTAATGAAAAGATTCCTTCTTGCATCCGGGCACCACCAGACGCTACAAACATAATTAACGGTAGACGCTTCACCATCGCATACTCGATACTTTTCGTAACTTTTTCCCCTACGACACTCCCCATCGATCCCATCATGAAGTGTGAATCCATGATGCCAATCACACAGGGAATACTTTCAATTTGAGCATAGCCGTAAATGTAAGCCTCATCTAGATTTGTTTGTTTTTTATAATCAGCAACTTTTTGTTCGTAACCATCGATAAACAATGGATCTAGGGTGATATATCCGAGACCCTTTTCTAAAAACGAATGGGGGTCGACAGTGATATTTAATCTGTCGATGGCACGAAGCCTAAAATGATTGTCACACGATGGACAAACGAACATATTTTTAATCATATCTTTGGCAATAAAGGTTTTTCCACAACTTTGGCATTTTTCATATAGTCCTTTGGGGACATCAGGTTGTTTAGCACTTTGAAGGGGTTTTTTACGATAAGAGACTGTTTTGGATTTAAACTGGCGTTGTTTATCAAACGCATTTTTTAAGACATCACGCTTCATAATCCAACAACCTCTCGATATATTTCTCAATAAACGATGTATCTATATCGCCTTTGACAAAGACATCTTGCATCAATATCATCATTAGAAAATACTGGTTCGTATCAATGCCTTCGATAATTAACTCTTCTAAAGCAGCTCTTAAATTCCTAATTGCATCTAATCTGTCTTTACCATGTACAATGAGTTTGCCAATCATGGAATCATAGTACGGTGGAATTTCATAATCCGTATATAACATAGAATCAAACCTTATGCCTAGGCCTTGAGGGATATGTAAAAGTTCGACACGACCAGGTGAGGGTTGAAAGTTCTTTTTGGGATTTTCGGCATTTAAACGAACCTCAATTGCATGACCACTGAAATGAATGGAATCTTGTTTCAACTGCATCTCTTCTCCAGAAGCGATACGGATTTGTTCTTTAATGATGTCTACCCCGCTGATCATTTCACTCACCGGATGTTCGACTTGAATTCGCGTATTCATTTCAATAAAGAAAAATTCATCGTCTTTAACAACAAATTCCACGGTTCCGGCATTTTCATAGCTAACATATTCAGCCGCTTTAATCGCCGCTTTATACATCTTATCTCGCAGTTTGTCACTGATCATTGCTGGTGCTTCTTCAATGACTTTTTGATTTCGACGTTGAATACTACAATCACGTTCTCCCAAGTGGATGATATTCTTGTACTTATCCGCTAGAATCTGAACCTCAACATGTTTGGGGTTTTCAATAAGTTTTTCGATATAAACACCATCGTTTCCAAACGCTGCCTTGGCTTCTTGTTTAGCGGAATAAAAAGCTTTTTCAAACTGATCAAGCGAGCGAACAATGCGCATACCGCGACCCCCACCACCTGCAGAAGCTTTAATCAATAAGGGACAACCGATTTTTTTCGCAAGTTTTTGACCTTCTTCTAACGTCACTTCTTCGGCACTCCCGGGAACTAAAGGAACCCCTGCTTCTTTCATCAGTTTTTTCGCCATAGATTTATCACCCATTTTTTCAATTACCACGGCCGATGGGCCGATGAATGTTATGTCACAAGATTCGCATAACTCCGCAAACTTTGCGTTTTCGCTCAAAAAGCCGAAGCCTGGGTGAATTGCTTCGGCACCTGTATTAATTGCGGCACTAATGATGTTTTCCATATTTAAATAACTTTCAGTCGCACTGGTCTTCCCTATACATACAGCCTCATCTGCAAGATGAACATGAAGTGAATCCTTATCTGCCTGTGAGTAGACAGCTACCGTATCAATCCCAAGTTGTTTACAACTACGTATAATACGGTCTGCAATTTCACCACGATTGGCAATGAGTATTTTTTGTAACATTATTCAATCTCCAGGACAACTTGATCATACATAACCATATCACCGTTTTCAACATGGATGTTAACAACTTTTCCATCTTTAGGCGCAGATATTTCATTCATGACCTTCATCGCTTCGATGATACAAAGCGTATCCCCTTTTCTAACGGTTTGACCTTCTCTGACAAATGGTGGCTGATCAGGGGCGGCCGCTTCATAGTAAGTGCCCACCAAAGGGGCTTTCACTTCTGTATAGTTAGTTTTTTCTGTTGGTTTTTCAACTGGAGCTTCTGGTTGTGAAGGGGTCGGTTGACTAGGCTGTGGTGCGACAGTATGTTGCAGTGTTTGCGGTTCGTTTGGTTTAGGTTTGTGAAGCTCAATTTTTACATCATCTTTCTCAAGTTTCATACTGGAAAGCTCTGAGTCTTCGAACAACTTTATGATTGTTTTTAATTCTCTATTATTCATGAGAACATCTCCTAGATACTTTGATATTCAAATATTTTATAAGATAAAAAAATATATGATAATTAGGTTATTGTTGTGATTCGATATATTCGATAACATCTTTAATTGTTTTCATTGATTGTGCTTTGTCGTCGCTAACTTCTATGTTAAATTCCTCTTCTAACGCCATAATTAACTCTACGACATCTAATGAGTCTGCGCCAAGATCATCAAGAATGCTAGCTTCCATCGTGACATCGTCTTTTTCAACACCGAGCTCTTCAGCGACAACTGATTGTACTTTTTCGAACATGTTTCAACCCTCCTTTATCTGAAGTGCAAAATATCCTTCATAAGATGCATTATAAATGCAACCCCTATAGATGTCAATAAGTTTTGATATTCAAAGCATTTCGTAAACGCTTTAATTAGATAATCGGCATATGCATACTAACAATCAAATTAATAGATAATGAATATAACTCCATTTCACCGCAAAGAAAAAAGGCCTACACTGCGCTATTTTATACAATGCGGACCGTTTTCATGATCTATATGAATTTAATTATAGTTTTTATACGAAATTGTTAGTACGTACATGAACCTTTTGTTTATTCCTCTGATAGTGGTGGCACAAATTCTAAGTTATCACAACTCATCCACTCTTCATTGATTTTACAGTTAAAATTTTCATCAATATCACGGACCACTACACCTTTATCACCAAGAAATGCCCTGATTTTCTTCTTAAATAACTGCGTTTTGAAGATTTCAAGTAGTTCGGCATCAGAATATTGAATGAGTGTTTCAAAATGTCCCAGTAGTTCATCACGAATGTCATTAATATCATGATTTTCACCCGTTAAAAATTTGAGTGACGAAGCATTTAGAAAGACATCTTCAAAGACTTCGTTTACATTGAAGCCAACCCCCGCAATGATTTTTTGTTTTCCGCGTAAGTGTTCTATTAAAATTCCAGCTATTTTCCGATTATCGACAAGGATATCATTAGGGAGTTTAATATCAGCGGAAACGTCATAATCACTCAGTGTTTTAATAACTGAAAGAATGCTTATCCATAAAGCACGAGCATTTGTTGATATGGAGGGATGATAAATAGAAACTAGAAGATTTTCACCATTTTTGGCTTTCCAGGTTCGTCCTCGCCTGCCACGGCCATTAGTCTGATGAAGTGCATGAATACAAATCGCTTCATCAAAAGCACTGATATGTTCTTTTAAATAATCATTTGTTGAACTTAAGGTATTAAATGTTATGACTCTCATAGAAATCCCTCCTTGGTGATTTTAGCATATAATGTAAGATTTATTGTGTCAACAAAAAAGCGCCTATTTACAGGCGCTTTAATGAGTTATTTAATTGCTTGTTCCATAAACCAGATTTCTTTGTCATACTCGCCGACCATATCTTCCAACATAGCAACTGTAGCAAAGTCTCCACCGTCATCCGCAAGGGTGCGAATTTCTGTTGCAAGAGCACGAAGTTTTTCAAGTTCTTCTTTCAAAATCTTGAATACTTCAGGAATTTGATAATCACGATCTTCGAGTTCCTCAACATTTGTCATTTCAAGATACGTCTTCATCTGTGCAGCAGGGAACACCCCTAACATTTTCATGCGTTCTGCAACTTCATCATATTGCTCATTAAGCATATCATAAAGTTTTTCAGCATAAACGTGAACTGGTTCGAATCTTTCCCCTACAACATTCCAATGAAGGTTGTGGAATTTTACAAAGTTAACTGCTAAATCTGCAACAAGTTGGTTCATGAGTTTTGCTTGTTTCTCCATTTAAAATTCCTCCTTAATGTATTATCAAATTAATTATAACATACAAAATAGGAAAGGCAAGGCTTGGACGCCTTGCCTGTAGTTCTTCTATTTACCGTTTTGAAGCACGTGCTTCACGGAGATTTTTACGGAGTTCTTTTTCAGCTTGCAAAAAGTCTTGCGTGCGCTGTCTGTTAGCTTCAAGGCGTTCTTTTCGAACCTCATTAAGATGGTCCATTGCACTGTCCTTGTTTAAGCCAACATGGGCTTCTTGAGCAATTATATTGATTTGATTATCTTGTTGTTCAAGTGCACCATTGATCACAACAGTATAAAGCGTTTTATCACCTTGAATCATTTTTATATACCCCACATCAATCGCACTGATAATGGGGGCGTGATCTTTCATGATTGCAAAGTCGCCATTATTTTTACTGCTTATAACAATATAATCAACGGTTTCGTTAAATAGCTCTCCGCTTGGTGTGACTACTACGAGTTTCATCGAATCACCTACTTCATTTTTTCCGCTTTGGCAACGACATCATCGATACTTCCGACCAAGCGGAATGCATCTTCCGGATAATCATCGTATTTACCATCTAAAATACCTTTAAATCCACGGATTGTTTCATCGACTGGAACGTATGATCCTTTTTGACCGGTGAATTGTTCGGCAACATGGAAGTTTTGTGAAAGGAACAGACGCAATCTTCTGGCACGATGCACCACAAGTTTGTCTTCCTCACTCAGTTCATCCATTCCTAGGATGGCAATAATATCAAGGAGTTCGTTATAGCGTTGAATCGTACGTTGTACTTCACGGGCGATTTGATAATGCTCAACCCCGACAATTTCTGGTTCTAACGCTCTTGATGTTGATTCAAGTGGATCTACCGCAGGATAAATTCCTTCTTCGGAGATTTTACGCGATAAGTTCGTTGTCGCATCAAGATGAGCGAAAGTTGTGGCTGGGGCAGGGTCTGTGTAGTCATCCGCTGGCACATAAACAGCCTGGATAGATGTAATGGACCCTTCTTTAGTTGAGGTAATCCGCTCTTGAAGTTTCCCCATTTCTGTGGCTAGGGTTGGTTGATACCCAACCGCGGAAGGCATGCGACCAAGTAAAGCCGATACCTCACTACCTGCTTGAGTAAAGCGGTAAATGTTGTCGATGAATAAAAGCACATCTTGTTTCTCTTCATCACGGAAGTGCTCAGCCATCGTAAGACCAGTCAGTCCGACACGCATACGTGCCCCTGGTGGTTCATTCATTTGACCGAAAACCATGGCGGTTTTTTTAATAACGCCTGAGTCCGTCATTTCATGATAGAGGTCATTCCCCTCACGTGTACGCTCACCAACACCAGCAAACACACTGATTCCACCATGTTCATGTGCGATGTTGTGAATTAATTCTTGAATAAGAACGGTTTTACCAACACCGGCTCCACCAAAGAGACCGATTTTACCCCCTTTGACATAAGGGGCTAGCAAGTCAACGACTTTAATTCCTGTTTCAAGGATTTCCGTTTCACTACTGATTTCATCAAGTTTTGGTGCAGTACGATGAATAGGCATGCGTTTGATTCTTTTATCGACTTCGCCTTTATTATCAATGGATTCTCCAAGCACATTGAAGATTCTTCCTAATGTTTTATCGCCAACAGGCACGCTGATGGGTTGTTCCATGTCAATGGCTTCCATGCCACGTTTAAGTCCGTCTGTGGAATCCATTGCAATGGTTCTAACGGCTTTGTTCCCAAGGTGTAAGGATACCTCAAGGGTCAAATCGATAGAACGTTCTTCGTCTTTTTCGTTTTTAAGTATTACTTTTACGGCATGGTTAATCTCCGGAAGGTTTTCGTCGAAAGCCACATCGACAACCGGTCCCATAACCTGTATAATTCTACCTTTGTTCATAGTTTGCCTCCTTTAGTTCACCGCTTCGGCGCCGCCGATGATATCGGTAAGTTCGATGGTAATGGCATCCTGTCTTGCACGATTGTAATGCAGTTGCAAGTCCTGGATGAGATCTTTGGCGTTGTCGGTTGCACTTTTCATTGCTGTCATGCGTGAAGCGTGCTCACTGGCTTTTGATTCAAGAATCATGCCGTATAACAAGTTCACAACATACATGGGTAAAAGTTCCTGTAAGACACGACTTGCTGATGGTTCATAATGATAAATCGTTCGATAGGGTGCGTTTCCGTTATCATCATCCTCGATTTGTAACAAGGGATTATCTTGTAATGGTATCAAGGTTTGATGCTTGACTTGTTGCTGGAGTGTATTGATGAATTTGTTATAAAATACAACAATCTTATCATATTTTCCTGAAAGAAACCCTTTGATAAACTCATCAGAAATTGACTGGAAGTCTAGAAATTGAACATCATCTCGTACTTGAATGACTTCTTTGTTGATCAATGTGTATTTTTTGCGTTTAGCAAAAGCGAAAGACTTGAATCCCAACGCTGCGATCTCAAATTCATCTTTAGATTGATGCTGTTTTTCAACATATTTTTCAAAGGCTTTAAACACATTGTTATTATAAGGACCCGCAAGCCCACGATCAGAAGAGATTAGGATATAGACAGTTTTATCAATATCGCGTCCTTCAAGAATGGGATGTGTGAGTTCTTTATCACTGTTTAAAACTCGTGATAAGACATGAGACAGTCTTTTAGTCAAGGGACGAAACGCTTTGATAGAGCGCTCAGCCTTTTTAAGTTTGGCGGCGCTTACCATGTGCATCGCTTTGGTAATCTGCGATGTTTTTTCCGTTGCGTTGATTCGTTTTTTAATTTCTCGCATTGAACTCATGGTTCCACCACCTTAGGCGAAGCTTTTTTTGAATTTTTCAATGACGCTACTGAGTGCGTCGCTATCGGGTAAAGCCTTTTTCGTTTTAATTTCATCAAGTAGTTTTTTGCCTGTTTCATCACGATCGAAAAATTCGTGCAACTCAGATTCAAAACGACTGATGTTTTCAACTTTAACATCATCGAAATGACCATTGGTCAAGGCAAAAATAGAGATGACTTGTTTATTGACAGGCATAACTTCGTGTAATCCTTGTTTAAGGACTTCAACCGTACGCTTACCACGGTCGAGTTTTTTACGGGTTGCCTCATCTAAATCACTACCAAATTGTGTGAAAGCTTCTAATTCGCGGTATGAAGCCAAGTCGAGTCGCAAGGTTCCGCTAACTTTTTTAATGGCTTTGATTTGGGCACTACCACCAACACGTGAAACGCTGAGTCCGGCATTGATAGCGGGTCGTACCCCAGAGTTGAACAGGTCACTTTGCAAGAAAATCTGACCGTCAGTAATTGAGATGACATTAGTCGGAATATACGCTGAAATATCGCCTGCCTGAGTTTCAATGATTGGGAGGGCTGTAATTGAACCGCCGCCTAAATCATCATTAAGTTTTGCGGCGCGTTCCAGTAAACGTGAGTGTAAGTAAAATACATCACCAGGGAAGGCTTCACGTCCGGGTGGACGGCGCAGTAACAGTGAAAGTTCACGGTATGCAGTCGCGTGTTTGGAAAGGTCATCATACACAACTAAGACACTCTTGCCTTGATGCATAAAATATTCCCCAATTGATACCCCGGCATAAGGTGCGAGGTAAAGGAGTGGTGCAGGTTCACTTGCTGAAGCACTGACAATAATTGTATACTCATCAGCGCCGTGTTTTTTAAGCATTTGCTGGACTTGTGCAACGGTTGATTCTTTTTGACCGATTGCTACATAAATACAAATAACATCTTCTTCTTTTTGATTGATTATTGTATCGAGGGCAATTGATGTTTTACCGGTTTTCCGGTCACCAATGATGAGCTCGCGTTGACCCCGACCAATTGGAACTAAAGCATCTAATACTTTGATTCCGGTTTGAAGCGGTTCTTCAACGGACTTACGGCTCATGACCCCCGGTGCTTTTTTCTCAAGCGGACGGGTTTGTGAGGTTTCGATGCTCCCCAGTCCATCAATCGCTTTCCCTAGTGGATTAATGGCTCGACCTAACAAGGCCTCGCCCACAGGGACTTCAAGAATTCGACCACTGGTTTTGACACGGTCTCCTTCTTTAATATTTGTTGATTCATCTAGGATAACGGCCCCGACATGATCTCTCTCAAGGTTCAAGACCATACCGTATACATTGTCTTCAAACTCGAGAAGCTCTCCCGCCATCGCTTCGTCCAGTCCATGAACAAGTGCGATACCATCACCGACACTAATGACCGTTCCAACGTTATCGGTTTTGATTTCTTTTGAATATTTCTCGATTTGTTCTTTGATTAAGGCGCTAATTTCGCCTGGGTTGATTTTACTCATGTTTCCACCTGCCTATCTGGTCAAACGACGTTTAAGTTGGTGTAAATTGTTGTTGATCGTATCATCGATAACTTTGCCGTCGAATTCAAAACGAAGGCCACCTAAAATCGATTCATCAACACGGTTCTCTATTGTCACTTGACGATTGTATTTGTTCTCATATTCAGTTTTTAATGCGGAGACTTTTGCTTTAGTAAGTGGTTTTTTACTATAAACATACACAGTCATTCGTTTAAACATATTATCAAGCATGACATCGAATGAAGCTTTAATGTCGTGGATAATGTCAAAACGATTATTATCGATAAGCACACAAAGAAAATGATTGAACAGTTCACTTTGATCCAGTGAATGTACAACATCCTTTTTGCGCTTCTTTTCGACACCAGGATGTTTAAAAAAACCCATGGTATCGAGATCGATGCTTGCTATAAATTGTTTAAATTCTGCAGTAATTGCATCGAGATTGTTGGTTTGATTAGACAGTTCAAAAAGTGCGACGGCGTATTGTTCACTGATCGCACTCATTGTTTTCTAACCTCTTCAATGGCTTGATCTAACAAGCGATTGTAAGTTTCACGATTAATTTTCTTCTCGATGGCTTTTTGACTTAACACCGTCGCAATTTCAACTATTTCATTGCGCATTTTGTTTCTAGCCATCTCAATTTCTTTATTCATGTCTTTTTTTGCATTTTGTTTAATGGTTTCCGCTTCATCTTTCGCCGTTTTGATAATATCTCTACGCGTATCTTCACCACGGCTTTTCGCGTCCTCGATTAAACGTTTAGCTTTAAGCTTTGCGTCTTCCAACTCATCCATCGCTTCTTGTTTCAAGCGACGGGCTTCGTCACTTTTTTCTGTCGCTTCGCTCAGTTCTCCATCAACAATATCACGACGGGCTTCAATGAACGACGTGATTTTATTCCAGAAGAAATACTTGACCACGAGGATCAAGATAATGGTGGCGATGAGTTGGATGACCATTTCCACAGGATTAATGCCTGTGAGTCCGGTTTGTTCAACTAATCTTTCTATGGCATTAGCAACTGCTTCCATAGTGATGATGCCTCCTCATGACCACATGTTTATGTGGTGAAAATAAGTACGAATGCAATGATTAATGCATAAAGCCCTGTGGTCTCAGCCATTGCTTGACCAACAAGCATAGTTGTGGTAATTTTTCCTGATGCTTCTGGTTGGCGACCAACCGCTTCAACTGCTTTACCCCCGGCATACCCTTGTCCGATACCCGAACCAAGTCCACCGATCATCGCAATACCAGCACCTAGCATCGCTAAACCACGTACAAATTCCTGATTGTAAGCATGTTCGCTTAATAACACTAATTGAGTCAATAATTCCATTGGTAGTTCCTCCATTCAAAATATAAGTTTTTTATTTTTAAGCTTCGTCAGCTTCTATTGCCATTGATAAGAAAATCGTGAGTAACATGAAATACACAAACGCTTGGATGAGTCCGAATCCGATATTAAAAATCGGATGAACCACAAACGCAAGCGGAATTAAATTAATACCCATCGGTAAGATATAAAAGATGATGACTGTAATTACAGCCCCGCTTAACAAGTTCCCAAACAAACGTAGTCCCATCGCAAGCGGTGTAGATAGTTCACCGATTACATTGACAGGAAACAACAAAATTGAAGGGCTCATCAAGTCTTTCATTCTTTTCAATGGCGTTCTAATAATCAAACCATAGGTCTGAATAATCATAAATGCCAAAAACGAGAACGTTAAGGCAATATTAATATTTGACAGCGGCGTTGATAATCCTACCAAACTGGATGTATTGGCAAACGCCAAATACAAAAAGATTGCGGTAAGGATTGGCGCAAACCGTTTCCAGTGGTCACCATAAAACCCACTAATCATATCATTGAGTTTCATAATCCCAAGAACAGGCAAAAACAGTGAGCCTTTAATCGGTTCTGCAGGATCGAGTTTGCTGACTTTTTGGCCGATAATTGTCAAAAGAACGATTAATGTCACAATGACAATCATTGATGCGATAATATTCGGACTAAGCATCATGCTCACTTCCTCCATATAATATTGATGTGATAAGTAATGCGACCTTAAACGAGGTAAATCCTACAAACGTCGCGATTGGTTCAAGTTGTGTATTGAAATGCGCGATAACAAGAATCAACGCATAAAATAAAAAACGGATAATATAGTTTCTTATTGAAAGACTCTTTAGTTTCTCTGGATTACTGTTTACCGCCTTAAAGGCAGATTTATACGTCATAGACCAAAGCATCACTGTAACAACTGACCCTAAAAAGAAACTCAAGGCGATAGCTGATTCCATAGCTAAGATAACATCAAAAACAATGAATGTTAAGACACTCATCACAATGACATACGGCCAAACAATCGCAAATGTTTTAACAAGTAAACTCGGTTGTTCATTCATTGTGTTTATCTCCTAATCTGTAGACACGGACCATAAAATTACGTAAAGCCCCTATCATCCCAAGAATCATTAAAATAACGACAAATAAGCGTTCAAACCCCAACCATCGGTCAAGAATACGTCCTAAAAACAGACCTATAAGGATGGCGACCAACATTTCCCAAACAAAGTTTGAACTAATTGCCAATAATCTCATCAAAAACTTTTTATCCATCGCAACCTCTTTTTTGGTAACGTTATGATTCTAGTTTACTTACACGACGTTTATGGCGTTCATCACCAGAGAATTCGGTCGTTAACCAAATTTCCGTAATCGCTTTTGCCAGTTCATCACCGATAATACGTCCGCCCATGCTTAGTACATTAGAATCATTGTGCAACCTAGTCGCTTTCGCTGAGAACATATCATGGACTAGCGCACCACGTACACCTTTGACTTTATTGGCTTGAATATTTGTCCCAATGCCTGTACCGCAAATAAGGATACCGCGGTCATACTTTCCGCTGGCTACGCCTTCAGCGACAGTTTTCGCAAATTCATTATAATCACAAGATTCCTTGCTGTTTGTACCAACATCTTCATACTCAAAACCTGCTGATTTCAAATACTCAACAATTTTTAGTTTCAATTCATAGCCGCCGTGATCGGCACCGATTCCTACTTTCATATATACACCTTCTCTAAAAGACTACTTTTCTATTATATCAAAAGTCCATTAAATTACAATTACTTTCCCATGCAAATCATTTCAATCAATCTTCACAACGCCTTGACGTAAGACTTTACCATTGAGTGTGTCATAGACTGTGCTGCTCAATCCCGCGGTCGAAGACCCTTTCACAAGATAATCCACAACTGACTTAAATCGCAATGCTTCTTCATAGGTCGTCACATCCGGTTCACTACTGATATTCAGTGAGGTCACAGCCATCGGACCAAAATGATTGAGAATCTTTTGAGCCACTGGATCATTCGGGATTCTTAAGCCGACAGTGTCCATGCCCCGTGTCACGCTCATAGGAACTTTATCACTCCGTTTGACAACCAACGTCAAGGCACCCGGCCAGTATTGTGTGGCTAACGTTTCAAAATCCGTATAGTTTTCTGCGAGTGCTTGTGCTTGTTCAAGTGATCCACATAAAATTGCCAAGGGCTTTTTTACGTCGCGTTTTTTAATTGCATAAATACGCTCAATAGCCGATTCATCTTGATAAAGACAACCGATACCATACACGGTATCCGTTTGAAAAATGGCTACTTTTCCCTTCATGGGTTTTTTCACTATGGTTTCTACATCAATAATCATCATATCACCTATATATCTAACGTTGTTTGGATGGCCAACCGAGCTTTTACTGGCGCAAATGATTTGCGGTGTTCCGCACAAACACCAAGCGCATCAAGTGCTTCCATATGCGCTTTGGTTGGGTATCCTTTATGTTTTTCAAATCCATAGCCTGGATATTTGTGCTGGAGGGCATCCATATAAGCATCGCGGGTTACTTTTGCCAATATCGAAGCGGCCGCAATGGAAGCACTTTTTTGATCCCCTTTAATCACTGAGAGACTTTCAAAACGCTCGTATTGAATTGGCATGGCATCCGTAAGCAAGAACTCCAATCCTTCGATATGACTTGCCGCTTCAATCATGCCCCGCTTAGAGGCTTGATAAACATTATATTCGTCGACCGTTTGAGCATTGTATTCGACAATTTTATACGCGACCGCTTTGGCTTTGATTTCCTGGTACAACATCAAGCGTTTTTTAGCACTCAGTTTTTTAGAGTCATTAAGTCCTTCGATGGGATTATTATCATCCAATACTACGCATGCGACGACTAACGGACCGGCCAGTGGACCTCTACCGGCTTCATCACAGCCACCAATGACTTTGTAACCTTTGCGTTTTAATGCATCTTCATACTCATACATGATTCGATTCCTCTGGCCATTCTAAAATAACCGGACCGAACTGCTGGTGTCTGAAATCGTATAAAAAATGATCCATGACACGTTCATAATTGATTTCACCGCCACGCTCTAAACTGCCACGACGTTCACCGATTTTATTAAAGATATCTAATGACTCATCCGTTGTCTCAATGGTCATATCATAGCGTCTTTCAAAGGCCTCTTTATAATGCTTACGTAAAACATTAAACCCATAAATTACCACTTCATCTCGTGGCACCAAATGATCTTTAATGGTCCCAAGTAGGGCAAGTTTCAATGCGGCGGTTTGATCATCAAGATTCGGCCATAAAATACCTGGGGTATCCAACAATTCAAGATCTTGATGAATACGGATTATTTGCAGGTGTTTGGTAATTCCGGGGGTGTCACCCACCTTGGTTGCTTTTTTAGCCACTAACTTGTTGATAAGTGTACTTTTCCCAACATTGGGAATTCCGATAATCAGTGCTCTGATTGGTCGTGGTTTCCGACCTTTCTTGGCTTCTTTATCAAATTGGTCTTTAAGAATATCCTTGGCGGTCGGCACGATGCGATTAACATTTTTTCCGTTTAAAGCATTTATTTTTAAGGTATGATGGCCTTGTTCATGAAAATGATTTGCCCATGCTTCAATGCCTTTGCCATCTGCTAAATCAGATTTATTCATTAAGATTAATTTTGGTTTATTGCCAATGATGTCGTGAAGTTCAGGGTTCATTGATGACTTTGGGGCACGGGCATCGACAAGTTCAAAGACAATATCAATGAGTTTTAATTTTTCTTTTATTTGACGTTTAGTCTTTGCCATATGGCCTGGATAATAGTTAATTTTACTCATGTTAGTTCACCCTTCCCAGTTCGCTGAGTGGGCGGTATCTAAAACTTACCGTCCCGTAAATATCATATATACTAACGGCACCGAAGTGTCTTGAATCCATAGAATCTATGCGGTTATCACCAAGCACCAAGTATTGTTCATCATCAAGTTGAAAACTACAGTATTGACGGCCCAGTGAGCATTGGGTTTCAACAGACGTTTCTAAATAAACCGATTCATCCAAAATATTCCCTCCGATGAATACGGCCCCATGCTCAATTTCAATAAATTCACCTGGAAGCCCGATGACACGTTTAATCAAATACTCACTTTCAGCATAATCGGTACGTATGACTACTAAGTCTCCTCGATTATAACTGTTTTTCCAGTGTTGCATGACGACATTATCGCCATCATGAAACGTCGGTTCCATACTGGCACCTTCTACAACCGCAAATGAAAAGAAAAAGGCATTAACTATAATGTATGTTGTGATAAGATACACAACAAAACTAACTAAATCGAAGCGATGATATATTCGTTTAAATTGTTCAAGACTGTCTTTTAATATAAAGAGTCTCACGATAACGGTTCCCAAATAAATCAACATGGCTCCCGCCAACAAATAAAGGATGGGGGTATTATAAAACACAGGTACACGAATAATGGGAATCACATCACTAAGTGTAGTGGTATAAATCATATCAAATGTTACATACCGATCCCTGATTAAAGGAAGAAATACGATGAAAAAGAGCGCAAGCAAGACAAAGATGGTCTTGCGCTCCAATTTACGTTTTACATGTTCCACTTGTTGGATATCAGGGCGGTCGGTGTTATTCATAAAATCATCCCATGTTATTGAGTATATGTTCGATGTCATCATCATCTACAAGCACTTCTCGAGCTTTGGACCCTAGATTAGCCGAAACGATCCCTGCGGCTTCCAATGATTCCACAATACGTTGCGCACGGTTAAACCCAATCGAGAAGTTTTTGGAAATTTTATTGATTGACGCTTCTTGAGCGTCCACTACATATCTGGCAACATCTTCTAATAGTTCGTCTTGTTCAAATGTTTTGGTCGCATTTTTAACAAGTGCTTCTTCATTAAACAAGTAATTCGGCTCTGCTTGATTACGGATAAACTCCGTAACGGTTTCGATGTCGACATCATTGACAAAGGCACCTTGGAGTCTTTGTTTGCTTTGACCAGATGGTGCATAAAGCATGTCACCTTTCCCCAACAAAGTCTCTGCACCAGCACTATCAATGATTGTTTGAGAATCAATGTGAGAAGATACACTGAAAGCGATTCTAGTAGGAATATTGGACTTGATGGTTCCTTTTATGACATCTGTAGAAGGACGTTGGGTTGCGACAATCAAGTGAATCCCACAAGCACGAGCTTTTTGCGTGATACGCATGATTGATTCTTCAACATTTTGCGAAGCCACCATCATAAGATCCGCTAACTCATCAACAATGATAACAATGTAAGGAAGTTTTTCACTTTCATCTTCTGTTTTCCGGTTATAACTATCAATATCTCTAGCATTGTTTTCACTAAAGGTTTTAAAGCGTCGTTCCATTTCTTCAACAACCCAGTTTAAGGCTGCAGCACTGGCTTTAGCATCGGTTATCACAGGGGTAATTAAATGCGGTAAATGATTATAGGCGCTCAGTTCGACCATTTTAGGGTCAATAAGCATTAGCTTAAGTTCACTGGGTTTGTATTTGAGTAAAAGACTCATCAGAATTGTATTGATACAAACACTTTTCCCGCTACCCGTCGCACCGGCAATCAATCCATGCGGCATGGATTTGATTGGTGCATAGATTGGGTTGCCATCAATATCTAGTCCTAAAGCAATCGTCAGTGGCATAGCAGCATTTTTAAACATGGAACGCTTGACAATATTGGCAAAATGAACGGTTTGTGCTTGTTCGTTAGGCACTTCTATACCAACGGTTTTTTTGCCTGGAATCGGTGCTTCAATCCGGATATCTTTTGCTTCTAAAGCCATTTTGATATTATCGACAAGTGTCGTTATCTTATTGACTTTAACCCCTTTTTCTAATGCGAGTTCATAACGCGTAACTGTTGGGCCTTCAGTATGTTTAAAGACGCGAGCCCCAACACTGAACTCTGAAAATAGTTCATTGAGTCGGTTGATCTGACGTTCTATGGACTCACTCAAATCAGGTTTGTCATCTGAAGGTTCTTTTAATAAACTAACCTGAGGGATTTGATAGGAGGGAAACAAGCTGTCACCGGCTTTGACAGTTTGTTTGGTTCTGTCATATGTAGGCATTGCGTGTTGTTTTTCTGCAGGTTTAGCTGCAGGTTGTGAAGTGGACTCTTGGGTTGGTTGTGATGGTGTGTCTTGTGGTTTTTCCTGTTCTACTGCGGATTTAGACGGAGGAGACGGTGGGGGTTCTTCCTGGGTTGTCGCTTCTTCCGTTGATTCTTCTTCGGGTGTGTTTTGATTTCTTAAATAATTATACATGCTCGTATCTCTTTTAACAGCGGTTGCTTCGGAATGGCTGGTTTGGGTTTCATGAGGCATATCTGGCGTTGAATGGTCTTGAGTTTCTTCGTGGTTATTATGGGTTGGTTCTCTATCTTCTTTTTGAGTATTGTCGTTATCAATGATAGAAGCACCGACAATTTTTTTCGAACGTCTGGAGTGAGATTGATTTTGGCTTTCTACAACTTCATCAAGATTTTTACCACGTACAAGATCAAATTCAGGATAAGCGGTGCCATATTTACGGATTCTTTCATCTTTAGTCATGCGCGGTTTGGTCCGAAACGCATCAAGGTTATCCATATCTCTAGAGACTTTACTGCGAATCGGAATGACAACTTCATCCTTCACATAACGTCCAAAAATCGGCGATACAAAACGGTTTTCGCGTTTGGCAGCGACGGGTTTATCCTTTTTCTTTTCCTGAATCTCATAGACTTGAAAAGGCACCTCATCCCGTGTGCGCTTAAGTGGTGGGATGAGTTTTTTCTTCTTTCGCTTAAAAAGCATGAATCATCGTTCTCCCTTCAATGACAATGTTTGACTTAAAAAGCGATCAACTTGTTCAAAAGTCTTACGCTTTTTATCAACATACTGTCCAATAATTTCCCCGTTTTTATATACGTATAGTGAAGGTACACCATAAATATTGTAGTGAGTAAAAACTTCAGGCAAGACATCGCGTTTAATGAGACCAAAAACAAGAGAGGGATATTTCTCTTCAATGCGCCCGATAAAGGTTTCTAAATACATACAGTCCGGACATACATCACTACTGAAGATTACCACAACGACGTTGTGTGTAGTGACAATTGATTCAAATGTTTGAATAGAATCAATCGTCTTCATTATCTTCAGTCCCACGTTCAAGTGCCTGCAGTTCTTTTTCAACCAAGTCAAACTCGATATCTTTATCAAAGAGCTTCTTAGAATAAATCTTCGAAGTTTCCTCACCAACAACGCCAATGATCATTAAAGCAACCCGTTTTGTGATAAAATCTACACTGGTATTAACAACAAGTTTTCGGAACCAGTAAGCGGGATTGAAAACATTAATTGCGCCCAGTGTCGCTTTGACAGCGCGATTGACATTTTTATTACGCATTGCTTTGACAATCTTTTTGTCCTCGATTTGCTTTTTCTTTTCAAATAACGTGACAATTCTTGTCACTCTGACATTTCTTGTGTTTTTAAGCAGTGGCTGTTCAAGTATTTTATCAATACGTTCTGTAATATAATGCGTGAGGTCAATCATTTCATCGACAGAAAGTTCGAGCATTGGATACTTCGAATCAGGATAATAATATCCCGATATTTCTTCGACCAACTCGTAAGAAAGGTCAAAAACAGTTTTTCCAAGACCTTTATCATGGTTTTTATATTTCTTTTTAAAAAGGTTTTGTTTATCGATAATCAGCGCTTGCAATTCCTCTTGGTCTACATCTTCTACTGTTCCAGTAATAGATTCCATATCAAGATTTTTCCCTCGAACAATGAAGTATATATAGGTGACAGTAAACAGGACAAACCCTGAAAAGATTCCTAGTAGAAAATTAATAAAGCCACCAAACGAAATTTCAATCATATTATCACCCAGTTTTCACTCGCTTTGTCCGTACGAGAGTGTCTTGTTGTTTCTTTAAGTATCTCTTAACATTATACCATAAATACACAGGGTTTGTCGGCAACAATTCCTTATGACTAGTGTAGGGTTTTGCAATAATTTAAGGTTGACAGTGTAACTTGAAAACCAACATTTGCCTTTAACTCCGGTTTGTGCGATAATATTGCGTGGTGATAATTATGGAAAAACATTTAATAGCGCTCGATTTGGATGGAACTTTACTTTATGACTGGGCCACCCTTAAAGAAGAGACTAAAGAATATCTTAAAAAACTCAAAGCACAAGGACATGAGCTGGTTATAGCGACTGGGCGTCCTTACCGAAGCAGCATTCGCTTTTACGACGAACTTGAATTAGACACCCCGCTTATCAATTATAACGGGGGTTTAATTACGTGGCGCAATAACCCTGATTTTGAAGAAGTCAACATTGTCGTTGATCGTGATGCGGTGATCGATATTTTCAAAAAGAATGCCGATTATATCGACAACGCTTTTTGCGAAATCCGTGATGACATTTATTTGATTAAAAGAACTGAAGAAATCGAAGATATGCTTCATTATTTTAACGGAGCACAATTATATACCGGTCCTTTTGAAGAAACTCTTCCTCAAGACCAAGGCACCAATGGATTTATTATTGTCGCAAATGAAGGACAAGGGCACCTTATTGAAGAATATGTTGCTAGGACTTATCCCGATAAATTACTGACTAGAAACTGGGGGAACGAACATAAATTCATTATAGAACTCTATACCCCAAAAACCAATAAAGGACTCGCTATCAAACATGTTGCTGACACCTTGAGCATCAAACGAGAAAACATTATCGCTTTTGGTGATGGTGACAACGATGTCGAAATGCTTGAGTTTGCTGGTAAAGGCGTGGCGATGAAAAATGCTAGAGCACAACTTTTAGAAGTTGCCGATGTCCGTTTACCACATACCAACCAGGAAAACGGCATTGAAAAGTTTTTAAAGAAATATTTCAAATAAAAAGGAGGATTAGGCTAAAACCTAAATCCTCCTTTTCCTTTCCCTTTTCCTTTTTTACCTTGTTTTTGCGGTTGTTGTAATCCTTGCATCCCTTTCATGGGGTTCTTAGGATCAAGTTTGCTAGGGTCCATTGTCCCCATTTTTTTCACCGCTTGTGCTTGTTGATCAAGCGTTTGAATCAGACGATTCACCTCTGCAACACTACGGCCAGAACCATTCGCAATACGACGGCGTCTTGAAGAACTCTTCTTAATCAACTCTGGGTTCTTGCGTTCCGCTTTTGTCATACCACCAATCAAGGTTTCGATATAAACGAGCTTCTTATCGTCCAAGTCAGCGTTCTTCATCATTTTTCCCGCACCGGGAATCATCTTCATGAGACTACCCAGTGAGCCCATCCGTTTTATCATTTTTAGTTGCTTTAAATAGTCATTAAAATTAAACTTGCCAGACATCATTTTTTCCATCATATTCATCATGTCATCTTCATCGACATTTTCTTGGACTTTGTCAATTAAAGTGAGCACATCACCCATACCAAGAATACGACTGGCCATACGCTCAGGATGAAACACTTCAATGGCATCGAGTTTCTCACCAAGTCCCATGAATTTGATAGGCACATCCGTGACTTTTCTTAATGAGAGTGCAGCTCCACCACGTGTATCACCATCGAGTTTTGTGATGATGCTTCCGGTGATGCTCAAGGATTGATGGAAATGCTCAGCAACACTCACAGCGTCCTGACCGGTCATTGCATCAAGCACAAGTAGGATTTCATCTGGTGTGATTGTATCTTTAATCCGTTGCAATTCACCCATTAGGGTCTCATCGATATGTAAACGACCTGCTGTATCAAAAATCACAACGTCATGGCCATTCTCCTCGGCATAAACCAATGAGTCTTTGGCAATGTTTTCCGGCTTGTCATCGATGCCACGTTCAAAGACAGGAATGTTGAGTTGTTCCCCTAGTGTAATCAACTGATCAACAGCCGCTGGTCTGTATACGTCTAAAGCGACGAGCAGGGGATTGGTACTTTCTTTTTCTTTTAGGTATTTTGCCAGTTTTCCGGCAGTGGTTGTTTTCCCGCTACCTTGCAGTCCACACAGCATAATCGTTGTCCGTTTGGACTTATCCAATGTAAAGACAGAGGTCTCTCCACCCAGCAGTTCCTTGAGTTCTTCATGAACGACTTTAACAACTTGTTGAGAAGGATTCAGTCCTTTAAGAATTTTATCGCCTTTGGCTTTTTCTTTAATATCTTTCGTAAAGTTTTTGACAACTTTGAAGTTAACATCCGCCTCAAGAAGACTCAGTCTAACTTCACGCATCATTTCATCAATATCTTTTTCGGTTAAACGTGCTTTTCCGCGCACACGGCGCAAGGCCATTTGCATGCGATCGGATAACTGATCAAATGCCATATTAATCCACCTTTTCCAATGATTCAATCAAGGCAAGTGTCGCTTCATCACTTGTCTTTTCTTTGAGAGATTCGATAATATCTTGACGTTTTTCACTTTTTTTTAGCAACGCGAGATTCGCTTCGTAATCTTCGAGTTTCTTAATCGTTTTTTGTATTTGGTCATGTACGGCATTCCGTGAAATACCAGCATTATCAGCGATTTCAGCCAAGGTAAAGTTTTCTTCAAAATAATAATGCATGATACTACGTTGTTTGTCTGTCAAAAGACTTCCGTAGTACGCAAACAACATATTGATATGGTGATGTTTTTCTAATTTATCCATTTATATCACATCCGAAAACAGACCGTAAATATATTCTTCAATATCAAAATACTCCAAGTCTTCTAATTTCTCACCGAGTCCAATCATCTTGACTGGAATACCGATAGTCTCCTTAATCGCCAAGGCAATCCCACCTTTTGCGGTCCCATCTAGTTTAGTGAGTACAACCCCACTTAAATGCGTGACTTCATTAAAAATTTTCGCCTGTGACAGACCATTTTGCCCGGTTGTTGCATCAAGAACCAGCAATGTCTCTTGTGGCGCACCTTCAATTTCACGGCCAATCACGCGATGAATTTTTTGAAGTTCATTCATGAGATTTTGTTTATTTTGAAGGCGTCCGGCCGTATCACACAATAACACATCAATATCATTTGCCTTTGCATATTGAATCGCATCAAACATCACACTTGAAGGGTCAGAACCTTGCGGTTTTTCAAAAAAGTCACAACCGACTCTTTCACTCCATATACGTAGTTGATTGATAGCGCCGGCACGAAATGTATCCCCTGCAACCATCAGTACTTTTTTATCTTCTTGCATTAACAAATGGGCAACTTTCCCAATGGTGGTTGTTTTTCCAACACCGTTGACACCCACAAAAAGCAACACATTCAGATCATCTTCGACATTGAGATTAGTATCGACGATTTCTTCTTGAACATAACGCTTAAACATCTCTTCCACAATAATCTCTTTTAATGCTTCCGCATCTTCCAGTTTTTTAACTTCTACGGTTTCGCGTAAGTGATTAACCAGTTTTAAGACTGTATCTACGCCGATATCAGCCATGATAAATACTTCTTCAATTGCTTCGAAAAGATCTTCATCAATTTTTTGACCGCTTTTTAGAAGGTCATTGAGTTGATTGAAGACGTTTTGACGAGTCTTTTCCATCCCAATTTTATATTTTTGCGCTTTTTCGCGGCGTTTTTTGGTTTGAAACAACTTTTTTATGAAGCCCATATTTGCCACATCCTTATTTTTTTCAAAGGTATTATAACACAAGAGTGTCTCTATAAAAATAAAAAACCCTATAAAAAGGGAAAATCCGCCTCGCGGCGGATTAAGGAAGGGGATGTGTGAATAAATGAATATTCACCATGCTATGTAAGGGATAAGTGCAACTTCTCAGCTGCATTTAAATAATAACACGACCCTAAAAATATGTCAAGGCGTTCTTTTTATTATTTTTCTTTGGTTTCCTCAGGTAATGAATTGCACTCAATGGTGCCATCTTTGAGTTCTACCAACAGATCGTCATGTGTCTCACACATCTCTCCGGTTGGCTTCCCTTTGAGGATATTTTTACATTTAGGATAGTTGTTACACGCGTAAAAAGTGTTGCCTTTATTGCGTCCACGTTTCGCTTCGCGTTTAACAATTTCACCTTTTTTACATTTAGGACAAGTGATTTCCGTATTCTCAGGTTCTGCTTTATCTTCTTGAGGTTTGATGTATTTACAATCAGGATATGCACTACACGCTTCAAATGTTCCGTAACGTGATTCACGGTAAACCATATCAGATCCACATTTCGGACATTGTTCACCGGTTGTTTTTGGGGCAATTTTTTCCATTTCCTGGTTAGCTTTATCGACTAGTGGAATAAATGTATTGTAAAAATCACGAACAACATTGTTTTGTTCTGCTTTATCACTCGCAATATCATCAAGGATATTTTCCATTTTGGCCGTGTAATCGACACTGACGATTTGTTCAAAGAAGCCTTCTAACTTTTCAATGGTTAAGCGACCTTGTTCACTCGGCACAAACTTCTTTTCCTCAAGATTTACGTACTTACGCTTCTTAAGGGTCGCAATGGTTTGTGAATAAGTCGACGGACGACCAATGCCTAACTCTTCCATTTCTTTGATCAGTTTAGCTTCTGTGTAACGCGCTGGTGGTTTCGTAAAATGTTGGGACTTCTCAATTTTTTTCGCTTTAAGCGTATCACCGGTTTTTAATTCCGGTAAATCTGAAGTTTCAACACTTTCATATTTACCATAAGCCTTAAGATACCCATCAAAAACAAGTTCTTGCGCTTTGGCGCGGAATATAGTGTTATTATTTTTTAAGTTCAATGTGGTATTAGAGAATTTTGCTGGGGCCATCATAGAGGCAATGGCACGATAGTAAATCATCGTATAAAGACGGTGTTCATCTCGGGAAAGATGACGACGAATCTTATCCGGATGGTGATTGATGTTAGTCGGGCGAATGGCCTCATGGGCATCTTGCATGTTTTTAACAGTTTGCTGTTTACGTTGTGAGCCCAAATATCGTTTCCCGTATTCTTTTTCAATATATGACTTGGCCGGATTCATGAAGGCTTGAGACATTCTTGTAGAATCGGTACGCATATAAGTAATCAAACCAACTGTTTCATTGTCAAGGTCAATTCCTTCATAAAGGCGTTGCGCAATCATCATCGTACGCTGTCCAGTATAGTTGAGTTTGTGTGAGGCTTCCTGTTGTAAGGTAGAGGTTGTAAACGGTGCTTTCGCCGCACGACGGCGCTCACGTTTTTTTAACGATTCTACACTAAATGTTTCATCGAGTCCATCTAATACTTTTTGCGCAGCTTGTTCATCACCAAGTTTAGGTTTACGACCACTGAGTTTAATTAATTCAGCTTCAAATGCTTCAAACTCAGCCAAGATTTTCCAGTACTCTTCACTGATAAACGCATCAATTTCACGTTCGCGATCAACCAGTATTTTTAAAGCCGCACTTTGAACACGGCCTGCTGATTTGGACTTAATTTTGTTTTGCAATAATTTAGATAACTTAAAACCAATGATGCGATCAAGTATACGACGGGTTTCTTGTGAAGACACTAAATTATAATCAATATCACGGGCATCTTCAAAAGATTTCAACACCGCATCTTTAGTAACCTCATTAAAAATAACACGATGGAAATCTTTATCGCTTTTGACCGTTTCCAACACTTCTTTGAGATGCCAACTGATAGCTTCTCCTTCGCGGTCAGGGTCCGTTGCAAGATAGATTTCATTCGCGTTTTTCGCTGCTTTAATCAATGTATCAATGATTTTCTTTTTGTCTTTCAAGACCGTGTATTGCGGCTTGAAATCATTTTCAATATCGAGACCAAGTCCACCAACGTTGCTGATCGCAAGATCGCGGATATGTCCTTTAGAAGACAAGACTTCGAAATCATCCCCTAGATACTGTTTGATGGTCTTCGATTTTGATGGTGACTCAACAATGACAAGTTTATCCATGGCTGTCAACTCCCTGCGGTTATTATGGCACCGCTTTTTTATCGTGTCAAGCAGTGTTTTCGCTATATATATTTATTAATAATATATATAATTTATTTTATGACTTTGTTTTTAAAAATAGTCATACGATCTTTGCCTTGCATGTCCTTCTTTTGTATGATACTGACATTGGCGAATTCTTTCTTTATTAATCGTTTAATGGCTTTGGATTGATTGAAAGCATGTTCAAAGCCGACAATGAAGTGCTCATTGAGTAGCGGTTTAATCTCTTTTAATATTCTACGGTAATAATCCAAACCATCAGGACCGCCAAATAATGCAAGATGAGGTTCAAAATCCTTTACGATGGGTTCAAGTGCTTCATCGTTAGGGATATATGGTGGATTACTAATAATGACATCAAATGTTCTTTCTTTGATGGGTTCAAAGAGATCACCTTGTAAAAACTCGATGTCACAATTTAAAGCAGACGCATTTTTTCTAGCAATATCTAAGGCTTCCTCTGAAAGTTCAGTGGCAGTGGCCTTAACTTTGGGCTCTTCTTTAGCAAAAGCAATCGCTAAGCATCCTGATCCAGTCCCCACATCAAGAAGATTAATACGTTCATGATTGGCAAAATGATCATCAATAATCTCTAAAGTGTAAGAAACAAGTTCCTCAGTTTCACAACGTGGAATCATTACATTTTCATTCACGTTAAATGCATAGCCATAAAAATATTCATGTTCAGTAATATGTTGAACCGGACGATTTTGGATTACATATTCATCGACCGCTTCGCGGAATTTTTTGTATCTTGATTGGGTCATCACTTTATCTAAACTAGCCACAAGATCCGTATTGGAAAGCTTTGCGAAATGCATTAATAGAATCTTAATAGCTGTTGGTTCTTTCCCATTATCAAGGGCATATTGTTCATTAATGTTTAAGACTTCTTTATAAGTAGGCATGTTTGTACTCCTTAAATACAACAAAGACATGCATAAGCATGACTTTATTGAGTTGTTTCATTCAATTTTTTTTCATATTCTTCATTAAACAACGCTTCAATGATCGGATCGAGTTTTCCTTCAATGACACGGTCTAATTGTTGAATTGTGAAATTTATACGATGATCGGTGACACGATTTTGTGGAAAATTATACGTTCTAATCTTTTCACTACGTTCACCGGTTCCAAGTTTACTGCGACGCTCTTGACCTTCTTTTTCAAGGCGCTCTTGTTCGTAAAAATCATGAAGTCTAGCGCGCATAACTTTTAACGCTGTGGCTTTATTTTCATGTTGGCTTTTTCCATCCTGACAAGTTACCACGAGTCCTGTAGGCTCATGCGTTACACGCACTGCACTGTCTGTGGTATTAACACTTTGTCCACCCGCACCACTACTTCTAAAGGTATCTATACGAAGATCGTTATTATGCATTTCAACTTCAACATCTTCAGCTTCGGGTAACACAATAACCGTTGCGGTTGAGGTATGTACACGACCTTGGGATTCGGTTTCAGGGACTCTTTGCACACGATGTGCACCTGATTCATATTTTAAATGTGAGTAGACCTGATTGCCTTTAATAGTGAACTCAATTTGGGCAAATCCACCCGCATCACCGTCTACAGCATTAATGACACTTAAACTCCAACCATGTTTTTCCGCAAACTTCTGATACATTCTAAACAAATCTCCTGCGAAAATATTGGCTTCATTTCCTCCTGCAGCCCCCCGAATTTCAACAATAACATTCTTTTTGTCATTCGGGTCTTTAGGAATAAGCAATTTATGAAGTTCATCTTCGAGTTTTTTGAGTGTTTCACGGTTTTCTTCAAGCTCCATATTCGCCATTTCACGAATGTCTGGGTCACTATCTTTACTCATTTCTTTTAAATCTTCAATTGAACTTTCAATTTCCAAATACTTTTCATATCGTCCAACCGTCTTTTCAAGTTCACGTTGTTCCTTGGAAAGTTGGGTAAGTCTATCGATATTACTCGTAATAGAAGGGTCACTAAGCTCTTCGTTTATTTGGTAATAACGTTTCTTCATCGATTCTAAACGATCTTTCATATCATCAACTCCATAAGTTACTTGGCATATTATAGTACAGTCGTCTTTAGTTTTCAAGTACTAAAGCTTTTGTGCGTTTCAAACGGAACATATAAAAGATGATCACAAACAAGATAACCATTACCGTTCCCTTAAATACACTACTTAGGGAAATGGTCCACCATATCCCACTGATGGAAACTGCCATCAACGCAAATGGGATGCGCAAAGCGTTCCCCACAAAACTGATGGTCGAGGGAATAACCGTCTTTCCTAAGCCATTAAAAGCCCCTGCAGTCATCATCTCCAAAATCATAAAAATTTGCGATACAGAAATAATTCTTAAATATAACACACCCGCCGCCAACGTTTCAGTTTCACTAATGAAGATGGCGAATATCGGCTCCGCAAAAAAATATAATAACGCATTTATCGCTAATCCATACGGTACCAACAAACGCAAGGAAGTTTCATACCCTGCCTTAATGCGTTCTATTTGATTGGCGCCGTAGTTTTGACCGACAAACGCACTGAGTGCAACTTGGAACCCGGCCGCAACCATCCAGCTCAAGGCTTCAATTTGAGAGCCTAAGCGCGAAACACTCATCGCTATTTCACCATATGAAGCCACAATGATACCCACCACTATAGAAAATGATGTCATTGCCATACTTTGAAGTCCTACAGGAAAACCTAAAAAAACGATATCTTTCATGGATTGAACATTGAGATACTTCTTGAAGTTAATCACTGCAGGTCGACGTTTTGAAAAATAGACAAAACCGTATAATGATAAGGCTACCCCTTGTGCAATTACAGTTGCATAGGCAGCACCTTCTACACCCCATCCGAACCCAAGGATAAATAAAGGGTCCAGCAACATATTAACTAACAGACCTGTCCCCATCACATAAAAGGTATTAATGGTTTTTCCCAGGCCATCATATATGCCATTAAATAAATTCAAAGCGAATAAGAAAAATCCAAAGGTTGTGACAATACGCAAATAATTTTGCGACATCGCAACAACCGTTTGATTATCTATTTTAAATAATCCCACAAAATGATGATTGAAATACCGACCGTATATAACATAAATAGTTGCGAGCAATAACATCGCAAGCAGTCCATTCGTCGCAATCCGATTTACGGCTTCTTTATCGTTACGCCCAGCGGCTTGAGACGTGTATACAGAGACACCGACTTTGACAATCATAATCATCCCAATCCCAAACCACGGTAAAAACCCTGCCGTTCCAATCGCCGCAACCGCTTCAGTTGGCACAAATCCGACACGATCAACCCGTGCGACCCAAAACATATCAGTTAAGTTATAGGCCATTTGCGCTAAAGACGTCAGTAACGTCGGAATGGCCACAATCAAAAGTTTTTTGAGAATACTGCCAGTTGTCAGGTCAATTTTTTTCTTCATTGGTTTCGCGTGTTTTTTCGATTGAGTCATGTCGTGCCTCCTATTTCATTAAGTCCGCAAATATTATAGCACCCCCCTTTGAAAAATACTATATAAGGATAAAAAAAGATGTCTCAAAGAGACACCTTAATCATCAATATCTATTAAATCACTATTTTCTTCTTCGTTATCATAGGTGACAGCCTTCGTTTTAAACTGTGAATAATTCTTTCTAAACAGTAAGGGAAATCCCTTCATGTTCGTTGCGCCACTACGGTTTTTGGCAACCATGACATCCACAATATTAGGCCGTTCTGATTTATCTTTGGTATAGTAATCATCTCTAAAGAGAAACAGCACAACATCCGCATCTTGTTCAATCGAACCGGATTCACGAAGGTCGGCCATGATCGGAATCTTGTCTGGACGCTGTTCAACACTTCTTGATAACTGTGATAACGCCACAACCGGTATCTTGAACTCACGAGCCATTTCTTTTAACATTCGCGAGATTTCACTAACTTCTTGTACACGGTTGGTATAGTGTTGTGAACCACTTAAAAGTTGTAAGTAGTCGATCACAACAAGATCAAGACGATTTTCCTGTGCCAATTTACGACATTTTTGCCGGAGATCGGTTACCTTGACGGTTCCTGAATCATCAAATAAAATGTTCAATTTTTGGAGTCGGTCAGACGCCAAAGAAAGTTGTTGCCACTCTTGTGGGGAAAGATTTCCTGTCCGTAAGCGGTTAGACTCGACGCGTGCTTCACTAGAAAGCATCCTTCCTACCAATTGATCGACGCCCATCTCCAGAGAGAAAAAAGCAATGTATGGTTTGGTTTGGAGTTTGGCAATGTTAGTAACGACATTCAGTGCGAAAGCACTTTTCCCCATCGAAGGACGCGCAGCAATAATGTATAATTCTGAAGGCTGTAAACCAAGCGTATAGCGGTTAAACTCTTCAAACCCTGTATCCAACCCCGTCAACTCACCTTGTTTGTTTTTTGCGGCTTCAGTTTTAGTAATAACCTCCTCGGTCACTTGACCGATGGGAATAAAGTCACTGGTTCTTCTAGAACGGGCGACGTCAAAAATTTTCTTTTCCGCTTCTACGATGAAATCTTGCATACTTTGTGCTTCAAACCCTTGTTCGTAGATACTTTTGGAAATATCCATCATTTTGCGGACGACCGCTTTATCGCGGACAATGTTTATATAGTGTTCAAGGTTGACAATCGAGGGGGTAGTATCCGATAAGCCTAAGATATAATCTGTGCCCCCAGCATCCAATAGTAGATCCTGATTTTTCAAGCGATCTGTCAGGGTTGTATAATCAATATCGATACTTTCATCATAGAGTTCTTTCATCGCCACGAAAATGAGTTGGTGCCGGCGATTATAAAAGTCAGGTTTTTCAAGCGAATCCCCAATCGTTTGCATGGTAGCTGGGTCAATGAATACAGCACCTAAGACATTTTGTTCCGCTTCTAAACTATGCGGGATTTGTTTTTCGGCCATATTATTGTTCCAATACTAAGAGTTCAAACGTCGCAGTAACGTCTTTGTGGAGTTTGACTTCTATTTGATAAGTCCCCAGTGCTGTAATAGGATTATCAAGTTGGATTTTACGTTTGTCAATTTTAATTCCGTGTTGTTCCTCTAAAGCCTCAGCAATTTGTTTTGTATTGATTTTCCCGAATAACTTACCATTTTTACCAAGCTTCACGTAAACTTTGACTGCACGGTAATCAATGCGTTTTTTTAAGGCTTTGGCTTCTTCGTATGCTTGTTTGGCTTGTTCTTTTGCTTTCTCTTTTTCGTTTTCGATTAACTGCATATTTTCAGGGGTGGCTTCAATCGCTTGTTTACTGGTTAAAAGATAGTTGCCAAAACCAGCTGGAACTTCGATAATTTCACCTTTTTTCCCTTTGCCTTTAAGATCTTTTTGTAAAATAACTTTCATGGGTCTTCCCTCCTGTTTACTTTCTTCTAATATTTTGATGAGTTCTTCTCTGGTTTGCTCTAAGGTCGTATCAGATAATTGAGCACCGGCGTTATTCAAATGACCGCCACCACCGAATTTTTCCATGATTAACTGGACATTATAGCCTTCTAAAGACCTAGCAGAGATACCGACCGTGTCACTGGCTACATTTCCAATTGCAAATGCGGCAACGACATGATCAATTTCTAGTAAGTCATCGGCGATTCTAGCAAGCATTTGACGGTCAGGTTCAAATGAATCAGGAACAATCACTAATGAGAAACGTTTAGAAATAACTTCAGCACGTTGTAATAGATCCGCTTTGATTTGTAAGTCTTTGAGAGACTCCCGTAAAATCGTTTTAACTTTATAAGGATCAGCCCCGTATTTTCTTAAAATCGCGGCCGCTTCAAAGGTTCTTGCCCCAGTACGGTACATGAAGTTATTGGTATCAACAATCATCCCTGAAAGCATAATGGTTGCTTCAAAGGCGGTAATATCAACAGGCTTAGGAAATACATTAAGCATCTCGACTACCAGCTCACAAGAACTTGATGCATAAGGTTCAATGTACGATAATAACGTATTTTCAATCGCATCACTGAGTTTTCTGTGGTGATCAATAATCGCAATATTTTTCGAACGTGACACCAGTTTCTCGTTGATTAATTGACCTTTGGAGTGATGATCCACGAGAACAACTAAGGCATCATTGTCTTGATATTGTAATGCCTTTTCAGGGGAAATGAAATAATCAAGTAAGACGATGTATTCGTATTCCATTTGCCTAAGTATTTTCTTAACCGTTTTATCAAGGGTTTCAAAATCAAGGACAATGTAGGCTTCTTTCTTGGCAGCTAGCGCCATGTTAAGCACACCAATTGCGGCAGCCAAGGCATCATTATCTGGATAAATATGCGGGACGATGAATACTTTTGAGGCATCATCAAACAACATATCAAGTTTCTTAGCATTGATGCGACTTGAAATTCGGGTTCTTTTTTCCTGGGTGTTGGTATTACCACCGAAATATTTGAAATCTTCCCCTTGAATATTGATAACAATCTGGTCACCACCACGAGAAAGCGCTAAATCAAGTGCTTCATCAGCAATATCCGCTAAATTGGATATGGGAATATTCGCCCCAGCAAAGCCACCGGACAAGGTGACCATCAAATCGTTTTCTCGGGAAATATGAGCAATTTCATTGATAATTGAAAATTCATCCTTGATTACAGCATCCAAATTTTTATTATGTAAATAGACATACAACTTCGAGTTCGTAATCGGGACAATATGGAAATCATAATGTTCCGCCCAATGATCCAAGGCACCAAGGAATTTCCCTTGAATTTCGTTACGCTCCTGAACATCTAAGACACTTAAAGCATCTTCTAAGTTATCCAAATGTAAAACCCCGATGACCGTGGTGTGATCAGCGTAGGCTTTTCGTAAGCGTTCCAGTTCTCCGACTTTATAAAAATACAAAGACTGTTCATGGTCGTGATAATGCACTTCATAGTGTTCTTCGTATATTTTAACAATTCTTGGATAGTTCAATGTTCCATTGACAATCATATCATAAAGCGATTTGTGCAGAGTACTAAGACTTCTTTCCTCTAAAGGATTTTGAAAAATTGCTTTGGCGAAACTATTGGCAAACTCAACTTTCAAGGCATCGTTTAACATCACAATACCAGTTGGAATATCGTTTAATATCCGTTCTTCTATACTTTCTTTTCGTCTGAGGATTTTATCTTTCGTGTTAAGGCGATCAGTAAGTGAAACAACGAGGCGACGACGGTTTTTCAATACAAACACAAAGAAAACGATGTTTCCTGCCAATAATAGGAGAACAATCGTTAAAAAAGGAATGGTGAGGGTAGTGTCAAATATATAAAACAAAAATACCACCGCAGTGATATAGACTGCACTTATTGCGATTAACACCTTTCGTTCCATAGTTACACCTCACTTTAAAGCTATGAGCATATTATATCATATATCGCTTGCATAATTAAGGAGAAATAACGCTTGACAACATACCACATCAACACTATAATACGTTCCTGTAACGCAGTTCGAAACCATCCTGCGATATCAAAACTAGGAGGAATTATTATGAATGAAATGATTTGGTTTTTATTTGCCTTGCTTAACTTCACGTTAATTATTGGCATATATAAGTTCTTTGGAAAAACAGGACTGATTGCCTGGGTGGCAATGGGAACCGTTTTAGCAAACATTCAAGTCACTAAAACAATCGAAATTTTCGGTCTGACCGCTACTCTCGGTAATATCATGTATGGGACACTCTTTTTGGCCACAGACTCATTGAATGAAAAATACGGATTGAAAGTTGCCAAACAGGCTGTGTACGTTGGGTTTTTCGCGTTAATAAGCATGGTTATTATCATGCAAGTTGCCTTGATGTTTGAACCGCACGTCGATGATTTTGCCCACGGTGCTCTCAGCACTATTTTTGAAGTCATGCCACGCATTGCCCTTGGTAGTATCACCGCTTATATTATCTCGCAAATACTTGATGTGCATTTATTTCAAAAAATTAAGTCCTATTACAGTAGTGATCAAACGCTCTACTTGAGAAACATCGGTTCAACCATGGTCTCACAGCTGGTCGACACCTTAATTTTTGTGCCAATTGCGTTTTTGGGGCTATATCCTATTGAAGTTGTTGTATCAATATTCATTACAACGTATCTGATTAAGTTAATTGTTGCGGCGCTTGATACACCGTTTGTCTACTTCATAAAGAAAATCAAACCACTTGAATAATTTAAAAGTCGTGCTTGCACGGCTTTTTTTATTCCCAATCTAACAACCGTTTATCGCCTTTTAATTTCTGAATGTCGGTGATATCCTGAGAGACTTCCAATACGCCTTCGTAGTGATTCGACTCATCCATTACCGCAAAATAACGAATATGAAGAAACTGACCTTTAAAATTAATATGAAACTCAGCGGTATCTTTTTCTCCGCTTTTAAATGCCTCAATAATACGTTCTACCGTATCAACACTTTTCGGTGGATGGCAGTGTTTGACTAACCGGCCTATAATGGAAGGATTTCTTGGAAAATGACGCGCTTTTCGTTCATTAAAATATTTGACTCTATCATGTTTGTCCACATAAGTAATATCAACCGGTAGATGATTAAATATTAAGGCAATCTGTTTAAAGGTGAGTTCCCCACTACGTGAGAGAAACTTCACATCATTGCCCTGGGGTTCTTTGATTTGATCATTAAATTTCGGTCGGGTTTTCTCGATAAATGTAAAGCCAAAATCAAAACATTCCTCATACATACTATCCATGGTTTTATGATCTAAAACCATATTCGCAACCGGAAACAAAATTAGTTGTTCCTTCTGGATAATGCCATAGACTAAATAGTAGTATTTTCCGATTTGCTGGTTTGTCTTTTTTTCATCGGACAAATCACGCAGGGTTTCGATAATGTCTTTGAGTAGCTTACGTGCATCATCATGCAGTGACCACATGACCTCAAGGGGTTTATTTGAAGGGATTTTCCCTTCAATTTTAGGAAACAGAATATTTTCTTTTTTTACATATTTCTTCTCAAATTCTAAACACTTTTCAAAGCCTTTGATTAATGCCTGTTGGTTCTCGGTAAGCGGACCGGCTTTAAAGTATTGTTTCATATCATCGAGGTGGGCAATTATCGCGTTGTTTTCGTCTAAAAGACTTTGAAAAAAAGGATGGTCATGAGACTGCATTTCATGATTTTTCAGTCCTTCAAAGAACACATTGACAAACTTGTTGGCATTTTCTTTGATGGCCTCGACACTTAATGATGAATCGTGGCGATATTGTTCTACATAAAATAAGTCAATGGGACGAATCGCTTTGATGGAAGATTCATACATTTCATACACTTCACGCTTTTTGCCTTTGGGTAAATCTTGTGATATTTCTTGCATGAAGGCATTGATTTTTTTGATTTTGGTTTCATCTTTATTTAAAAGTTCCACACTATCACTCCTCGATTTCATTATACAAAAAATGCGCGGAAAATCCGCGCATTTTATTAATCAATTATTCTTTTACGAATGGTAATAGTGCCATGTGACGTGCACGCTTGATAGCGACACTTAACTCTTTTTGGTAACCAGCTTTGGTTCCGGTAACACGCTTAGGAAGAATTTTCCCGCGGTCAGAGATAAAGCGTCTTAGCATTTCTACGTCTTTATAGTCGATGTATTGAATTTTATTTTCAGTAAAATAACATGTCTTTTTACGGCGTTTACGAAAGTTTGGTCTAGCCATGTGAATGCCTCCTTTTTAGAATGGTAAATCGTCCTCAGCAATATCGATATCTTTAAGATCATCGTCATCACGCTTTTTGCGCTGATTGTTATTGCTGGGCGTATCATTGTAGGAATTGTTATAGTTATTGCCATAATCTTGGTCAGGATAACTATTTTGTCCTTGGTTTTGCGTGGCTTTGGTTTCTAAGAATTGTACAGAATCCGCCACTATTTCGGTGACGAACCTGCGATTGCCATTGGAGTCGTCATAAGAACGGCTTTGAATGCGTCCTTCTACCCCGACTAAACTACCCTTGTTGACATACTTTGCAACATTTTCAGCTTGGCGACGCCAAACGACAACTTGAATGAAATCGGCTTCTTGTTCACCTTGCTGATTTTTAAATGTTCGATTTACGGCAAGCGTAAATGTCGTTACAGGAATATCACTTTGGGTTCTTCGAAGTTCAGGGTCTTTGGTAAGACGGCCTACTAAAATCGCTCGGTTTATCATAATTCACCTCATAAATTAACGTACGTCTTTAAGAATCAAATGACGGATTACATCTTCACTTAATCCGATAATACGCTCGAATTCTGCTCTTGCTTCTTGAGTTGCTTCAACATCAAGTACTACATAGTAGCCTTTAGTATGCTTCTCAATTTCATAAGCAAGCTCACGCATTCCCCATTCGTCACGTTTAACAACTTTTGAATCATTAGCGGTAAAGATATCTTCAAGCTTTTGAATTAATGCTTTACGATCCTCTTCGCTAACAGTTGGACGAATGATGTACATGATTTCATATTTAGTCATTCTATATACCTCCTTTTGGTCATTTGGCCGTGCTGATTGCACAGCAAGGAAAGTGAGTTTTCTCACGATAAATGATTATATCATATAGGGTGGTGCTTGTAAACCTTTTACGATTATTTATGAAGCTTCGTTTTAAGGGTGGTTTGCATGGCTGGAACCATTTGATGTCCTGTATCAAAAACTTCATAGAAAATATTGAATTCCGGATTGTCATTAATGAAGGTTTCCGTCGTTTCTTTGGGAACTGTTTGGTCATGTTCACCACTCAATATGATGGCACGATCAAACACTAACTCCTCGGGATGCAGTGCCGGGTCCATTGCTTGAATACGTTGATAGATTTCGTTGGCTTCTTCTTGGTATTTCTCTTTGTAATCCGTGGGGAGTTCCCAAACATTTGATTTGGAAAATGCGGGGGATGAAATAATAGGTATGATGGTTTTTATTCGTTGTGATTGACTCGCAGTATAATATGTAACATATCCCCCCATAGAAAATCCTAAAACATCGAAACTGTCGTGTTTATCCCGATACTTATCTTGATAAAGTGTTAGGATATCATCGCTGGTTTGTTTGACCACGTCAAACATGTACAATCTTGATAAGGTATGGTCACTGCGCTCTTTATATGGCGCCTCAGCGCGTTGCCCATGTTTTGCCGCATCAAGCGCTACGACTGTATACCCAAGTTTCACCAACGTCATTCCTACAAGTTTCATGGCTTGGTCTTTATTGCCATAGATTCCATGATTCACAAAAATTAAGCGATCGTTTCCTGGTTGGGAATATTCCAGTGTAGGAATGCCCTTGTGTGTATAACGGTTAATCGAGGTCTTCATTATGCATCACCGCATTCATCACAAGAAACAAGGCATAGGATGAGGCTTTTTGACGAATCATTTGACGATCACCCGAAAATACCCGTCTGAACGTTTTGGTTTTCCCTTCATGGCATATTCCAAAATAGACCGTCCCCACCGGTTTATCTTTTGTGCCACCTTCAGGTCCAGCAATCCCCGATATACTCACTGACACATCGGCGGAAGTCTTTTGTGTCAATTGATAAGCTAGTTCATAAACACACTGGTCACTAACCGCGCCAAACTTATCAATAATCACCTGATTGACACCAAGTTGTTTAACTTTCGCTTCGTTGTCATAAAGCACGTAGCCTTCATGAAAGACCTTAGAAGCCCCACTGACATTGACCAAGCGACTCGCAAGCATACCACCCGTACAAGACTCCACTAAAGCAATCGTTTTGCCTTGATCATTTAATGTGTTGATAACCAATTCTTCAAATGATTGATCAAATGGTCCAACGATATGCGTTTTAAAGTGTTTTTTAAAATCCATTAACGCTTTTTGCAGTTTGGCTTCGTCTTTAGAGGTAAAGATATAACGAATCTCTCCGAGGGATGCGTAAGGTGCGATATTGACATCGGGATGATCATCATAAATTGCGCCCATTTCGCTTTCTAAGTCACTTTCACCTACACCAGCCACAAGATAGCCACGTTGATAAATGGTTTCGTTTAAAAACGGTTTTAAATAATTTTTGATACCTTCAAACATTGGTTGTAGTTCACTGGGTGGTCCCGGCAATAAGACAATATGTTTCCCATTAACAGGAATAATCGCCCCGGGTGCAGTCCCGCGTTCATTCTCAAGAATGATGGCGTTTTTAGGAAAGTAGGCTTGTTTTTCATTGGATGGATCCATCGTGCGCCCCATCCGTTCAAAATAGGCAGCCATCTTATCTACAATGTCATCATTGCGCTCAAGCACAAAATTGTAATAGCTCGCAACACTCTCTTTGGTAGCGTCATCACGTGTAGGGCCTAATCCACCTGTAAGAATAACTAATGAAGTTTCTACATTTTTTAATGCCTTGTGAATTTCTTTTTCATCATCAGAGATACAAATCGCCGTTTTCGTTTCTATTCCTAAAGAAAATAAGGAAGACGCTAAAAAGGCAAGATTGGTATTAATGGTTTTTCCTAATAAGATTTCATTTCCAACCGATATAATCGTTGCTTTCATAATTATCACCTGTAAACATTATAGCATTTAATGTTTCATGCGTGTGTGTAAAAATAAAAACGCTGGATTTCAGCGTTTTATTCAATCGGTACATTTAATAATAATATAATAAGAAGCGCTGCCGCAATTAACACAGCCAAAATCATTGCCGTGTTAATAATTGGTACGGTCTTTTTGTTCATGAATTGAGTAAGGTCCTCAACTTTTTTAATCTTAGCGAAGGTATAAACTGCAAGGAAGAACAAAAATACTAAGAAGAAAGTTAGAAAAATAGTAATAAAGATATAGTTAAGGGTCAAGTCAATCGCAAAAGCCAATACACTTTCACTAAACGGTGAAATATCAAATATCCCATGCGTTAATAGCAGGGCTAAAATAAGGCCACCTACAATTTTGTAATGTTCGAAGATTCCACCCTTTTTGTGTGAAAGCATTTTACGAGGGGTTATCATTTTATAACGAATATACTGATAAAAAATATCGAGGAAAAACGTTATAAAAAACAACATAATCGTAAGCGTTAAATAATTCATTAAAGTTTCTAGTTCAGTCATGGTTTATAGCTCCTTTTATTAAACATTGAAACGGAAAAGTAAAATATCGCCGTCTTTAACAAGGTATTCCTTGCCTTCAAGACGCATTTTTCCAGCTTCTTTAGCTTTTTGCATTGAACCGAAAGTCATCAGATCATTGTAACTGACGGTTTCGGCACGGATAAAGCCTTTCTCAAAATCAGAATGAATGACACCCGCACATTGCTTGGCAGTCATGCCATTTTTATAGGTCCAAGCGCGAACCTCTTTCTCACCAGCGGTAAAAAATGTCCGCAGGTTAAGTAATTCATAACTTTCGTTTATGAGTGCATCCAAGCCACTTTTATAAAGTCCCATAGATTCGAGATACTCTTGTTTTTCATCGTCATCGAGTTCACTCATCTCCGCTTCGATTTGAGCACTTATGGTAATCGCTTTTGCATTCTCTTCTTTTGCACGTTTGAACACCTGATCAACAAACACACTAGATTCATCATTTTGAATCATGTCTTCACTGACATTACAGACATAGATTAGTGGTTTCAACGTTAAAAAGCCATAATGTTTTATCATTTTATACTCATTGTCGTTAAAGTTGATACTACGAATCGGTAAGTTATCCATTAACGTTTCATAGATTTTCTTTAAAAGAAGGTATTCTTGTTCGATATCCTTATCAACTTTTAGTTTGGCTTTCTTTTCAATCTTGGGTAAGCGTTTTTCCACAACATCCAAGTCCGCAAAAATAAGCTCGGTGTTGATGGTTTCCATATCGCGGATTGGGTCAATATTACCATCGACATGGACAACATCGCCATCTTCAAAGCATCGTACAACATGTACAATCGCATCGACTTCACGAATATGAGATAGAAATTGGTTCCCTAATCCTTCACCTTTTGATGCGCCTTTGACCAATCCGGCAATATCGGTAAACTCAAAACCGGTTGGTACGATTTCTTTGGGGTTAATAATGTTTGAAATACTATGCAGTCTTTCATCGGGAACATTCACGATTCCTACATTCGGATCTATGGTCGCAAATGGATAGTTTGCAGCGTGAGCTCCAGCTTTCGTTATGGCGTTAAAGAGTGTGGATTTCCCAACATTTGGGAGCCCCACAATTCCAGCAGTAAGTGCCATAAATAATCATCTCCTTTGGTTCGCTTTCTACATTGTATTATAAACGCGGAAAAAATACAACGCATTTAATGTTTCAAGCGTTTGATTTTATAAGAGAGGATGTATTCATGATTGTCAAGTTCAATATTTGGTGCCTCATCAAAGCGTTTAAATGAAAAATCGTGGGTCTTTAGACCAATTTCTAAATGACATAGTGCAATGCCAATGTCTAGGTATTGAATATCGTATTTAAGCATAGCATTATACTTGGGATCCTTTTTTAAATAGACATGCAACGTGTTCTTCTTATGATAGATGCGCCAAGGTTGTTTGTTTGAGGCAGAAGGTCCGCCTCGAACCATATCCAAAGCTTTAGCCAATCTAGGTTCATCGGTACGCTTCAAACTGACCATGGCAGGGTATTCAAAGAAGAGATCGCCAAAATCTTTTCTTGAATCCGCACTCGCGATTTTGCGAATTGCATATTCCCTCATAGAATGACGTGCATGCTTATAGCCCACTGGTGTGATGGCGGGAATAAAGTAATTATCGTCTTTGATTAAGGCATCGAATCTTGGTCTTTTAAATGTACCACCGAGCCACACCGTCCCAAAGTTATTCTCTGTTAATTCTAATATAAGCATTTCAAAAAGATACCCATAATCAATTAAATGCGGTTTCGTGTTTTTAGTGGCCCCTACAATAAATGCCGGAGCGTGTTTAATAAATCCGTAAGTCCCAATCTTTTCGGCTTTTCCGGTTGATTGTTCGATTAGTTGCAGGGTATCAAAGGTGGTCGAAAAGGGACCGGTCATGGTCTTTATTTCATCAATGTATGATTGTAGTTTCACTTTATCATCAGCGCTAAGTGAACAGTTTTTATAGGTGCGAGTTGAACGACGTTTTCGCACCGCGCTTTTTAAACGATTACTAGAAATCATCGGTCATCGGGATGGACAACAAGTTCAACATAACTTGTCTCATAAACATAATTGTCTCTAATGTATCGAATCGATACGTTTGCCCCGACTTTAGAGTTGAGTATCGCTTCGCGTAATTCATTGAAATTTAAGATTTCTTGATAGTCATCCCACTCTTCTAATTTAAAGCCCACGATAACATCCCCTTCTTCTAATGAGGTCTGACCCGCGGTTCCATCTGGATTAATACTAGACACACAAACCCCGCTATCTTGTCCACAGGCCGCAACACCTTCAGCAGCTGATATCCCAAAGAATGGTCGGATAAACTCCCCTTCGTTTTGCAGCGCATCAACAACGCGCGCAACTGTGTTGGAAGGAATAGCAAACCCAATATTAGTCGTAGCATCATCGACAATTTTCATATTGTTAATGCCAATCAGTTCTCCATTAATATTAAATAAAGCGCCCCCACTATTTCCTGGTGATATCGCAACATCGTGTTGGAGGAACGGCACTTCGTACTGAGAACCTGGCACAAAGCGCGCCAGTCCAGAAATGATCCCCATGGTGACACTACCAAAGTAACTATAGCCAAGTGGATTCCCTATCGCATAAGCAAATTGACCGATTTTTATATCATAAGAATCGGCGAAATCAACGGTTGGAAAGTTTTCGTTGGATGTGAAACGAATAACCGCTAAATCGGTTGTGGCGTTTAAGCCGAGAATCTCAGTATTATTGTTGTCGATGGTATAACGCATGCCATTGCGTTCATAGACAATCTCAATATTACTATGTGGCCCAGTGCTACCATCGGGCTGAAGGACATGGTGGTTAGTTACCACATAGTATTCGTTGCCTTCTTTATGATATATTACACCAGACCCGGTTCCGCCTGAGCCAAATCCTGAGGAGGCAGAAACGCCCACAACACTGTCGCGGCGAGATTCAATCATCTCAACAGCGGCGGCCTCAAAAGATTCAAGATCATATTCAACGCGATGATAACTTTCTTCCATTAGCGATTCTACTAAGTCAATCAGTTCTTGACGGGTGAACTCATTAACATTATATATTGGTGGGTCTTCATTCTGCGTTTCTTCTTCGATAAACAAAAAATCACAGGCGCTTAAAGTCAGGGTCATCATGATTAACGCAAATACAAGCATTAGTTTTTTCATAGGAATCACTCCAGTCCAAATAACTTCTTAGCATTTTGTGTAGTATGTTTAGCAATGGTTTCATAATCAGTGTTTTTAAGTTCAGCGATGCTTTGTGCGATTAACGGCAAGTAACTAGAATCGTTTTGTTTTCCTCTATAAGGGTGAGGCGCTAAAAATGGTGCATCGGTTTCAATAAGCAATTTATCGAGGGGGACAATTTTAGCAACTTCTTTTGGCTTTTTGGCGTTTTTAAACGTCACAGGTCCCCCTAGAGAGATATGCAAGCCCAGGTCAAGAAACCTCTCTGCATATTCTTTAGATCCGCTATAACAATGCATAATGCCTTTAACAGGCGCAAACGCCTTTAAAACATTGTAAGTATCTTCAGTCGCATCACGCATGTGGATACTAATGGGCATATCCAAGGCTTTAGAAAGTTCAATTTGTTTGGCAAACATTTCCTTTTGTGCCTCAGGGTTTTCTTTATCCCAGTGATAATCAAGTCCACATTCCCCAACTGCTTTTACTTTAGGGTGTGAGAGTTGTTTAGTGAATAATTCTACGTCGCCTTTTTGCATATCTTTCACATACGTGGGATGCATCCCAACCGATGCATAAACATTCTCATAGGTTTCAGCGATTTTAATCGCGCGTTCGTTCATCATTGGATTATATCCAATTACAATAAAGGTCTTAACACCTTCATCAGTGGCTTTTTTAATATAGTGTTCTACGTTTTCATATAAGGCATCATTATTCAGATGCACATGGGTATCTATCAACATCAAATTCACTCCTTATCTTTATTGTAACAAATATCGAGCTAAAAAAAATATAACGTGCCTTTTATAAGTTGTTAAAACCTTCACTCTTGTGAAGGTTTGCGGTACTTATCAAGTTGCTTGTGCATGCGTAATCGTTGGAAAACGTAGTAAAGAATAAACGTAAAAATAAGCCATGTAAATAAAATCATTATCCATATAGTGAATATAATTGGATCTATAGTTGCGATAATGGCAATAATGATTAGCATGACGTTGAATGCCAAGACAAGCAGGGGAAATATAATCATTTTCTCAGGATTCAAGTGATAAAGTGCACTTATGACGATGACAGTAAAAACTATCAATCGTAACAGCATTAATACTGGGACGCTTAACTGTAAAACATTCACTTCGATAATTAATAAATAAAGCCCTATGAACACAATGCCACCTAAGCTATATAATAGTATTTTTTTCATATGCTCACCTCTTGAATAACCGTATTATATCAAGGAAGAACACACTTAACAATTAATAGTACTTACCATGCAAAAAATGCGTGCAAAATGTGTAAAAAAAGCACTCCGGTTAAGGAGTGCTTATTATGAGTATTTGAATTACTTGATGACTTCGGCTACTACACCGGCACCAACAGTACGTCCACCTTCACGGATTGAGAACTTAGTTCCTTGCTCAAGCGCGATTGGGTAGATTAACTCTACATTCATTTCCACATTGTCGCCAGGCATAACCATTTCAACACCCTCTGGGAGTTCAACTACACCGGTAACGTCAGTGGTACGGAAGTAGAATTGTGGGCGGTAGTTAGAGAAGAATGGCGTATGACGTCCACCCTCTTCTTTGCTAAGTACATAAACTTCACCGCGGAAGTTAGTGTGTGGTGTAACACTTCCTGGTTTAGCAAGTACTTGTCCACGTTGGATATCTTCACGTGTAACCCCACGAAGCAATGCTCCAATGTTGTCACCCGCTTCAGCTTCATCAAGAAGCTTACGGAACATTTCAACACCAGTAACGACAGTTTTACGCGTTGGTTTAATACCAACAATTTCAACTTCGTCTTGGACTTTTACTTTTCCGCGGTCAACACGACCGGTCGCTACTGTACCGCGTCCTGTGATGCTGAATACGTCCTCAACTGGCATAAGGAATGGCTTGTCAGTTTCACGAACTGGATCGTCGATGTACTCATCAACAGCATCCATAAGTTCAATAATTTTGTCTTCGTGAGCTTCGTCGCCTTCAAGCGCTTTAAGCGCAGAACCAGCGATTACAGGTACATCGTCACCTGGGAAGTCATACTCACTAAGAAGTTCACGGATTTCCATTTCAACAAGCTCAAGAAGCTCTTCGTCGTCAACTTGGTCTGTTTTATTCATGAATACAACAATCTTAGGGACACCTACTTGGCGGCTAAGAAGGATATGTTCACGAGTTTGTGGCATTGGTCCGTCTGCAGCACTTACAACAAGGATTGATCCATCCATTTGTGCAGCACCAGTGATCATGTTTTTAACGTAGTCAGCATGTCCTGGGCAGTCGACGTGCGCATAGTGACGCTTTTCAGTTGAATACTCGATATGAGCTGTATTGATTGTAATACCTCTTTCTTTTTCTTCAGGGGCATTATCAATAGAAGCATAGTCAGAGGCGTTAGTTCCACCGATTCCTCTTTTGTGTAAAACTGTTGCGATTGCAGCAGTTAAAGTTGTTTTACCATGGTCAACGTGGCCGATTGTACCGATATTGACATGTGTTCCTTTTCGTTCAAATTTTTCTTTTCCCATTTCGTTATTTCCTCCTTTAATTGGTTCTTATATCATTGATATTTTATCGTATTATAGTGCATATTGCAAGTTAAATCAATTAGCCATTACGCTTTTTAATGATTTCTTCACTAATTGATTTTGGTGCTGGATCATAGTGTGAAAATTGCATGGTATAGTTCCCGCGACCTTGCGTATTACTACGTAGTGAAGTCGCATAACCAAACATTTCGCTTAGTGGAACAAAAGCCTTGATTTGATGAGCGTTTCCGCGCTCATTTTGGCTTTCAACTTTACCACGGCGTCCTGTTAAGTCACCGATAACGTTCCCTAGATAATCATCAGGTGTGATGACATCAACTGACATAATCGGTTCAAGTAAGATTGGTTTAACTTTATCCTTTGCGTTACGTACGGCAAGTGATGCTGCTACTTTAAAGGCAGCCTCAGAAGAGTCAACATCATGGTATGACCCATCATGTAGTGTTGCCGTTACATTGATTACTGGGTAACCAGCGATTACACCATTTTGTAGTGATTCTTCAAGTCCTTTTCCAACGACTGGGATATATTCACGTGGGACAACTCCACCAACAACTTTATCCACAAACTGGAAGCCTTCATCTTCATTTGGTTCGAATTTGACCCAAACGTGACCATATTGTCCACGACCACCTGACTGACGAACGAATTTCCCTTCGACATCAGCTTCTTGTGTAAAGGTTTCACGGTAGGAAACTTGTGGTGCGCCAACATTGGCTTCAACTTTGAATTCACGTTTTAGACGATCAACAAGGATGTCT
>PWOH01000115.1 GCA_003557505.1 Mollicutes bacterium | reverse complement strand
TATCGGTTGTTAAAGGAAAGAATAATTCCTGAAAATACATAAACAGGAGTAATTTATGATGGTTGAATACAAACAATATGATAACCAACAATACGATGAAAAAATTACATCGATGTTGCGGCGCTATAATGCTAAATTTTCTGATAACAAAACGTATTCCAAGCTATATTTTTATGCACTAAACAATGATGTGTTAGTGGGGGCTTTGGAAGTCAGTTATTTTTGGGATTGGCTTTCTGTAGATAATGTTTTTTATGAAAATATTGATGTTTTGAACGCATTAATCAACGCTGCGTGGAACGCTTATAAAGACAAAGTTCAGGGGTTTAAGTTTTTTACAACGGTTGAGTCACAATATAAGGCATTCATTAAAGTAGGATTCACCCTATCTAAAACTGTTAAAACAACTAACGTTGAAACCTATTATTATTTACATTATGTAGGCAATGATTTAAAAATAAACGATGAATACGCTGTAATTTGCATGAAAGAACCCGTGCTTCACTATCAAAATCAACTTAAAGCTTCCGTTCAAGATTTCAATACCACCCATAACATTTCCGGGATTAGTGATCGCTTTAATATGGCCGCTTTAATTAATAACCGTTGTGTTGGCGGTATTGTGTGTGAAGGCTACGGACATATGCTTTATATCAGTCGTTTAGTGGTTGATAAAAAACACCGTAATCAATCTATTGGCAAAAACTTAACCTTGCGCGCACTTGGTTATGCTAAAGAAAAAGGTTATGAATATGTGATGCTAGGGACTTGTGAATTCCAGGCCAAAGGGTTTTATGAAAAAATAGGGTTTCATGTTGTTTTTATAAGAGAGAACAATCCAATAAATTATAAGTCCTATACCATGCTTAAATACCTATAGAGTTAATACAAAAGACTTAGTCTATCCGCTTTATCAGTGATAGACTAAGTCTTTTTTATAGTAGTGAGTTTACGCCCGACTTTTAATGATACGATTGTACAGTAAATATAGTAATATTATAATCAGTACACTGATTGATGAAAAAATACCTAAAGGTTTTAAAAGTACATCCGCAATACCGCGTTGGTAGATATTCACAGAAAGATTGAAGATTTCTTTGGAAAATAACGCAATGGCAATGGCGAATAATATTTTAGACTCTATTAAAGAATTATGTACGTTACGTACATGAACAATATCATTGAGATGTTGATGGTTATGCCTAAAATTATCACGTATATTTGCAAGTTGGAATCGACTTCTCATATTGTCATAGATATTTTGTGTGTTGGGATAACGGAATAACTTATTTTCCCAAAGTCCCATTGTTTTAGCGAATTGACTAAGTAAAACATTGACCTTCTTAATAGAAACATCCTTTTGTGTTTTTAAGACTTTTTCAACTTCTAAGTTGGTTCTATTAATGGCTGAGATTTGAAATACTAATAACTCAACGATAAATACTAATAAACTCTCGTAGTATAATTTTTCATCTTCATCTTTATCGTAGTTTTGATACACTTGATAAATCACGTTTTCAGACATGTAGATTTCACTGAAATCATAAACTGCGAGGTTTTGTTGTGCCTGTCTTTTGAGTTTTCTTGAGGTAATCTGAGCATTGATAGCCTCAGAACAATTTGATTCAGCAGCTAAGTAATACATACGATCTTGCAAGGATGCACGCTCGTTTTGTGTCATCGTAATTTTAGCTTCACCATTTTTTATGATGTTATAAGTTTTTGATAGATACTCAGACAAAGAAAGAGTTTTATTTTCAATAATAACTTGCAAATCTTCGCGAGAGATTTGATCGAGCAATACTGTTGCGTTTTCTTGGTAGGCGTCAATACGAAAGGTGACATTTACAAGTGAAATACTTTTAATCACAGAAAGCATACATTCAGCCTTTACAGTGCCCAATGTTTTTGGATTAGTTAAATCATCACTGCGTATTTGAAAGGTTACATCTGCGACTTTGTAGCGTTCGATATGCTTACAAAATCGGTTGACTAGTTCATAGTTTGTTGTTTCATGCATCATTTTAGTAAAATTACTAGTGGCGTCCTCAGGGTTCTCAGGAAATTTTAAGGCGTTTTCATAATGTGCGGGATAAATAATGAATACATCACTTTTTAACATCGCTTTTACCGCCTTTGAAATCACTATAGGTTCCATAATACATTGTATAACCTTTTTCAACTTCTTTTAAAGGTTTTAACCCGTACCGTGTTAATGTTGAAGCGCCTTTTCCTGATACTGCATACGCCATTAAATCATCTATCAAAAACCCATTGTTTTGGAGTGAGTTGACGTGTTCATAAAAAGCGTCTAATAATAATTTGGCGGGGGCACCACGATGATTTGGATGCACCACGATAGATATAATGAATAAAGAGTGATGATTATTGATAGCGAAGACTTCCATATCATTAGGCGTAATATCATTGTCAAAAAGACGATTCTCTTTCAACATACGATTCCTAAGCGTTTTAGTAATTGGAAACGCACAAAAATAGCCTACAATATTCTCGTTGTGTTTCAAAAAAAGAAATGATTCAGGAACTTTTTCATACCGTGCTTTTTCTTCTTCAAAAACGCCTTGAAGATCTTCAGGATAAACAAGCTTGTCTAGTGCAATCACTGCTTTAAGATCATCTACTTTAAACGTTTTAGAAGTTTCCACATAATAATTATTATTCATTTTTGCCTCCCGCATCAATTAGTTTGTGTGTACGTATAGTTATAGTATAGATTTATAGAGCGGTTTTCACAATAAATTTTTTAAAGAAAAAACTCCAAAGTCGAATCACTTTGGAGTTAGGTTTATAGACTAATCTGTGGTGAAATCTATGAAGTGATCAATGATTTCCCGATGATATTCATGATGAATGTAGTGATCGGTGGGGAGAATGTGAGTTTCTACCATGGTAAAGTCATTAAAATAATCAATAAAAATGTCTTCAGCATCCTCGTTAGAGTCTAAGTTTTCCTGTGCTAATAATAGTAATACTGGGGTATCTAGTGGACGGTCTTTCTCTGTGATAATTTCGGCATTGTTATAGAGTTCTTTCATTTCTCGAACAATGTTTCGATTAAACATTTTCCCATGAAACTGAGCTTTAATACTCTCTTTTTCATTTTCGCTAAATTCATTATATTTCAAGATCGGTAAGGCATCATAGAGATCTTCATCTTCCATGAACCTAGAAACTCCGAGACTGCCGATTAAGTATTGAAGGTTCCTTTCAATAATATTCGGGGTAGGTGTATGTTCCTCTAATATCATCGGCGCAATCGCAGGATCAATGGCGACAATTTGTTTAATACTGTCAGGCGATTTTTGTGCCCAATGAATAGCTTCCATACCACCCATTGAATGTGCCATTATTGTGAAAGGTTCCGAGAGTTCAATGATTTCACTGACTGCTTGTAATCCACTAACAACAGTCTCCAATGACTTATCACGAGTATTTGAATCATTGTATCCGTAGCCAGGTTTTTCAATGACTATGATTTTATATGATTCATCTAAGTAATCAATTAAAGGTTTAAAGTCATAGTATGGGGAGGTAGTCCCAAGTCCCGATAAGAATACAATGGGCTCGCCTTCACCTTGTGTATGGACATGGTAATCTCCGTAGTCTGTTTGAATACGTTCCCCGTTTTCTGATAAATTGCCGAGTTCATTTCTTGATTGAAGGGTATTGTTTATGAACAGTCCGCTTAATAATAAGACAATAAGTATCCCAAAAATCAAGAAAAATCTTTTTATTAGTTTCATTTTTATCACCTCACACTTACTTTATCAAATCAAAAATAATAATTATAGTGACATTTGTCATCAAATGATATTTTATAATTTCGTTTAATTTTATTGCCACAGAGGTGAGCATGGATGATTAATTTTTTACAAAGACTTAAAATCATGTATAATAGTAGGAGACTTTTCCATAATGGATGTGAAATGATGAGTGGACGGAAGAAGATGTTTTTTAAATATGTAAGTTTTAATGTCGCAGGGATGCTGGGACTTTCTTTCTACATTCTCATAGATACAGTATTTATCGCACAGGCTTTAGGGAACGAAGGGTTAGCGGCGCTAAATTTTGCAATTCCAATCTATGGCATTACGCATGCTAGTGGAATGATGATAGGAATTGGGGGAGCCATTAAGTATAATGTCTATAAAACACAAGGCCAACAAGATAAAGCCAATCAAGTTTTTACAGCGACTGCATTACTTGGAGTGCTCTTTTCGTTAGTTTATATTACTGCAGGTCTCTTTTTTTATGAGGATGTTGCGCGATTACTTGGCGCACGACCTGGGTCTTCTACATTCAGTATGACTGCCGATTATTTACGGGTTATATTAGTGTTTAGTCCCCTTTATCTGACCAATAATATTTTAGTTGCGTTTATTCGTAATGATGGCGTACCTTCATTGGCCATGGGTGGAATGATAACTTCAAGTATGTCCAATATCGGGTTTGATTATCTGTTGTTATTTGTATTTCCCTTAGGTATGTTTGGCGCAGCACTTGCTACGACTTTTTCTGCACTGTTGGCATTTATATATCTACTCATGTTTTTTGTGTTAAAGAAAAATACCGTACGCTTTGGTCGTGTAAAACAGTTTTATCTATTATGGGGAACTGTTTTATTACTCGGTATACCAACCTTTTTAGTCGATTTTTCATACAGTTTAGTAATGAGTTTATTCAATCGACTGTTGGATAGCTTGCAAGGAACGGTAGCCGTCGCCTCATTTGGGATTATTGCTAATTTATCCTTGCTCAGTATTGCGATGTTCATCGGCGTTTCACAAGGCGTTCAACCTTTATTGACACGAGCCTATTCAAAAGGTGATACAGTGACACTCAAGAAAAACCTAGCATTAGCTATTTTTGTTCTACTGGGGTTATCCACTGTGATTTATAGTCTATTCTATATGTTTGGTGATCCGATTGTTAGGTTGTTTAACCGAGATAATGATCCAGTTTTACAAAACTTAGCGGTAACAGGTATACGAATTTACTTCATTGGTCTATTTTTTGCGGGGTTTAATATTTTATATTCAGCATTTTTCGCGGCGATAGAACGCCCACGTTTAGGATTAATAATTGTCCTATTAAGAGGGGTTTTCATTATTATTCCAACCGCAATCTTGTTCAGGCATATTATTGGCATTAATGGGGTGTGGTTTTCATTTGTTGTTGCAGAATTTGTGACATTATTAGTCGCATTCATTATATTCAAACAGAAAGTTGAAAGTTCACTGGTTACAAGAACACCCTTAGCTTATAATTATCATATTGCAAGCAAAAATGAGTGATGTCAGGCTTGAAACTCTCTAATATAGCCATCTAAAATACCCGTCTAAAACTTTTAAGTATGGCCGATCTGTCTCTAAACAATAAAAATTTGATTATAATTCGCATACTAACTCTTGTATATACATAAAAAAACGATTCAGTTTTTTACTGAATCGTTTTAATTGGTTAAGTTATAGTTTTTTGTTAGCCAAGTTCAACATGACGTTCAATTTCAACTTGATCAAGTACATCTTCTACAATGACTTGAATTTGTTCTTGTTCTTGTTCCTGAACGACTTGTTCTTCTAATTGATCTTCAATTTCTTCAAATGGTTCAGGTTCTTCACCTTGAGCTTCAGCTTCACCTACATATTGTGCGTAACGTTCTTCGATGTCTTCTTGATCGACTTCTACCTCGTCAATTTGTTGGTCAATAAATTGCTCAACAATCATTTCTTCTTTTAACATTTCACGGAAGTCGTCTTCAGTATATCCGTTTTCTTCAAGCGCAGCATGGAAATCATCTTCACTTGGATATTGTCCTATAAAGGTTTCTAATTCTTCATCTAGTGTTTCTTCACTGACATCAATGCCTTCAGATTTAGCGACTTGAACAAGCGCGGCTTGTTGGATTAAAGACTCAAGGGCTTGTTCTTCAATCATTACACGGTATTGAGCGCCTTCTTCAGAATCTAAATCAATGCCGAACTGTTCGTATTGCATTGACATTTGATCAACGGTGTCTTGCCATTCACTTTCCATAATCTCTTCGTCACCAACGGTTGCAATTACTTCATCTCCATTATCTCCGCAAGCAGCAAGTCCTCCAATGAGTATGAGTGCTAGAGGTACAATCAGTAGAAATCTTTTCTTCATAAATATTTACTCCTTATAATACATTCTTGTGCATCATGTTAACATAGGATATCTATGATTTAAACCTAAAAGAATAATTTATTTATCATTCACTATTTTTTTTCATTTACTTATAATAAATTTATGAAGTTATGGCATGAAAATGTCATATTAAAATAAGCGGTTTCTCATTATGCTTTAGGCGGATTGATCAATCGTTTTGCCATCATAATATCGGGTTTATTGAACCCGTTTGCATCAGGAATAACCCCAACAATCGTGTAGCCTTGTTTTTGGTAAAACTCATAAGGATGGTTGTCTAAGTTTTTGATGTTTTTAATGGCACTAAAAAGATCTTCGAATAGATCACTTTGTGAAAGTGATGTTTGAAAATGCTCATCATCGGCTCCAAGGTAAAGAATAATCCCACCGTATTCAATGACATAATCTTCAACGGTTTTCATTAACATGGTAGCTATCCCTTTTCCGCGTACTTTTTTGTCTACAGCCAAAGGATGAAGTTCCCACCCAGTTTTTCCGTATTGCGGTTGTGCGCCAACAATGCCTACAACCTGATTATTCTCCAAATATACAAATACTACATTATTTTTTTCGCACAGTGTTTTTAACTCATCTAAGGTAAAGGATTTTGATGTGTAATACCACGGAAAAATATTTTGGAGTAATGTTACTGTTTGCTGAAGGTGCTTTGAGTTTGTGGGAAGCAATTGTTTAATCATATGGACACATCCTTTTAAAGTTTGTTAGGGGTATGCTAAAGAATTGGTTAATATTTTACACTTGTTTAATGGTTTTTACTGAAAAGTTTCATATTTTATTAACGTGTTATTTGGCGGGGAATAATGTAGCACAAATCATTATTTTTATGGCGTCTA
>PWOH01000084.1 GCA_003557505.1 Mollicutes bacterium | reverse complement strand
GTATTAACAATATTTTTTGATATTTTCTTTATTAGTCAACTTTCATTCTCATTAAATTTAGGTGTTGTCGGTATTGCGTATAGTAACATGATTGTAAATGTAATCATTTTAGTTGTTGTTTTTTTGGTACTAAAACGAGAAAATATAAACATATTGACTAGAAAAAATCCATTAGATTTTTCTTGGGCAAAACGTTGGTTTAAAGTAGGAATGTTTTCAGGTTTGGAATCACTGATACGAAATCTTGCTTTTATGCTTATGATCGTAAGACTGATGAATGTTGTACAAGAACAAGGCACATTCTGGACAGGGAATAATTTTATTTGGGGGTGGCTTTTAATGCCCGTCCTTGTACTTGGAGATGTGATTAAAAAAGAGGTGGCTGAAGATAAACAAAATATTGAGAATAACACATTAGGGTATTTAACGCTCACAACAGCTATCATGTTGATATGGTTAGTGACGATGCCGTTTTGGTCTCTTTTTTTGAAACATGTGATGAATTTAGATAACTATGAAACTGTGTTATATTTGGTGATTATTCAACTTGGCTTTTATGTTGTGTTTGCTTATAACAATATTCTAGATTCTACTTTTTATGGTGTTGGTAAAACGGACTACCTATTGTATCAATCAATCATTGTAAATATCATATTTTATGGAGGCGCATTTGTCTTATATCAACTTGGTATTTTCGTACCCAGTTTGACTAGTGTCGCGATGTTGTTTGGGTTAGGCATATTTTTCGACTTTTTACCAACATTATGGCTTTATAGAAAACTTCTTAACGATAATAAATTATCCGTTATTCCTAAAAAAAGAGCTTGAATATAAAATTTGATTATTTAAACTCATTTATAGTTACAATGACCTTGGACAATCCGTTTATTTTACGCATATTTCACGCTTAAAGTTTATAATTTTACGAAAATCGTTGACAAAGTGTAAAAATAGTGTAAAAATATGTATGAGGTGATTAGATGAAAAAAATCTTTATTGATGTTTTTGAAGACGATCAAGACATCATTGCATGGCAAAAAAATCATAAAATTGACTATGATTTTTATAACATTCTCTATTATGCTAAAGAGAAGTATGAACTACGCATTACCGACATGGCAGATTACTTTGGTGTTAAAAGACAAACCATCTACAATTATTTTAAACTTCACACAGAAGCATTACCATCGAATGTCAAAACACAGATTGCTGAAATTTATGGCTATCTCACGTTCAATGAAGTTCTAAGAGTTGAGAAACTGGTTCAAAAACATGAAATAAAGTCTTATCCTATTTTAAAAGAAGCTTTAGGTAATGAGACTCATCCAGGTACAATGCCTGAGGAGTATTTTGAAATTTACGAGGTTCACCCTGGTGTCATGCATGAAAAAGAATTTTCTTTAAAACTTGCTTATAATTTTAAGTTGCTTTGGCAAAATGCCATAAATCCAAAAACAAAATCAACCAATGTACAAAAGACTAATCAAAAAAGTTCCTCTAGTAGTACACTCATGGAACACATTACAACGCTTAATTACCAAAACTCTAGTGTATACACGCAGTTATTATTGAAATTACTAACTAAAAAAGCATTAGGGGATGATGAAGACTTATTGTTACATATCATGAAATATCAACCAAAAAGTGATGAATCATAAAATGATGTAAGGGAGGGCATAGTGTGTTTGTTACAGCCAATGAAAAGCGCTTATTTAAAAACATCGCTTCTAATAAACGGGAAGAGATGTATCAAGACATCACAAATTTTGTTAACGATGTCCATCAAGCTGGAAAAATCACTGATCAGATCAGGCATAAATACAGGACAGAAAAACTAAAAAGCACACAAGATGTGTTTAAGTTTAGATTATCTAGTGGATACCGTTGTTTGTTTAAATTTATGCCAGATAATAGCATCTTTCCATTAAAATCAGAAATTGCATTACTTGAAGTCACTGAACATGATGAGCAAGGGGATGTGGGTCGAAGATTAGACAAGCAAGTGATGAGTGAAAATAGGGATATTATCTCACCTGTGTCAGAGCCTAAGACTCAAAGCACTGTTGATGATACCCGGTATCAAAGGTTTATTCCAATGAATCAACCACTATCCGTTGATGCGTTAAGAAGTAAGCTTACTGAGAATGATAATCAGTTTTTATACCATTTACACGGCACACAAAGTGAAGCGTTAGAAACACCGGGTCCGATGCTGCTAATGGGTAGTGCCGGTAGTGGTAAAACTTTAGTTGAAATCGCTAAAGCTTTAAATCATGCTCATGATGATTGTAGGCAGTTGTATATCACATTTACACCCATGTTAAAAGAAGCGGCACTTAGATTATATCAACAATATGAAAACATGCCTGAATTAAAAGGTGAAACAACGTTTTATGATTTAAGCACATTCATGTTAGATGAGTCGAGTTTAAACGATGTCAACTTTATGTCCTTTGAACGTTTTCTAACATGGCTTAAAGAAGAAAATCACCTAAGCCGTTATGATTATCTAAGGCAGATTAGCCCAATTGATTTATGGACTGAGATTAGAGGCATCATTAAAGGATACGCTGGTAATTACTACCGCAATCTTGAGTTAAACCAGCTGAGAAATCATGTGGATAAACCCCAAATTAAAGAATGGATGAGCGAAGGTCTCATCGAGAAACAAAAAGGCTCACAATCAAACTACCGTATTAGCGATGTTGAAAGATTTTTCTTCTCAATAGAAGAAACGGATCAAACCCATATTAAAGCATTGATGCAGCATCAAGATTTATCTGAACCACTCATCGATTTAGAGACATACTTACATGGTTTAAGCGATAAATACTCAATGTTTGATGTGGAAACGAAGCGTCATATCTATCAGTTTGTCGAAACCATCTATCAACCATATTTAAAAAAACATCAGTTAGTTGATGATAATGATTTAGCGTTATTATTAAGACAAAAAATCGCCGCTGATGAAATCTTACCGTATGATTATATCTACATTGATGAAGTCCAAGATCTCTCAGAAGTCCAAATATTAAGCCTGATTGAACTAGCAGACACCCCATCACAAGTGATGATGACGGGTGATGTCTCACAAATCATCAATCCTACGTTGTTTGTAAAGGGGCGCGTTGGCGCGCTATATAAACAGCGCTTTAAAGGCATTAACTTAAATGCGGATGTGGTCTTAAATCAAAACTACCGAAACGGTCAACGTATTTTAGATATCATCACAACACTATTATCAATTCGCCAAGAAAAACTAGGAACCTATACTGACGACATTAATGAAGTTAGTAAAGCTGAAGAATTATTAGCCAGCACGCCTTTTTTAATCAACAGCGAAAAAAACCGTGTGCTTAAGAACATAACCTTTTGGCTTAATGTGCCAAATGTTGCGATTATTGTTAGTGATATCATGGCTAAAAAACGTCTCAAAGCTGAATTAGAAGTACCCATTGAACAAGAAACCAACATTTTCACGGTTCAAGAGGTAAAAGGTAGGGAATTCTCTAAAGCCATTCTATATAATATCGTCACCGATGAAAAAGATGTATGGGACAATATCATGGATTCACCCAAAGTAAAAGATAAAGCCATCATTACAAAGTATATGTACTACTTTAACTTACTATATGTGGCCATGACACGTGCAAAATACAATGTCTTCATTTATGAAGATAAAGAAACACAAATCATATCAACACTGAAACCTTTATTTGAAATCGTTGATGATAATCTTGAAACCTTAATGAATATTCAAGATTATGATACAGAAGAAAACAGACGTGAACAAGCTAAGAAACACTTTAATGAGGGCGACTATGAACGTGCTATGACGATGTATTGGCAGTTAGATGATTCAAATCAAGCGAATATATGTAAAGCATATAGACATATTCAAAAGGGTGAGTTTGAACAAGGAGTGTTAATGCTTTATCACCATAATGAACATCTAGCCTATGCTTTAAGGTATACAGAAAAACTACCAATTTTTGAATTACTGATTGGTTATAAACTCGCATCATTCAATTATGATTATTTAATTGAACAAATGAAAAATAAAAAGATTAATGAGATGTTAAAACCATATGAAAAGCGAGACATTTATTACACGCTTTTAAATGATGCGGTTGCCATGATTAGCGATGTTCAAAAAGAAGCGGCCATTAGAAAAATAAACCAAATGAAAGAAGGGATGTAACATGACTGAACCAACACAATCAGTGGTACTAAAAGATTTATCTAAGACACTTGAACATTCATATCAATCACTCCATGAAGTGATTGATCAAATAGGGAACATAACACAGGTCATTCAAACATTAAAAAATGACTCAGCTAATGTTAGAGATACTTACTTAGAAATCTTTGATCATACTAAATTGAAAGAAGCGCAAAAAGATTATAAACAGACCACCAAACATATGCTTAATTCATTAAACGATATTCAAGATCAAATCATCCATATTCAAACCATTAGAAAAACAGCGGAAGATGATTTGGTTAACATCGTCAATAAAATGAAACGGTTCGAAAAACTACTACATAATATAAACGAAGGCTCAAAATCACTCGATAAAAAGTTATCACAAGGTATGGAAAAATTAAAACTTAATCACAATAACGTTGAAAGAAAAGCTGATAAAGCTTTAAGATTGATAGAAATCAACCATCAAGTTGAAAAATATGATGAAATCATTAGACTCCAAAAAGAAAACAATACCCTTTTAAGAAAACTGCAAGAAAAAGACACCAAACCAAAAAGAAAACCTCAATAGCTAACACAATCAAGGTCAAAGTAAAAAAAGAAGTCACCCATGCTCTGGGTGGCTTCTTTTATATGACAATCGCTTGATGGCTTTATGTGGTTATGGCTTCTTGATTTAAAAGGTGTTCAAACTCATTTTTTGACATGAGTTTTCTTTCTTTAAGTTCCTTAGCGATAAGCTCAATCGTTTTTTGGTGCTCTAAGACAATGTTCATGGCTCTTTGTTCGCATGTATGCATGATTTGCTTGATTTGCTCATCCATTAAACCCTTTGTCGTTTCAGATAGTTTATCTACAGGGTAGCCTTCATTGTTAATTGCGAATGAGACCGGACCCAAATCGCTCATACCATAATGTTCAACCATTTTTCGTGCCATATCAGAGGCTGTTCTTAAATCACTAGAAGAACCTAGTGAAACGTCCCCATAAAACACTTTTTCCGCCGCATATCCAGCTAAACCAATGGTGATTTCATTCATGATGTCTTTTTTAGTGGCATGGTTTTTCACGAGTAGGGCTTTTCTGAAAAAGCCTTGTATTTGTTCATGTTTAGTGATGCTCAGTCTAACGAACTTATTTTTTCCACCGACGACTTGATGAACCATGGCATGCGCTGTCTCATGGATGGCTATCTTTAGTAAGGTTTCATCATCTCTATCTTCATTCATTTTCCAAATACCTAGTGTTAATCTATCAACCGCATCGGTGAAGTCTGCTTCATTAAGTGTCTTTTTATTATGTTTAATCATTTTTATCATGGCGTCGTTACAAACTTGTTTAATATCTGCGATGCTCAAACCTTCCATGATATAGCCAACACTTTCAACTGTATCACTTTGGTCAAATGTTATGTTTGAACAGTATAAGTTAATGGCTTTAACACGACTCGCTTGATTTGGTTTACTGAAGTGATATTTCTTGTCGAACCGACCTGAACGTATCATCGCTGCAGGTAAAGCATCAAAGTTATTAGTCGCTGCCATGATGATGATGTCATCATATTGTTTGAAACCGTCAAGTAAGGTCAAAGTTTGATTCAACCTATCTTTATCAACATCCCCAAACTGATCACACCCTAGAAAGGAATCAAATTCATCAAAGAAGATGATACTAGGTGTGTTTTCGGCCGCTTTATCAAAGATCGATTCTAAGTTTTCTTTAAAACCATTTTCAGCAACTTTTTGTTCAACATTTGCTGTTGTGACTAGATGCACAGGCAAACTCAGTTCATTAACTAATGCTCTTGCGAGTAACGTCTTGCCATTACCAGGTTTGCCGTGTAATAAAATGCCTTTTGGCAAGGAAATCCCTATTTCCTTATATTGTGTGGGCTTTTGAAGCATTTCAATCAGTAACTTAAGCTCTTCAATTTCCTCATCAAGTCCGATAATATCATCAAACATTGGATATAGTGCGGCTGTGCTCAAAACTAACACTCCCTTTACAAGATATTTGATAGCCAAGTACGATTGTATATGAAGCAAACAACTTAAACCATGAAGTGACACTTCAAAAAGAAAAACAGCACGCTTACCTCACGGTAAACATGCTGTCAAGCGTCACCTCAAGAACAACCGCAATCACGACTATTCTATCAAGGCTAGGCTTAGAAACCCCATTCTCCCAATCGTAAACCATCCTTGAACTAACACCGGTCAGTTCAGCAAACGTTTCTCTGGAATATTTTTTAGCCTTTCGAAAGCTCAAAATATTCTGACCAAGAGCGTTGGAGCTTAAGTGATGGTTAGTCATTCGTGCCTCCTAATATCAGACCTACAAGATTTTGTCGTCTTCTCTGGGGCTAGTTGGATGTAACCATCACATAAATTATATCATACTTATTTTTTAAAATCATTGATTTTAATGATGTCACTTGGCATAACTGAAAATAGATGACACATGTTTATAAATGTATCTGGATCAGGCAAAGATTGACCGTTTTCCCAAGCAATATAATCATACTTATCACTTAAGTTTAATTGCGCAATAACATCAGAAACACTAAGATTAAGTTTTTCTCTATACTGTTTAATCTTGTTTCCTGTTTCAATAAGATTTATGGGCATGTTTAAAAAAGTTTTTTTCATAGTATTCACCTAAAAATATGGCTTGTTATTAATATTTTAAAATAATTAGCCAGTGTAAAACATGAAGTAACACTTCAAAAATCAAATCTATAACCAAAAAAAGCATAAATACGACATATACGCGCTGTTTATCATTAGGCTTATCAGTTATTATAATGTAAAAAGACCGTCATGAGGTTTATTTTGATTTGTAGATTTAATATAAGAATACAT
>PWOH01000073.1 GCA_003557505.1 Mollicutes bacterium | reverse complement strand
GTGTTTCACTAACAGATCATCTAAAGATAGTTTGTTTTGTTCAATGAGTTTAAGTATAAGTGTCGTCACAAATAATTTGGTGACACTTGCCGCAAAGAAGCGTTTATCACCAGTTAGGTTCCCTTTAGCGATGGCTATATGTTCATTGTTGTGTAAAATGTTAATACTAAAGCCATGGATGTTTTTATGCGCCATGGTTTTTTTCGTGATATAGGCTTCAAGTGCCTCAATATCAATGGTTTTTCCCATAGTTCCCTCCGAAATATTTATTATAATTTAACTATACGTTAATCCCTTGCCTTAGGCAATAACATTTTGAGATTCTCACATTAATTTTATATATGCGATGAATAAAAAAAGAATAAATATAAATATTAGAGTGTATCATGCTAATATACAAGTAAGGGGATAATAAGCAGCATATTTTTGAATCGTTTACTTTAGTTTTGATGTGATACATTTATATGAAGAAAGAAGGAACGCCGATGAAAAATATCCCTAAAGTCCCATTTATTGTTTTATTATCTGTTTTAATATCGCCTATTGTAATAGGCATTGCATTATTAGCTTTTGAAGGCACTACTTATATGTTGCCTAAAACCCATTTCTATTTTGTGCTTGCCAGTGCATTTGTAAGTTTTCTTTTAGCAGTCTTTGCGTTTAAAGAACATAAAAAAAGTGACAATATGACAACATTCATGGTGGCACTAGGCTTCATGGGTGTTGCGATTTTGTACGCTTTTCATGGCTTAATAACCCCACGGTATTCACTCTTTACCTTCACAAATGCGGCTCAACAAATCAATGCATTCGTCTTCTTTGGTGATATGAGTCGGTTGTGGATTGCCGTGTTGCTGTTTGTTCCAGCACGGATTGTCATTAAAAACACTGATCCACTAAATAAACGTTATGTCATGATCTTAACAGGGGTTTTGTTGTTGATGTTTTCTTTAATCATTGTTCATTATCCACACATTCTTCCTGCGGTTAAAGCAGCTGATGGTAGCGATACCTTGTTTACTATTTTATTCAAAGTCACGACGTTGATTATCATTGGCATTGTATCTATCCGTTATTATGATTCCTATAAAATCAAAAACAACCTTTCTATGTTGATGCTCACAATAGGCACACTGTTCATTTTTCAAGCCATCGTTATTTTCATGATTTCAACCCCATGGGGGCTAATTTGGTGGTTTGCCCATTTCTTATACTTGTTCAGCTATATAAGCATTGCGATTGGCATTATCTATAACTATAAAAAAGAAGATACTATTGAGTATTTCGATGCCATGGCACAAATTCAACACTACGTTGATTCTCTAAACCACAGTAACGATCAACTCCGTATTCTCGCAACGACTGATTCATTAACAGGACTCTATAACCGTGATTATATGCTTGAACACATTGACAATCGTTTACTAGTAACTAGCCTACCATTTAGTGTACTCTTTTTGGATTTAAACGATTTTAAAACCATTAATGATCAATATGGTCATCATATTGGGGATGGCGTCTTAGTCACTATCTCCAACAGGTTGACCAAAGCCTTACCCAAAGAAAGTGTTATCGGCCGAATTGGTGGTGATGAGTTCATTGTTATTTTAGATACTATAGATAAAGAAGCCATCAAAAAATACTGTGACAATCTCTTTGAGAGGCTTTTACAACCAATCCCCAATAAACAAGCCTTGGAAGTGACAGTGAGTATCGGCATTGCCTTATCCCCTCAAGATGGCCAAAGTATCGATGATTTAATCCGTCACTCTGATCAAGCGATGTACGCTGCTAAACAACATGAAACAACATGTAGTGTAACATTTTATGATGAAATACCCACATAAAAGCTATTGATATATTAGTAGGCAAGGGAAAAAACCATTATTTCGGTATGAAACTGCCTAAACATGTGATAAAATACTTAATAAAGGGAGGCATGACATGAAAAAATTTGTAACGAAACAACCAATTGTAAACATCATTTTAGGGGTGCTACTATTAGGGTTAAGTATTACCGTCATCATTAATCAGGAACTGCTTGATGAAACTATTCTTTATATCGGTGCAGGATTAATTGTCCTCTATGCGACCATGCGTATCATTAAAGAAATAAAAATCTATGAACAAGGAAATGTCCGCGGCATCTTGGTCGGAGAATTCCTCATTGCATTCATTTTGGCGGTATTGCTTGCTTTTGTGGAGTTCTTCACAATCGCTATTGTCCTTGGTTTAGTGATTTACATCCAAGGTGCATCACACTTATTGATACTACAAGTCTTACGAAAAGTCACAAAACTTTCTAAATTCTTACTGTATTTAGGCCTTGTGACACTCGGGACATTTATCATATTTGAACCCTACGATTTTGAACAAGCGCTTCGCTTCTTCGTAATCGGATTACTTGGTGTTTACGGACTAATCTTCTTGATTGTCGGCATTAGTGTCTTGGTCAAACGCCAAAAGGCAAAACCGAAAAAAGACGGTGAGATACAAGAAACTTCTCAAGACAAACCAGCTCAAACACCGACTTCTAAACCTAAACCAAAAGAAGAAGGCACAAAGCCCCCAAAGCCTGAATCGTCCAACGCTTTTACGAAAGAGAAGCTGAAAACTAAAACCGTCAATGAACTTCGCAGTCTTTGTAAAGAACGTAAAATGACTGGGTATGCCAACTTGACGAAAGACCAGCTTGTCGAGCGCTTGTGGCGGTACGAAAAAGAACATCAATAAAGCTTTGACTGTCAATCACCGATTGGCAGTCTTTTTTTATTGTCGTTTTGAAGGGGGCGTGATAAAGTGAAAGTAGAGGTGGTTTGATGAATCAATATTATGCGAATCAAGGCATCATCAATGAAAAACAGCAAAAAGCATTACTTACAAAACGCATTTTGCTAATTGGCGCTGGAGGGCTTGGGGGTCACTTAGCGAATGGATTTGTTAGACTTGGACTCAAAGAATTAATCATTGTTGATCCTGATGTCTATGAAATTACCAATTTAAATCGCCAATTGTTTTCTGATCACTTTGCCCTTAACAAAGCCAAAGTAGAGGTTCTTAAAAAAGCATTACAACCGATTAATCCTGAGGTTACAATTACTGTTTATCAATCCAAGATTGAAACACTTGATTCTGACTTGTTTAAACATGTGGATTTGATTGTAGATGGTGTGGATACGCCTAAGGTCAAACAAACCCTAGAAATGTTAGGGGAAACACTTAATGTTCCATTACTGCATGGCGCAATTGGAGGGTGGTATGGTCAATACGGCATTGTATTACCAGGGTCAGCCTTATTACAAACTTTTTATCAAACCATCCCATCAGGCTTAGAAAAAACCTTACGGTGTCCCACGTTTACTTTGGGTGTTATCGCCAACTATATGCTGAGTGAATATGTTAAATGGATCATCCATCACCCCAATACTTTAATAGATCAAATCATGTGGGTTGATCTCGAAAATAATGAACAACATATTCTAATCGACAAGACAGGTGATCCTAATGGTGAAAGTTAAGTTTTTTGCGTTAATTAGAAGTAATCACCGTATTGCACAGATGGAGGTAGAATCCGGTTCTTTAAAGTCCATCATAAACACCATTAAAACGAGAGTCCCTACGCTAAGTGATGAAGAAATTGATAATGCGGTTATCTTTATCAATCAGCGCAAAGTCATGCATCAAAAACGCTACGATGAAATCCTTAAAGATGGCGATGAACTCATCTTTACCAATTTTGTTGGTGGCGGATAATAAAAAAGGCATCACAACCTCGGTTGGATGCCTAATTTATTAATTATTCGTCGTATTCGCCGTAAACAACAGCATGAGCAGCAACAAAGATTTCACCTTGAAGATCTTCAACTACAAATTCATAAGTTAAAACTTCAAGATCTTCAGCAATCATTGGGAATTGACCAGGTGCAGCAGTATAGCTACTATTTAACATTGGTAAGACATCATTGCCAACATAAAGGTGAACTTCACCAAGCAAGAACTCATCAAATACAGTATAAGTGACCGTTGCGACGCCACCAGCGTATTCGATTTGAACACTACCGACTAGGGTGCCTTTCGATAAATCGTTTTGTCCAGCTCCTGCATAGAGATCAAAGAGATAACTACCTTCAGCCAATGGTCCGTTGGTCCAGCCCCATTGTCCACCCGTAATATAATCTTTGTTTTCAAGTGCGTAAGCGCCACCGTATGCCCAAGCAGTTTCGCTAGTTAAGATAGGATCGTCGCCACCACCGTTGTCATCATGGTATTTGGCAGTAAAGCCAATTACATAGAACCATGCACCACGGCCAGTGAACTCTGAATCGTCATTACCAGCATAGGCAGTTTCATCAGCAAGTGCTAAAATCGCTTCATCGGTTTCATCGTCCATAGCAGTAAAGGCGACGTGTACAATCAAATAGAAAGTATCGCCGTCATTGATTTCATCCATAGGTATTTCAATGGTTACATCATGGTCATAAACGTCTTCTTGTCCATAAGGTGCAAGACCTGGAGCAGGACGAGTATTAGGAATTAAACTCAAATCGTTATAGACGTAAATATGAACATCGTCAATTAAACCTGGGCTGATGATGCGAACGAAAATAGTTTCTTCATCGTTCCATACAATCACAGTACCAGCTTCAATATTTTGTCCAGCCCACAAAGTGAACTCATAAGATTGCCAATTATCGATAATTTCTCGTTCTTCCCCAAAATAAATAGGTGGGGCAGGATTATTCGATGGTTTAGCATTTAGATCAAAAGCACTTAATGTAAATAAAAGCATAAAAGTCATTAAAAATACAATTAGTTTTTTCATAGCGGTATTCTCCCGTCATAATGGCAAAATCTTAATGATTTAATTAAATTAAAACCATAACGGGGCCGGTTACGCCATTAGCTCCACATAGAACACAGCGTCCAATTTGGTTCTACGTTTCAACGCTTCCCTTAACAATTAATTACATCCACCGCACTGTTTTTAAGATGTAAGGATTAATAAAATGTTTTAGTCATATGTGACAAGGCGTTAAAAAACGCAACATTTAATCGTCCCCATCCTTACAAACAGGGTGATATATATATAACACTCTTCACGCGCCACTCCTTTCAAATGATAACCTTGTTATTAATCATTTTCACCTTAAGTATACATAAAATAATCCCCTTGTAAATAAAAATGAATTAATATATTTAATTGTCAAAACCTCTTAATTAAGGGGTTTATAACTATACCCCTACTTAAAAAACAATCTTTTTAATACCCATGAAAAATTACCTAGATATAGCCATAACATTTTCTCGTTTTATATTATGTTAACTTAAAAAACTAAGAGTTTTCTTTTCAAAATCAGAAAAACTCATGTACACTATAAATAAGTAAAGGAGTGAAAATAGTGCTTAGACAAACTATTATTTCATACGACCCCAAAAATGAACAAGAACATGTTGATAAAGAAGCCATCCTCAATTTTATCGATCGAAATGATGATTGTCTTTACCGCAGTAATAAAATTGCACACATCACCTCATCGGCAATCGTTGTGAATTCATCCATGCATAAAGTCTTATTTGCCTTTCACAACATTTACCAATCTTATGGTTGGGTCGGTGGGCATAATGATGGCGACCCTGATTGTCTGAATGTCGCGATTAAAGAAACGAAAGAAGAAACGGGATTAAATACGGTCAGCCCCCATAGTAATCATCCCTTCATGCTCGACATCATCCATGTCCAAAACCACTATAAAAACGGTGAATATGTTCCCGATCATTTACATCTCAACGTCACCTATTTATTGATTGCGGATGAAAAGGATTCTTTGCGTATTAAACCTGATGAAAACTCCGCCGTTAAATGGTTTTTAATCGACGAAGTCCTAGAATATGTCAAAGAAGCACGCATGAAGCCAATTTATCAAAAAGCTTTTCAATACATTGCAAGCCTAAAATCATAAACTGACCCTTTTAAAATACCCTTGAACTGTCACTTTTAATCATGACAATTCAAGGGTATAATTATGGTATCACATTGAGAAAGGATTACATAATGGAAACAAAAAATATCGTTTATATGGCACTGTTTATTACCATGGTCTTTGTGGCCACGAACATTCGCCTGCATTTTCCCTTAGGGGCAGGAGGGTTAGTCCACATCGGGACGTTAATGATGTTCGCGATTGCGATCAAATATGGCAAACGCTATGGCGCCATCAGTGCCGCAATTGGCATGACGTTATTTGATGTGATGATGGGCTGGGCTTCATGGGCACCAGGCACATTCTTTGTTAGGTTAGCCGCTGGATTCATCGTCGGTTATATCGCACAATCTCCTAAAGGCCAAGGCATGGATTTTATCCGTAATTTATTGGCAATCACCTTAGGGGGCTTCATTATCGTCAGTGGCTATTATATTTTTGAAGCATTCTTTATCACAGATTTCTATGGTGCACTCGCTAGCATACCTGGCAACTTAATGCAAATATTGATCGGTATATTCGCCCTGTTTATACTCGACTCATTACCGAAACTAGACATCTCCCCTTCCTTATCCGATAATCACGTCTAGTTTCCTGAAAAAAAGCCCTTGAAAAAGGGCTTTTTGATTGCATTAACGCGGAAATAAATCACCGATTTCTTCCGCTTCATGCATAGCGCGTTGTTCACGCTGAATGTTAATAAGGGTACGGTAATGCGTCAGTTTCTTATTAATCTTTTGGACGTATTCGTTAATGTAGGCGAAGAAATCTTCTTCAGTAAAGTTATCATTCGCAATGCGCTTATCCAAAGCAAAAATATTGTCCGCAGTCGCGTTAACATAATGTTGCTTGGGCAGATGGTGGAAGTAGATAACTTCATTGAGTTTTGGAATAAAGACTTTTTCCAAACGCTCTGCGTTTACTTTGCGCTTAAAGTTTTGTGCGTAATTAATTGCCCGTAATTTAACGATTGGATAATCATGTCGATTCGTTGGTGTGGGAAGGCTAATGTTCACAGAATCTTCATCAAGCGCTAGAATGGAATGATAATCAGTGGTGATATCATCAGTCACAGATTTTTGTAGGGCCCGGACTTTTTGACGGGCTGCCTCCCATTCAGAGAGTTTGTAAGTCTCAACAGTCTTCGATTTCTTTAAAACCTCGTTTTTGTTGAG
>PWOH01000111.1 GCA_003557505.1 Mollicutes bacterium | reverse complement strand
TTTTATAACCATGATGGGTAAACGTTACCGATAAATACAGAGGAATCACTTGTTCGCTTGTTGGTGAGTGATAGTAAAAAACATACTGCACTGTAGGGGTATTATTATTGTATATGGTTTCATGTTTTTCTTTTCGGTTGTAGGGATAGATTTGTGAAGTTTGATTCAAATAGGCATCAAAATCAACATCAGGGTCAACCACAATTTCAATATCGGTCGCTAAACGATATGGCATCGTCATTAATAATGCGAGGGAGATTTCCCCTTTCACTATAAAAGGAAGATTCACTTTCACAAGACTTTCCAATAATCCAAACGCAATAATCATACGTTCAATCAAACAAATATCTAAATTTTCATGTTCAACCTTTATTAGTTCTATATGTTCCTCTGTATATGTATATTTACTAATCATATTATTTCCTCACTAGGGTCATATTTTCTGAGGCTTTTTTGCATGTTTCCTTTTAATTATCTGAATTTTACAAAGATTAAATAATTTTCATATTACACGATGATAAGTTAAATCACTAGCGTAAAAGCACTTCAAGAATCTTAAGTGGTACCCCTATGAAAAACACCAAAAACACCGTTACAAAAAACATCAATAGTGCACTTGAGCCTTCATCAAAAAAGGCGATTACCGTTAATAATAAACCAAATCCGATAATGGTATACAAGATAAATTTTCTAAACTTTTTCAACATCTTTCTCCTGTAATAATATATTTTTTAGGCTTGTAACTTTTATTAACAATGAAAAGCAAAAAACTCCATATAAAAAAGGAGTGTATTTTAACATGATGGACTTATCCCTTCCCGCTTAAACATATACATACCCCCATGTCTACATCAATATTATAAATGATTTTAAAGCTTTTACAAGGGCATATCTGTCGTTTTATTTTATATATGGTCATTTCTTACAATACTTTTTGTGTATGTAAAAAGCGTAAGCAAACACACGTTTACTTACGCTTCTTTTTTTGATGTAATTGATTTGAATATTAAACAGCGTGTTGATTAATCTGCGTAATATTCTAAGTAATGTTCTACTGCTGCTACAGCAATATCTTCTAGTGCTTCTGCGGTAGCGGTTGCGCCAGTGTCAGCATCAACGTCTGAATAACCTGCAACATCAAAGCTGTCTAAGTCATCCCATTTGTCGATGAGTGCACTTTGGATATCGCCGCGATCAATAATCACGCCACCCCATTCTGCACTTTCACTATGATTAGTAATTTCAAATCCTACCATTGCACCACCTTCAAAACTCACTTCTGCGGTCATTGGATAGAACCCTTCACCATCAATAGTTAGTATTAAAGTCTCACCGTCTGTTGTTGAACCTGTTACGTTAGCATTGAAGTACTCAACAGGATATTCTACATGCGCGACATCGTCGCCGTTTCCACACGCTGCTAGCACTAAAAACATGCTAAGTGTAAAAATCATCAGTAATTTTTTCATTATATTTACCTCCTATTCATTTAATTGTGCTTTTAAATAATCTGTTACAGGCCTTGAGCCTATAATCCATTCTTGAAAGACTTGATCTTTAAAAATAATCAAAGCAGGAACCGTTTCGTTTAAATGAAAATCCGGCTCCCCTTGCTCAAAAATCATTCCTGCATCAATCAAAAAGACTTCTTTTGAAGACTTCAAATCATATAAAAAGCCACTGACTTCTTGTTCTAAGTTAATACAAATATCACAATACGGTGAATAATAATAGATAATCGTATGTTCACCTTCTAATTGCGACAAATCATCCCAATGTTCTATATGATCAAAGTCTTCATAAGATGCTTGATGTGCATCCGTAGTGCATGCTTGAAGAGTGAAAATCATCACAAGTAGAATACCAATTATTAGTCTTTTAATGCTTTTCCCTCCAAAATAGGATTGAGAGACATTATTAATAATGCCTCTTTTTATCCTATTAATCCATATAATTCTCATCGTGATAATCAAGCAATGTTTTAGAGACTCTGATGATGCTGTGGGTTGTTACTGAACTACCAGCATATGCATCAATTAAGTCTTCTTCATCAATCGTTTTACTATTTGCAAAGTCAGTATATTGACTTGGGGCATCGTTATAAAAGATGTTGATGCCATCTAAATCATCTGAGTTTTTCCCAATGAGCCAAGGTATGAAATCAACTTTGAAGTGACCTTCATAGGTTTTTCCTGTATCAGGAATTGGGTCTGAATCGGCCCACATACCAGCTGTGTAATCGCCACCATCACCATCAGAAGAGAAGGTAAGGGTTAAAATCTCACCGGTTGATTTTGAAATTTCAAAATAAGCAACCGACCAATAATTTACACGTGGTGCACGGCAAGTACAAGATACAAACGCGACCTGATACTTCACATAATCACGCATTTCATACTCAAATAAAATAGGCATATCTCTCATAACTTCGTTACCATAACCATCTAAATGTGGGAATTGTAACATTTCAGTTTTGGCATCATCAGGACGCCCGTTATCGTTATTATCGTTTCCGTTATCTTCACCATTGTCGCCACAAGCAACACTTACTGCTGCAGTAATTAGTAATAATCCTGCAAATAATAATTTTTTCATGTCTATAAAACTCCTTTTTTATTGATTATTCGCAATCGCCGTTGTCGCCGTTTTCACCATTGTCTGATGCACCTTCGCACCAAGGTAAAATTTTGTAGTCGCCTTCATAATTCATCCAGCCACCAGCGTTCCAAACGTTCGTATAACCTATTTCTTCTAATACTGCTTTCATGAGTCCACTACGTGCTCCACTTTGACATATTAGAATAAGTTCTGTATCTTTATCACCAAAGATATTTTCTAATACATAGATCATGTCATCATTGATAACTTCATCGAGATCCACTTCGTCTAAATTAAAACCTGCATCCGTATGATTAACAATCTCATAGTCTTCATGTGCTAAATATTCGAAGTATGGAATGACACTAAATCCTTGAATCCAACCATCTTCTAATTTTGATGACCCACCGACTGAACCGTCAATAACGTTTCTGAAATCAAAGAACATAGTGCCTGGTCTACCAATAAAGTCATCAAGGTTGTCCATGTTAATGTCTTCTGGTAAAGCATCAACATGTGCACGTGGTGGCAAATTAATAGAGAAACTATCATCACCCATTACACGGTGGTTTCCTGTGTAATCACCTAATGCACCAGCATTCCAGACATTTTCGTACCCAAGATACTCTAACGCTTCTTTGATGAATCCAGCTCTAACGCCCGCAGCACAAATAAGCACGATGTTTCTGTCTTCGTCAAATAACTCACGTAAGGCATTTTCGTCTTTAATTTGTGAGCCATCAAAACTCCATCCATCAGTACGAACTAAAATGTTTTCATATTCTAAATACTGAAAGAAAGGAATCATTTCGAATCCACGAATCCACCCATCAGACATTTGGTCATCAAAGTTTCTCGCGTCAACAAATTGCCATTCCGGGTTGAATAAGTACTCATCAATCTCTGACATTGAAATTGTTTCTGGTAATGTTACATCACCATTTCCATTGTCGCCATTGTCGCCATTCTCACCATTGTCGCCGCCACAAGCAGCCAATGTGAATGTTAATGCTAGTAATAATACTAATAAAAATCTTTTCATATAAAGCCTCCTATAAAATTATATATTCTAACAATAGTCTCCCACTGCTAAAGTCATTTTAAATACTTAATTCAAAATTCAAAAATCCGACATCCATAATCATTAAAATAAAGTATACCGCCATAAACAAGAAGAAAACCGCTGTTGCAAATTTAATTTTTGGTAAATGTTCCCGAGTTAAATTTGCGACCAACATTGTATTTTTCGTCTTGATCGATACAATCGCAATGATAATTAATGGCATCACAAACATTAAGTTAAAAACAATTAGATAAAACGTTTTAATCGCATTGATGCCAGGTGCCATACTAGATTCAAGAGACGCAAGCACTGCAACATATATTTGACCTGTACAAGCAGCCTCAGTAATACCCACTAAAACCCCAATAAACGCTGGTATGGCAATCAACCATAGTATGCGTTGATTTTTATTATGCTTCTCAGCCATAACCGTTGTCATTTTTTTCATTAAACGCTCATTAAAGTTTCGAATGAATTTAGGCAATTGGTTTTTAACTTGCTCGTATTTTTGGTTTTTGGTCACAAAATAATCATAAAATGTAATCAGCGCCAAAAACAATGTTAATGCAGAGAAAAACCCATAAAGAAAGATTGATACATTTTCAAATGCTTGTCTTGATAAGCCCAGTACCGTCAAAAAACCAAACCCTATAATTAGATAGGTTAAGAATACTGAAAAGATATAAGAAAAACTCACAAGTAACATAACTTTAGTATTCTTTGTAAACCCAATCATAGAGATAAACATTAAAAGCATGGCAATAGCGCAGGGATTAATTCCATCAAGCAATCCTGTAACAATGATAAAAGCTAATCCACTGAGAAACGAAAAATCTCGCGGCTGGTAATCTGAAACATCTAATAATTCATATTGTGAATGATAGAATATATCCCCATTTTCATACGCTTCGATAATATCGTTGGCGCCACGAAAGTAAGTTTCCCCTGTAAATATAATCGGCGCAGCACGTCCACCACTAATTCCATACGCATAGGCATATTGATCGGCTTTGAGTGGATCATCCATGACATCATAAACAATCACTTCAACCCCTTGAGCTTCTAGTGATTCAAGTAGGCCGTAGTCTTTAACCTCATCACAGACTTCACAACCACGCAAATCCAAATAGACTATCTTACGTTCAACCGTTTGATTACTTGCACTAATTGTAATATCAGTGAACGATATAAAAATGAGAAAAAGAAGAAAAAAACAATATTTACTAAATTTGAAAAAATTCATATCGCTGCCTCTAATCCACCTTTTTTAAGGGATATAAAACCTAAAAATCTATAGATGCAAACAAAGTATATCAAAGAAATTATTTACATGCAATCAGTAATACAAGTTTTTATGATTATGTTACAATTTCTTAGCGTTTTTCTAAATAAGTTTATAATTTTACTTTTCAAAATTGTTAAAAGTTAAAATCTATTTGTATCGGTATAATCAACTGAAAAGTTAACTGTTATAACACATAAAAATTATAGTTTCTTGTTAGAAATTATTCCTTATTAGCTATCAAAAAGAGCACACCTGTATTTTGGTGTGCACTTTATAAAATAATCTGTAATGATCAATACTTTTTACCATGCTTATTTATTCAGTGATTGCGCACGTCATAGTGTTTGCTCTTTCCATAAACCATAGAGATAAACCCTTAACAAAGGTGGACAGCGATTAAGAAAAGATCGCTATTATATAGATGTTTCTTCAAATGTCTCACTAGCCATTAAAGCGTCATCACTCATCCCTTCTGAAATCATATTGAAAAGAATCATTGTAATGATTAACTGTTCATAAGAAACGTTAAAAATCCCATCACCTAACGTGGTGATGGGGATTCATTATAGTTTATACAATCCCTTGTTGGATCATCGCATCGGCGAGTTTTTTGAAACTAAAGATATTGACACCAAACTGCATGTCTTCGCCTTTGTTGTATTGCTTGGCGGTTTCATAGATATCATCGAATATCAATTCCATGATCTCTTTGAGTTTGGTGTTGATGCGCTCAAAGGTCCATGGTTTAATTTGTGAATTTTGCGCCATTTCTAAGCCTGATACCAATACGCCTCCCGCATTAGCGGCTTTCCCTGGTAAGAAACAAATATTGTTTTTCTTAAGCACTTCAATGCCGGCTTCTGTCGTTGGCATGTTAGCCCTTTCTGAAACCATTAAATAATCATTGTTCATAATATCACTCTTCTTACCATATAGTAAAATTATAACATATCTACAAACACAAAAGGCTTGATGCAGATTGAACATCCGCATCAAGCCTTAGATTTAAACAGTGAAAAGCCTGGAGTTTCTTAGTTTGAATCTTGATATTGACGGGACTTATACACCGTAAAGGTTGGTCCCTCATCAATACTTATTACATATTCGTAAAGATATAATCCCTGGTCTTCATCATAGATAACATTTAGGACAATAATGCCTTCTTCATCCCCGTAGGTTTCTGTGTCAATCTCATATTCAATAATAAGCGCGTCTGAGCCGTTGGTAAGGGAACGAATAATAGTCAATTCGATTTCAACATTTAAGGTTTCGTGGGTAATCTCTGTGACGATTTCATCCTCATCGAATTCAATCTCCACTTCGGATTCAAAAATAGTGTCGCCATTTCTGACAAACTCATATTCCAAAGTTTGTTCGTCGCTTTCAATAGACTGATGAATCGTGATATATGTTTCATCATTGTTAGGATGACGCGCCACAAGCGTCATTTCCATATCATCCTCATCGATTTCGATTTCACCGCTTACGCGGTAAGTAATATTATTGATGGTCATAATACCATCAATTTCATATTCCCCATCATCGACTTTTGTTTCATTATAGTGAAGGGTTCTGATGTAAGATTCACCATTGAGATTAACCCCGGAAAATTGCACACGGTAAGTATAATTATCAAGTGGCGATAATTGAAGCTGAAATGTTAAGCGTTCTCGTTGCATGATGGTCGCTTCAACCATATTCACATAGCCATTAACAGAACCTAAATGTGCTTCAATCAGGGTATTGTCGTGGGAAGATAACGTCGTAACCAACGTATTATTTACGGCCCCATTATCTGATAGGGCTTGATCGAGTAAGGTGATGGCTGAGAAAGCCCCAAAGGAATAGTATTCTTCTTTAGTGGATAACTCAAAGGTTGGATCAGGGTCATCACCGTTTCCAGGGTCCAAAGGCCCTGGTCCGGTAATCGCAATTAATACAACGACAATAACCGCAAATGATGCTAAGAAACCATATGGCAGTTTTCGCTTAAATATCGATGGTTTAGCAGGTGCTGGTGTAAAGGCCTCATTAAAGTCAATCGATTCAAGAATGTCAGGCGTATGATCGCGAACATCTTTTTTAATTGTTTGTTCTATTTGTTTATTACGCTTTTTCATGGGCTTTACCCTCCTTACTGCCTTCACGCATAATATTAAGTGCTTTTTGGTACCGGTAAGTTACGGTCCCAGTTGGCATATCTAAGAGTGATGCGATATCACGGTGTTTTAATCCCGCAACCACTCTCAGTAAGACAATCTGTTGATCTTCTTTTGAGAGCATTGATAAATAGTATTCACTGACCATCCGCT
>PWOH01000036.1 GCA_003557505.1 Mollicutes bacterium | reverse complement strand
TTCATGTATGTTTTGGTCGTCAATAACGACGAAAACAGGGCAATGAAGATAATGGGATACATGAGCCAAACTAAGTACTTTAATGCTTTCATAATTATCACCTGGTCAATATTTTATCACAAAATGTGTGGTTGTGAATAAAAGTGAGCCAAGTGACTCACTTTTTATTCATTATTTTGATTCAAGGACTTCGAAACACTCTAAAGTATTTTGTAATAGTGAGGCAATCGTCATTGGGCCTACGCCACCAGGTACTGGCGTAATGAAAGAAGCTTTTTCTTTGGCAGACTCAAAATCGACATCGCCAATGAGTTTCCCATCGACACGATTGACACCGACATCAATCACTACTGCGCCTTCTTTAATCATGTCACCAGTAATCATCTTCGCTCTACCAACCGCTGCGATGATTACATCGGCATCTAGACATTCTTTTTTGAGATCTTTGGTCCGTGAATGTGCAATTGTGACGGTAGCGTGTTTACGCAATAACAGTTGAGCAATAGGCTTACCTACAATATTACTACGTCCGACAATCAAGGCTTTTTTCCCTTGAAGATCAACGTTGATACTCTCAAGCATCGTCATAATGCCTTTAGGCGTTGCTGGTAAGACACCTGGGGTGCCAATTTGTAAGGCGGCGATATTCAAGGGATGGAACCCATCGACGTCTTTCTTTTGTTCGATGGTATCGATCACTTTATTGGCATCAATATGATCAGGCAGTGGCAGTTGCACAAGAATCCCGTGAACATCAGGATCTTCATTGAGACTTTTCACTAAATTAATCAGTTCTTCTTCAGAAATTGAAGGGTCTTTCGTTAACTTGGTGCTTCTAATGCCGGCTCGCTCACAAGCACGCTCTTTAGCACGTACATAACTTTGAGAGGCAGGGTCTTCTCCTACGAGTACCACTACAAGGTGTGGCGTTTTCCCGTACTTTTTCTCTAAAGCGGGCACTTGGTCTTTAACTTGGGCACGAATCTCTTTAGATAGTGCTTTTCCGTCAATTACAGTTGCCATTAATTATCATCCTCCGTTAAATAAGTATCAACTATTTCACCATAAAACATAATGTGGGTATCATGATTTTTGTAATGAGATTGTTTAATGTCATCCGGAATGAGTGCCGGTTCTTGGGTTTGGGTGTAGAGTATTTTACATTCATATTGCAGTTCACACTCTTTAATGATTGGAGTGTGAACTCTACGACTGTTTTGTAAGGTTAACCCTGCTGTTTTGAACTTGTCAATATCTCTTCCAGATTGAGTCCCCGCAATCTTAAGGGCCTCTTTTAAAGTCCCTTCTTTAGGGACATTGATGGTAAAGTCCTCGGCACTAAGCAACATATCATACGTATGGCGTGAATAACGCACGTACGCAATAAATACCGGACGACTCCACACCACTCCGATATGTCCCCAGGCAATCGTCATCGTATTGGTTTTTCCACTATGGTCTTTAACCGTAATGAATATACCTTTGGGAAGTTGAGCCAATAGTTTCTCACCGTGTTTATGATAGTGTTTTATCAAACTTTCACTCCTAGTTTAAATATAAATCTGTATATTTCTCTTTAAGGTATCGGATGTAATAATCCGGGTTAAAAGGTTCACCGGTAACTTTCTTGATGATTTCCTCAGGTGTAAGCGAAGAGCCAAAACAATGAATTTTCTCTTTTAACCATTCATTGATCTTTTTGATTTTATCTTGTTCAATCAATTCTTCAAAATCAAGTTCTTCTTTTATCGTGTAATAAATTTGTGCCGCGTAAGCACTACCTAGAGCATAAGTAGGGAAGTAACCAAAGGCACCACCACTCCAGTGGACATCTTGAAGAATACCGTTTGATGGTTTATCAACGTCAATATTTAAGTATTCTTTCATCTTTTTGTTCCACAATTCAGGCAAATCATCCACACTTACATCGTCATTAAAAATGGCACGTTCAATTTCATAGCGGATTAAAATATGTAAGGGATAGGTCAGTTCATCCGCTTCGACACGAATGAAGGACTCTTCAACTCTGTTAATCCCACGGTGGAAATCATCCAGTGAAACATTTTTTAATTGGTCAGGGAAGGTGTTTTTCAGTTTGGTGTAATGGACACTCCAAAATTCATAGCTACGTCCAATCACATTTTCATAAAAGCGTGATTGCGATTCATGAATCCCCATTGACGCCCCACTTTTAAGGTTCGTCATATCAAACATCTCATCGACTTGTTGTTCATAGATGGCATGTCCTAGTTCATGAATGGCCGCAAAAATCGATGAAAAGACGAAATTCTCCATATAGCGTACCGTCAAGCGAACATCTTTGGAATGGGTATTCCATGTAAATGGATGAACACTTTCCTTGAGTAACCCACGATCTAGATTGTAATCAAACACATCTAAGAGATATTCTACAAACATCTTTTGTTTGTCTTTAGGATATTTTTTGTGGATAAAGGCATCATTTTCTTCCCCTTTAGCCGCTAAAATTTCCTGGACAAACGGAACCAGTTCAGTTTTAACTTTATCGAAAAAGGCATCATACTTTTCCATTGTCATGCCTTCTTCGAAATCATCGAGTAAAACATTATAAGGATTATCCGTATCTTCACGGTAGCGAACCATCTTCTTTTGATACTTGATAATCTTTTCTAGATAAGGCTTAAATTTTTCAAAATCGTCTTTTTCCTTGGCCTCTTCCCAGACACGCTGGGCCATATTAACAAGGCGTGAATACTCAACATATTCACTCTTAGGAATCTTATCGATTTTATCCAACGACTTTTTCGCTTTTTTAATTTCTCTTTGTTGCTGGTTGTTTAAATCATCTAATTGTTCCATTAAGCTGTTAATGGTTTTTTTGTATTTCTCCGATGTCATTAGTGAGAAATGTTCCCCACTAATAATACTCAGCATCTCCGAGCGATAAGGAAAAGCATCTTTAGGGGCTTCAGTATTTGAATCCCAGCTCGCAATCCCTAAAACCAATTGATAAGCTTTCATTTGTTTTTGTATTTCTTTGAACGTTTCAAAATCACTCATCATATACTCCTTTCAAACAAAGAGGGCACAGCATTCACTGTGCGTATCTTTGTAGTGGCTTAGAATAGCCCTTTTGCATTTCCTTTATCGTCAATATCCATATCCATGGCAGCGGGGCGTTTCGGCAAGCCTGGCATGGTCATCATTTCTCCAGTTAAGGCAACAATAAACCCAGCGCCAATCGAAGGATTAAGTTCACGGACAGTGAGTTCAAAATCACGGGGTCTTCCGTACAGCTTAGGATCATCACTGAGTGACATTTGGGTTTTCGCCATACACACTTGCAGTTTGTCCCATCCTTCACGTTTAAATTTCTTCAATTGGTTTTTCGCTTTTTTAGAGAAATTAACAGTTTTTGCGCCATAAACCGTGGTGGCAATCTTAGTAATCTTATCTTCTAGAGAATCTTCATTCTCATAAAGACGTGTGAAGGTTGCCGTGTTGTTTTCGATTTGATCAAGCACTTGATTGGCAAGATCAACTGCCCCTTCGCCACCTTTTTCCCATACTTTAGATACGCTATAAGGATGGTTGTTATCTTCTAACCATTGACTTAAGGCCTTTACCTCAGCATCAGTATCATGGACGAAATGATTAATGGCGACGACATAAGGGACATTAAAGGCTTGTAAGGTTTCTATATGTTTCTCAAGGTTGGCAACGCCCGCTTCTAGAGCTTCAACATTTTCTTCTTTAAGATTATCTTTCTTCACGCCACCATGCATCTTAAGGGCACGAATCGTCGCAACGATGACAACGGCACTTGGGTCAAATCCAGCTTGGCGAGATTTGATGTTAAAGAACTTCTCAGCCCCTAAGTCAGCTCCAAAGCCAGCTTCAGTAATAACGTATTCTGAGAGTTTTCTTGCCATATTGGTTGCGATAATACTGTTACACCCATGGGCGATATTCGCAAATGGTCCACCATGAACAAGCGCCGGGGTGTTTTCTAAGGTTTGCACCAGGTTTGGTTTAATGGCATCCCGTAAAATAAGCGTGATTGCTCCTTCTGCCCCTAAATCACCAACCGTGACCGGTTTACGATCATAGGTATTCGCAATCACGATACGGCGAATTCTTGTTTTAAGGTCTTGGAGATCACTTGCTAAACACAATACCGCCATGATTTCTGAGGCAACGGTAATATTAAAACCATCTTCACGTGGAATCGAGTTCCCTACCCCGCCAAGACCAACCGTAACTTGTCTTAAGGCACGGTCATTCATATCCAGGGCACGTTTCCAAGAAATACGTCTTGGGTCAATATTAAGGTCATTGCCTTGATGCATGTGGTTATCAATCAGCGCACTGATTGCATTGGTTGCGGTGGTAATGGCGTGAATATCACCCGTAAAGTGTAGGTTAATATCTTCCATTGGAACCACTTGTGAATGTCCACCACCAGCAGCCCCACCTTTAACACCCATTACCGGCCCAAAGGATGGTTCACGTAATGCGACTATTGCATCTTTGCCAATTTTTGAAAAAGCTTGACCTAATCCAACCGTTGTTGTCGATTTCCCTTCGCCCGCTGGGGTTGGGGTAATCGCGGTGACTAAGATTACCTTTCCGTTCTTGTCTTTGATATGATCTTGAGCTTCCAGCTTAATCTTTGCTTTGTAGTTTCCATAACGCTCAATATGTTCTTCCTTTAAATTAAGCTTTTTGGCGATGTCTCCGATGTCTTTCATCTTCGCCTGTTGTGCAATTTTCAAATCTTGATTTTCCAAGTAAAACCCTCCATTTCAAATGATTTACATGATATTCGTTCGGTATTATTATCACACATTTTACCTGCTAATTCAATCTATAAATAAAACGCTTTCAGTATCGTGGTTATGACAAAGTTAATCTTTGTAGTATAATTGAACCAGATATTTAGTCATTATAAGGAAATTATCTTTTTTCACTTCCTTATCACTATTGGTGACATTATTAAGGTTAGGAAACGATTGACTACAAAAAGGTGTTAAAAACTGGGAAATGGCTAAAAATAGAGATTTATAAAATAAAGGATTGATACGATGAGCAAAGAAATTGAAACCCTTCGCAAAAAAATTGACCATCTGGACAACCAGATTATTGAACTCCTTCAAGCACGTTTTGAAGTGACGGATAAGATTGGTGAACTTAAAAAAAATATCAAAAAAGAAGTCACCGATCCTAACCGTGAACAACGCATTTATGATAAGTTACCCAATGAATCGATTGTTACAATCTATAAAACGATTATTAGCGAAAGTAAAATAAGGCAAGGTAAGGAATGATTGTATGTATGGCTTACTAGGAAAAAAACTCGCACATAGTTTCTCAGTCTATATTCACGAAGCCTTAAGTCCCTCAATGCACTATCAATTGTATGAAACAGATGATGTCGCTGCCTTTTTAAAATCAGCGCCTTTTAAAGGGTTAAATGTAACGATTCCTTATAAACAAGCCGTGATTGATCATCTCGATACCGTAGATGAATCAGTCACCATTACCGGGGTTGTGAATACCATTGTCAAAAAAGATAACAAACTCCATGGATATAATACGGATTATATGGCACTTAAAAATCTTGTGGAAACCCATTATCCTAAAAATATTAATGCACGCATCACAATACTGGGAAATGGCGCAACGGCGCGCTCTTTATTATCAGTTTTTAAACAAAAAAACTATCAAAACATCACTATTTGTGCCCGAAACCCAAAGGCCGGTGAACACAGCTTAGATGCGATTCCTGAGGATACTCAGGTCCTTATTAATGCCACACCCGTTGGCATGTTCCCTGATGTTGATGGGGCATTTGATATTGATTTTACACCACTTAACTCCCTAAAACTTGTGCATGACTTGGTGTATAATCCTTTTAACACGCGCTTAATCATAGCGGCGAAAGATCACGGCATCAAAACAATGAACGGCTTAGAACTATTGTTTACGCAAGCTTTTTATGCCCAACAACACTTCGGGCTATCACCCAAAACAGATATTCATCAACTGTTGAACACGTTCTTAAAACAATTCATGAATATTGTATTTATTGGGCTACCCTTTAGTGGAAAAAGCCATTATGGACGAAGACTCGCTAAGCAAAGCGATAAACCCTTTATCGATATCGATACCTTGATCGAAGATAGAACCGGCACGTCGATTAAGCATCTATTTATGTATAAAGGCGAACCTTACTTCCGTGAAGTCGAACAAACACTGGTCAAAGAAGTTGCCAGGCAACACCGTCAGATCATCGCCCCTGGTGGCGGCGTGGTCTTAGACCACGATACCATGGTCGCGTTAAAACAAAATGCGTTTGTAATCTATTTGGAAATGAATGATGCTTTAATCGACAATTTAACCTTAAAAAATAGACCGCTCATCAAATCAAAAGATGACTGGCACCGTTTAAAACAAAAACGTGAAAAACTCTATAAACATTATGCGGATACCATCATCATCAAAGATACCATGGATGATGCGGTCATATTAAAGAAGATAGAGGAGGCCCTCAATGCGTATTTTAATCATTAACGGACCCAACTTGAATATGTTAGGGACAAGAGAAGTGGATATTTATTCCAATATGACCTATCAATATTTAGAAAAACAACTTAAAGAATATGCAGGCTCCCAAGCAATTGATGTAGAAATTCGTCAAACCAATCTCGAAGGCATTATTATTGATATGTTGCATTATGCGGCTTTTGAAAAATTTGATGGCGTTATTTTAAACGCTGCGGCTTATACGCATTATTCATATGCCATCTATGATGCGATTAAAGCGATAAACTTACCGGTCATTGAAGTGCATCTCACCAACCCCAAAACCCGAGAAGAAGCATTTAGGCATACCTCTGTGATTGAATCAGCTTGCACAAAAACCTTTCAAGGCAACCACATTCAATCCTACATTGATGCCATCGATTATTTAAAGGACCACTATTCATCATGATTATTGTCCTAAACGATAACGCAAATCAAGAAGCCATCAACGCTTTAAACACTGCCTTAGACGATCTAAATATTAGTTATCTACCTTTAAGTGGACCAAGCTATCAAGCCTATCATCTCACCAACTTACCCATGCATTTTGAAGCCACTAAACAACTCGCACCTTATGAGGCGGTAAAAAAAATTATTCCTTTAGAACCTTCTTATCCAAAAAACCGGGAAACCGCTATTTTAAGCGACAATTTTTTACATGAATTATTACAAAAAGATGAACTTTTCTTGATTGGTGGACCCTGCAGTATCGAAAGTGAACAACAACTCACACATATCGCGGAAGT
>PWOH01000137.1 GCA_003557505.1 Mollicutes bacterium | reverse complement strand
TGGTTTGCTAAGCGTTTATTCACTTTATTTAGTCTCAAAGGCGTGCTACAATAAGATTAAGGCGGAAAACGTGTGCATCACGTAACGCCAATCATATATTATAAGGGGTTGATTACTATCGGACCAGGTCAAATTACCGTAGTCATCGCAGCTGTATTAATCATCGCAATATTGCTAGGCCTTTATTATTTCACGCAAAAACCACAACTTAAACCAGTCAAACGCAAATTAAAAAATACTAAAACCGAACAAGAAGTCTGGTATGAACGTAAAAAAGACTTTATTCCTTCGCAGTATCATAAACCGATTCAAATTCTTTTACAATTATCTAAACATGCCCAATTACGTCAAAAGGTTTTGAATATGGCACTTGTGGCTGAAGGATTTGAAAACAAATTTACTAAAGGGAAGGACAACCCTTTTGAAAGTTTACTTGAGCTTATGCAACGTCGCACCGATCTCAACATAGAAGAAGCTTATGATACTACGTCTTTCGAATCGTTAGAAAAACCTTACGTCGTTGAATTGCTTATCCTCAAAAAGGAAGCCTTTCTTATCGGTAAACATAATGATGATGTCTATACTGTCAAAGACTTAAAAGGCAATGTTTTTAATGTGTCAAAAGAAGAGTTCCAACTGCCAGCCCGTTTTAAAGGTAGACAACCTTCAAAAACCTCGAATTTTATCGCCCTAAAAGAACAAAAACTTAAACGCAAAGGTAGCGATAAACAACTGACACTTCTAGGTTGGACTGTGGATGATAAGCTTATTGTTAAAACCACGCAAAATCATCGTGAAATGTATGAGTTAACCGAGTTGACAACTCGCTCAGGGAAAAAACCACCCATTTCACCAATATTGGATACCGATAAATATTATACGCGACTTACCGATGCCCTTCGAAATCGATCCCTGATTAGTGAAGAGGTTGAAGAAGATATCAAGGCTATTCTAAAAGATAATAGTTGACGCACAAAATATCTACGTAGCACTTCAACCTACAATCGATATGGTAGGTGTTATACTATAAATATAAAATTATCATAATAAAGGGTGAGCACTATGCCAGAATATCTACCATTAATCCTATTAATCGCTTTTCTTGTTTCAATGTTTGTCATTGTTGAGATTAGAAGAAGATTATCATTAAAAGGCGGGCTATACCATATTCAAAACTGGTACGAAAAGGAAAAAGCGACCTTGCCATCACATTATCGCCAAGAGATAGGGTCCTTAATCAACCAATTAACTGGTGAAGAAAAAGAGAAACCCATTCAAAATGGTGGGTCATGTTGTTCCAGTGGTGATTCTCAAGAAGATCGCGCCTTAGAAAGACTTTATTTCATGATGGAAGCTGCTAACGAACGTGACAAATATGAATCAATTAAAGAGAAACTCGGTTTAGAATTAAAGTCTGAAAATGTCACACCACTTGCCGATGAAGATATGCGTGTGATTTATGTTGATGTAAGTAACGAAGAGATGTTTTTAATTGGAAAACTCGATAAAAATACTTACGTTGCTAAAGACAAAGATGATAATCTTCATGATTTAGTTGCCAAAGAATTTCGCACCCCAGCCCGTCTAGCGGGCAAAGGCATTGGTTGTTCTTGTACATCCATGGGCGACAAAGGTGATGTCATGCCTGAACAATACATTACCATTCGACCAAAACTTGTTAATGAAAAATCTTTGGACAAAATGTTCTTAATCAAAGGAAAAACCCTTGATGGAAAATTTGTTGCAGAAGATACCATGGGGCGCATGTTTAAGTTAAATAATCAATCTTCATAAAAACGCCCAAGGGCGTTTTTATTTTATTTGAAGGAGGTACGCCATGTATCGTTATTTTTTGTTGTTTATGACGATATTCATCATTTCTATTAGCTATATGGTCTATCCGTATGTAATCCGCGGAGAAGATGGCTATGAAATGTTAATAGAACGCTATGATATTGTCGGTGCGGATGTGGTTCATATAAAAAACGGCCGCATTAGAAGACATAATCAGTATGGTTTTTTCGATAAGGAAAATGAAATTCTTTTAAACGATATGCATCACTTGCGTGCCGAATCTATGACAAAAACCATTACCGCAATGGCTGTCATGCGGTTGATAGAAACGACAGATGTTACTTTAGATGATCCTATCTATGAACATATTGATTTTCGCTTGCCTGAAACCACGTTTGATGCTTCAAAAATAACCATTAAACATTTGCTTACGCACTATAGTGGAATAACTGGCGCAATGGATTATCGATTGCCTGATTTTGATGTTGTATCAAGAGAAGCGGTGCTTGCCGGTGAGGATGTCCTAGCAGAAGCGCGTATGGTTAGAGAAGCGGGGGAGCACTTCGAATATTCCAATCAAGGGTTTATATTACTGGAAATTTTAGTTGAATCCCATACCAATTTATCTTTTGATGAATATGTACAAAGGCACGTTTTTGATCGTTTACGCCTTGAGAAAACCACTTTTGATTATCCTCAGTCAAACTTGATTACGAGTTATGATATAAACGGCACCCCCTTAGCGGAACACCAATATTCTTTTTCTGCACCTGGTGGTGTATACAGTGATTCAAGAGAAATAGCTAGAATTTATTTAGCACTACTCAATAATAACCTTTTAACCACGCAAAGCACAGAATTAATCCGCCAAGCTCACGGTCAACCTAGTGGGTTTTATGCAGTGGGTGCGACTGATGTAGGGTTAGGGCTATTTCTGGATAATCAAGATGATACACACCGCTTTTTTCATAGCGGAGAGGGTAGTGGATCAATCTCACAAGCATATTTTTATACTGAAAGTCGCAACGGGCTTGTCATTATGACTAACGACAAAACGGCCTGGGAGTTTATTTATGCAGCAAATTATTTATTTGCGATGCAAAACGATGAAGTTCCTCCAACTATGAGTTCAATGTTTATTCGCTTCTCTAGCGTCACCTATGGTATTATGTCGCTTCTCATTGTGCTAAGTGTTCATCGTTTACGAAACATTATTGGCTGGATGTTTCAAAAGTCATTACCTATCAACTTTAACCTTTCTTGGCTTAATACGTTAAAACTAATGTGGCCACTTGCCTTGCTGATGATATGGATGATTCTTTACAATGTCCTTATTCGTAATTTGATGCATAGATTATCACTACAGTTTAGTGTGGCTTTGACGATTTTTGTAGTACTTCAGACAACATACATATTTTTAAAAAACACTGAATCTTCTGAAATGTGATTGGCATTCCATTCATTGTTGAGAGGAAAATACAAAAAAGGGTGAGTGTGTCTTGACTTTCCCTTTGTTGCAGTGCTATAATCATATACGCTGTATGGAGAATTAGCTCAGCGGGAGAGCACTTGCTTGACGTGCAAGGGGTCGGCGGTTCGAGTCCGTCATTCTCCACCATACTGCGAGTGTGGCGGAATTGGTAGACGCGCATGGTTGAGGGCCATGTGGACATTAGTCCGTGGGAGTTCAAGTCTCCCCATTCGCACCAGTTGAATATACAATGCCCATCTATTTTGATAGATGGGTTTTTTAATTGTGTATAGCCTTAAAAATTTGTTGATTAACACAAAAAACCATTCCCAAGATTATCCTTGGAAAATGGCTTTTTGGTGATAAAATATTGGTTAAGTAGTTGATAAACTTGGATTATCGTCTGCCTTGATCATAGATTTGTCCTAGTGCTTTTGGGGCGCGTGAGGATTTCGAGAATATCGCTAGTACGATGATGGTTGCGATGTAAGGTGTCATGCGAAAGAAATCTCTAGGGATTCCTAGTTCACGTAAAAATGGTATGTTGGAATAATAAGACCCAAGGACACGCATAAACGCAAAGAATATGGCGGCTAGCGCTATAAAATGAGGTTTCCAGTTTCCAAAAATCAATACCGCAATCGCTAGGAATCCAAAGCCTGCAACGGTTGGTGCATATTCAGTTGACGTATTGGTCATAAATGTTACGCCACCGATTCCAGCAAGTAGACCCGATAAACTAACTGCTAAAAATCTCAGGCGATAAATATTAATGCCGAGTGAATCAGCCGCGTGTGGATTTTCCCCACAGGCACGAATGCGTAGGCCAAGTCGAGTTTTATACATCACAACAATCGTTGTAATCAAGAAAATAATACCGAAAATAAGACTAATATACATTTGTCTAAAGAAGATATCACCAATGACAGGAATTCTGTGTAAAACCGGAAAACGGTTAATGATAAATCTAGAACTGTATTGGATTTGTGAACCACCTTGTGTCGTTCTAGCAATAAATGTCACAAACGCAATAGCGAAAAGATTAAGTGCCGTTGCACTAATAATCTGATTAGATTTCATGTAAATAGAAGCGTAGCCATGTAACATAGAATAAAGTGTGCCAGTAATTCCTGCGACCACTACAGCAATCACATAAAGCATTTGCACACTTAAGCCTTGGTTAACTTCAAGCACTTGAACGGCCCAAATCCCAAAGAACGCTCCAAAGATCATAATCCCTTCAAGCGCTATGTTGGTGACACCACTGCGTTCTGAAAACAATCCACCCAGCGCTACAATCATTAAAGGGATTGCCACTACGAAAGTTGCTTGCATAACTTGATAGAAGACTATCATTGTTCATCCTCCTCACGCGTGGTTAAATGCTTTCGCTTAATAAACGTTTTGATTTTTCCACTGTATTTTTTTAAAGCGAGTTGAAGCGCAAGAGAAATCGCTGTGAAGTAGATAATAACCCCTATAATCATATCTGATATTTCCGGTCTGAAAGCCGGTTGCATGTAAAAGCCACCCTGCTTAATATAACTTAAAAAGATACCCGCAATGATTGCCCCAATGGGTTCACCAAGTCCTAACAAGGCAACTGAAATCCCTTCGAAACCTTCCATAAAAACATGAACTTCAGTTGAAAGCGTCTTGCCATAATTCGAAAATAACAAAGCGCCTGCCAAGCCTGCAAAAGCACCAGAAATACCCATGGATAATATAATATTGCGTTTGGTATTCATCCCAGCGTATTTACTGCCATCAACGTTGAATCCGGAAGCTCTTAGTTGAAAACCGAGTGTCGTTCTGTAAAGTAAGAAATGAGCTAGTATACCCATAGCTATGGCAATAAGAAATCCAATGGTTAACTGATAATTGGAAAACAGTCGAGGGATGATGGCAGTCGGTTGAATATTTTGTGAGCCTCCTTGAGTAAAAGGGTTCAACACATTACGGTTTACCAAATAGACCAGTAAACTCGCCGCAATCCAGTTTAACATGATAGAGGTAACGACTTCATTGACATTACGCATTGCTTTGAGAATGCCTGGAATCAAGCCGTATATTGTCCCTGCAACTACGCCAAGGAAAATTCCGACAATCCAATGAAATGGTGCAGGTAATGACCAAAGTACGCCAACATGTACCGTTACATATGCGCCCATCATCATCTGCCCGGAAGCGCCAATGTTAAATAGTCCGGTCCGAAAAGCAAAGACAACCGCAATGCCGGTCAAGATAATCGTAGTAGAATGATGTAAAGTGGTTAAAATTCCTCTAAGGTTCAATTGATTATTTCGGTAAATAACGCCTATTAATAGATTTCTTAAACCAGACAGGGTTTCAGAAGGGTTGAAAATGAGCATCATGATAATTCCGGCAATGAGACCCATACAAATAGCGATTAAACTAGGCTTAATAGTCACTAGAATGCTTTTACTCTTACCTAATATGAACGCAAGGCATTTCTTTAAGATATTACGAATGCGCTCCATCGTTATTCGCCTCCCTCTTTTCCCCTAACATATAGAGTCCAAGTTCATTAATATTCGCATCTTTAGCAAGCACATTTGCAACAATTTCTCCTTCATGCATAACAAGAATACGATCTGAGACATCCATAATTTCATCAATATCTAAAGAAACCATCAGCACGGCTTTCCCTTTTTGTCGTTCATCAATTAACTGTTTATGGATGTTTTCAATGGCTCCAACATCCAAACCTCGGGTTGGTTGAACCGCAATAAGCAGATGATGCGGTTTTTGAATTTCTCTAGCAAGAATCGCTTTTTGTTGATTTCCACCACTCATATTACGTACGATTGTTGATGGTCCTTTTTCTGAGCGAATATCAAACCGATTGATTAATTTTTCAGAATGTTCGCGAATCCTATCAAATTTCAGCATGAACTTAGATTGAAATTTTTCCATATAGAAGTTTTGTAATACCAGGTTGCTTTGTAAATCGAAATCAAGAATTAAACCGTACCGTTGCCGGTCTTCGGGGATATGTGCGAATCCCAGTTCATATTTTTCACGAATAGACATATTGGTAACATCAATACCTTTAAAAGTAAGTGTCCCTTCCTGAAAAGGCCTTAGACCGGTAATTGCTTGAATAAGTTCAGTCTGACCGTTTCCATCGATCCCGGCTAAGCCAAGTATTTCACCTGAAAACACTTCAAAACTGACGTTTTTAACAAATGTTTGTTCCGGAGATTTAACGGTCAAATTATGCACTTTTAAAATACTTTCACCTACCGCTTGTGGGGCTTTACTGACATCAAACAATACTTCTCTACCTACCATCATGTCCGCCATCTCATTGATTGAAACATCTATGACATTAACTGTATCAATCATTTTTCCTCTTCTTAACACCGTACAGCGATCAGCGACTTGCTTAATTTCGTTGAGTTTATGGGTAATCAGTATGATAGTTTTTCCTTCTCTAGAAAATCCTTTCATAATCGCAATTAACTCTTTGATTTCTTGTGGTGTCAAGACTGCGGTAGGTTCATCAAAGATTAAGATTTCACTGTCACGATAAAGCATTTTAAGAATTTCAACACGTTGTTGCTGTCCGACACTGATATCTCGAATAAGTGCATCTAATTCAACATTTAAACCATATAATTTAATTAATTCATTGATTTTTGTACGGGCCTCTTGATACGACAGTAAGCCTTTATTAACGTCTTCAACCCCAAGAATAATATTGTCAATAACGCGGAATGCTTCAACAAGTTTAAAGTGTTGATGAACCATGCCGATTCCTAAACGATTTGCATCATTAGGTGTTTTGATATGCACCTGTTTCCCATCGATGAATATATCACCTTCATCGGCTGGGATAAGCCCAAACAAAATAGACATTAATGTCGATTTACCAGCGCCATTTTCCCCCAAAATTGCATGTATTTCCCCTTTTTTAACTTGTAGATTGACTTGGTCGTTTGCCGTAAGATTGCCAAATCGCTTCGTGATATTCCGCATTTCAATCTTATAAGTCATTTTTACCCTCCAGCCTATTTAAAAATAGGGGGAAACAATCGTCTCCCCCTGTTCATCATCATTATGTAATTTATGAACCTTGTGCTTTTGCTTCAAGTCCTGTTGTAACGCTGTAACCAAGTGCATCAATGTAGCGAACGAGTTCTTGCGGTGTTTTAGGAACATTTAACACTTTACCACCAAGCATGTTATAAATACGGTCATAATCATCGATATCAAACGTATTCATGCGATCAAAAGCGTTTGTACCAGTAGGAATTCCTACTGCATCTTCACTTGCACCTAGTGTCAGTGAACGCCCACCTTCAAATTCTTGTTCATAAATATCATCTAACGCAGTTTGAACAGCTATACCTAGTCCTTTTAATGCAGACGTGATGACACGCGTACTTTCATCTCTTTGATCAATGTCTACGCCAATCACCCATTTGTCGTCTAGTTCTTCAGCCGCAAGCATGACTGAGTTTCCGGCACCACCAGCTGCGGCATGAATGACTTCGACCCCACGGTTGTACATCGCTAGTGCAGTGTTTTTATGTTCATCACTTGGAGAGAATCCGCCTAGGTATGCATAGTTTCGAGTTTCAAAATCAAACGTATCAAGTTCTAATTCATAAGCCGCATAATATGCGCCTGCAACAAAGCCGACACCAAATCGAACAACCGCTGGGACAGCCATTCCACCAAGATAACCTAGTGATTCATATCCGTCCATAACCGCTGCATAGCCAGCTAACCATCCTGATTCATGTTCATTAAAGAATATCGATAAAGTGTTTGAGGCGATATCAGGAGTAAAATCACCTGAATGCGGTGCACCATCAATCAAGATGAAGTACACACCGGGATGTCTAAACTGAACATCGTGGATGGCTTCTTCAAAAAGGAAACCAGGTGTAACAATGATGCGATAACCCTCAGCAATCGCTAAATCAATTGTTTCAATGTAATCTGCAGTGGAGACACTGCTTGGTCTGAAATAAGCATACTCCTTATCATTTGCATCTCCGTATGCTTCAATGCCTTCCCAAGTGCCCTGGTTAAATGATTTGTCATCAATATCCCCGACGTCTGTAACCATAGCAATTTTGAAGTTTGTTGGATCCTCATCGAGCGGGTCATCATCACCACACGCCACTAATGTAAATGTTGCAACAAAAAGAACCAAAAACAACCAAAATTTCTTCATTTTTTCCTCCTAATTTTATGTTTCTAACATCTAAGTTAAGTATAATCGCAATATTTGAATAAGGCAATAAAATTCGCAGCAATTTAATCAAATACATCCCCGTAGTCATGAACCGATAAATTTCCCCTTAAATTACTCTTTTTTCGAGATAAATTTATAATAAACGATTTAGCAAAATTGTTTGCAACAATTTTGATTTCCGATTCGAGTTGAATTAAAGTGATAACACCTCTTGAAGCCCTTTGCAAAAAGCGTTACAATAATTGCGAAGTCTCGATGCTGAAGGAGTGTAACAATGAAAGAAAAAGAAAAGATGTTAAAGGGTATGCTTTATGTTTCAAGTGACGCAGAACTACGAAAAATGCATGAAATATCCAGAAAATTAATGGATCAAATTAACGCGACCGCATTTAATAATTTTAAAGAAAGAGAAACACTATGTAAAAAGCTTTTTGGTTCAACGGGAAACGATATTCGAATTAACAAACCATTTTACTGTGACTATGGACAGAATATCCACATTGGTGATAACTTTTATGCAAACTTCGATTGTATATTATTAGATGTCAATACTATAACCATTGGTGATAATGTCATGTTTGGTCCACGGGTCAGTATTTATACTGCCACCCATCCCATTGATTCTGAAATTCGCAATGAAGGGCTTGAGTACGGTGAAGCTGTATCAATTGGAGACAATGTTTGGGTTGGAGGTAGTGCAACCATTAACCCTGGAGTAAGTATAGGGGATAACAGTATTATTGGGGCAGGTTCTGTCGTTGTCAAAGATATCCCGGAAAATGTAATCGCGGTAGGCAATCCTTGTAAAGTGTTGCGTCCAATTACAGAAGAAGACCGTCTATATTGGCAGAAAAAAAGACAATCTTATTACCAAGGAATTTAAAAATCAGAGATGCATTGATTGCATCTTTTTTCAACCATAGAGAAATAAGAGTAATGTTATAATAAAGAAGACTACTATCAATATAATCTTAAGAAATGAGTGATTCCATGATTGATTTTCGAAGTGACACAGTTACAAAACCCACAAAATCCATGCGAGAAGCGATGCAATTAGCCAACGTTGGTGATGATGTTTACGGTGATGATCCAACCGTGAACACACTAGAGAAAGAAGCAGCAGAAATATTAGGGAAGGAAGCCGCCTTGTTTGTGCCTAGTGGAACAATGGGAAATCAAATTGCCATTATGGCTCATACATCTCCTGGAGATGAGATTATCCTAGGCGCGCAAAGTCATATAAAAAACTATGAAGTAGGGGCCGCTAGTGTATTAAGTGGCGTCGGTTATCACGTAGTCAACGATCAAAATGGGGTATTATCGTTTGATGAACTTAAAGCAGGCGTTAGAGGCGAAAACATTCATTTTCCTAAAACATCACTGATATGCAGTGAAACAGCCCACTCAACTGGTGTTGTGGGCGCGCTTTCAACCTTACAAACTATTCAAAAGTTTGCCAAGGCTCAACATATCCACCACCATTTGGATGGTGCCCGGATATTTAATGCAGCAATCCATCTTGACACTCCAGTCTCAGAAATCGCTAAAACTGCTGATTCAGTTATGTTTTGTCTTTCCAAAGGGTTATGTAGTCCTGTTGGAAGTATGTTAGTAGGCCGTAAAGAATTTATAAATCGTGCGCGCAAATATCGTAAAATGTTAGGTGGCGGGATGCGTCAAGCAGGGGTATTGGCCGCATGTGGCTTAGAATCACTACGGGTGATGCGCCATCGCTTGAACGAAGATCATCAAAACGCTGATTATTTAGCCGCACAGTTAACAGCGATTGATGGTCTCGTGGTTGATATGCAAAAACGTGATATTAACATGGTATATGTTAAGTTCCCTTATGATAGAGATGCTTTAACGCATTACATGAAAAAACATGGGATTATACTTGGAGGATATAAAGGCGATTACATGCGATTGATGACTCATCATGATATTACTAGAAATGATATAGATGAATTTATTACTAAATTAAGACACTTTGATGCAATAAAATAAAATTCGTTTTGATAAAAAACTATTTTTCAATCAAATTATGCCAAATTGTCATGATATTGTGTTAGAATAAAATGATAAAGAATAGGGGGGGATAGTTTTGGATTCGCAATTACTTAAGGAAATCGTCGCGAATATGCCACTTGCATATGCTGTATTAGAAACTCAAAGAGATAACAATGTCATTAGGGATTTCATTGTTTATGAAGCCAATCACGCTTTTTTAAGTTTTTTTGATGATTCATTTAAAAAGGAAGTAAAAGGCAGTCGTGTCAGAGCGTTGTTAAAACATTTTGATATGGAAGAACATAAAATTTTTGACAGTTTGCTTAAAACGATAGAAGATAAAGAAAATCACATTAAAGATATTCATCTTCCTAAGATTGACCGTTATTTGGAGCTTAAGTTCACGCGTATTAGTGAGAACCATCTGGTTGTTTATATGATGGATATTACTGAAAAAATGAGTGTTGAACTATTAAAAAATGAACTTGAAGAAAATCATGCGATACTACGTACAGCACTCGATTCAACACCTGATATGGTAGCGGTTAAAGATTTGAATGGTAAGTATTTGATGGTGAATAATGCTGTCAATACGCACTATGCTAACCGTTTTAATACCATTGAAGGAAAGACGATTGAAGAAGTGTATCCAGACCAAGAGATTCCAAAAGTAAAAGAATTGGATCAAGAAGCGATAAAAAATGGAAAAGCGATTCGCAAAAAAGTCTCAGTTTTTACCGATGATGATACCTATGTCGTCTCAGATATCACTAGAAGTCCGATTTACAATCATGAAAATCAATTGATTGGATTAATTTCTGTAGGTCGTGATATTAGTGAAGAGGAAGAAAACCGTAAAGCATTAGAGAAAAAACATGAAGAACTTCAGCGTCTCACGGAAAAATTTAAACAGCTATCGTATAAAGATGATCTTACTAAACTTGATAATCGTCGTAAGTTTTACCGGGATATAAAAAGTTTGGATGTGAATAAACTTTATTCACTAATACTACTCGATTTGAATAACTTCAAATCTGTAAACGATGATTATGGTCATAATTATGGGGATAAAACCTTGACAGATTACGCTCATTTCATTGAAGAACTAATCAGTGAATATGGTGGTTTTGCATATCGTATTGGTGGGGATGAATTTGCGATTGTTGTCGATAATGATAATGGATTTGTAATCGAAGATCACCTAGACTACATTAACCGTTTTCTCGCCAATTACCATGAAAATCTTTCACTTGCATACGGGCAAACCATCATCGACAGCAAATCAAAGAAAAATAGTGTCTATCTCGATGTGACACTAAAAAGTGCCGATAAGCTGTTGTATGATTTTAAAAACAAAATAAATGATGATTAACGTAGTATAATAGTCGCCTTTTTTTGAATATAGCATGCCAAAACACTAAATACATTTTAAATTGCAATGATTTTAAAACACACATGATATAATGGGTATAAATAAAATGAGTGAGTTGATGAGAATGAATGCTATCTCTATATACGGCGTTTTAGCCGATACCATCGCTTTTAGTCATTTGCTTTATGTTATGTTTGTTGTGTTTGGTCAATTGCTCATCCTGGTAGGCTGGGCATTTCACTGGCAGTTTGTGCGCCATTTTTGGTTCAGGGTCATTCACTTAATCTCTATTGCAATCGTTGCTGTACAAGAAATGAAGGGCATTTTATGTCCTTTGACTGTTTTGGAGTACTATTTCCGTAATCTTGCAGGCCAAAATGTTAATACGGATTTAACCTTTTTAATGCGCATTTTCAGAAGCCTTGTTTTTATTACGTTTCCCGATTGGGTGTATACATTGATGTATATCGGATTTGCGGTGATTGTCCTTGGGACAATGTTCATTATTCCACCCCGGATTAAAGGGGCGTTTTCTAAGCAACCAACTAGTTTATCTAAAAGCGCCTAAACAGGCGTTTTTTATTAATCACACAAACTATACTTAAAAATAACCCATTTCAAGCCAATTTTTGATACAATAGTAAGTGTTAATTAAAAAGGAATGGTTTTATGTTGAAAATAATCTATGCTCAAATACTCTTACTATTTGCGCTACCAATCAGTATCGCTCTCTTGTTAGAAGAGGTTTCTTTCTTCAATGAATTTATTTATTTCCCGTTAATTGTGGCAAGTCTGGCCTCACTGCAAATACTTAAATATAATCATATTGTACTTATCCGCATCAAGTATTTTTTTCCAATGGGATTGATTGGGTTTTATGCCATTAATGTCATTTTATTGCGAACCGATGTCATCATCGGATTTATTGCTTTATTCGTTACAATGTTACAAATCCCTTTGTATCAACGCGAAAAACAAAATTTATTGGAGGACTCAACCGATGAAAAGCGCCTATAAAACTCTCTCAACGCAAGTTTATCAATTAGATAAACCAATCGGAAAATCTTTTGGTGATATAGAGTTTTACCAACAAGTCCTTAGTTCTGTTAAAGGGAAAGTCTTGGAGCCAGCTTGTGGGAACGGAAGAATCCTTGTTCCAATATTTAATGCCGGCATCGATATTGAAGGTTTTGATCTCAGTGAAGACATGTTAAAAACTTTGACTTCGTACATTGAGGACCATAAGTTAGCTTTAAATGTTTGGCATGATGATATGACGACTTTCCAAACGAATCACCAGTACGAAGCGATTGTTCTACCTGCGGGTTCGTTTATGTTGCTAAACACAGAAAACCTTGCAAAAAAGGCTTTGAATCGTTTTTATGAGGTTTTGCATCCTGGTGGAAAGTTATTTATTGATATATATCTTTCAGGTGGTCTTCAAATCGGAGATACCGACGTTCGCACATTTCGTGTTGATGATGCCACAACGATTAATCTCAAAATGGTGGTAAAAGATTATGACGATAAAGAAAACGTCTTTACCAGCGAACACGTCTATAAACAATACACCAATGACATACTCAGAGAATCCGAGCGAGAAGTATTTCCGTTAAAATTTTACACATTGGATACGTTTAAAACATTATTGAGCTGTAGTGGGTTTTCTAATATTATCACTCATAAAAACTATGGAAAAGATGTTCATAAGCAACCTGCCATGTATACATTTGAGGCTTCAAAATCTTATTAAAACGATTGCCATTATTGGCAAAGAAAGGAACACTTATGTTAAGCAAACCGATTATAAAAATTCCGTTATTTATTATTGCTTTACTGCTTGTGATTTACCTTATTTTATTTCTACAACCACGTACGCATTACATAGAGGACAACCCCTTTATGGCAGGCGAAGATAACCCGCCCCATATTATAGCGCATGCTGGAGGAAATATGGAGTTTCCTGACAATACCTTGGAAGCTTTTTATAATGCTTACAGCGTCGATGAAAATGTCATCATGGAAATGGATGTTGCCATGACCAGTGATAATGTTATCGTATTAACCCATGACATTACTTTTGACCGTAAAACCAACCTGATTGAAGCGGATGTTCATGAAACAGCTTACCAGGATTTAGTGAACGACGAAGTTGATTTTGGTTATGACAATCCAATTCCCAACGATGCGTATAATACCGATCAAATCTTTGAACGCTATACAAACTTTGAAGGGACAGAAGTTACCCCACTAGATGTTGAGTATCCTGAAGGTGTAGAAGCCCGTCATGAGGAAAAATTCTTGGTAACAACGTTAGAAGAAGTCATCAAAGCTTTCCCCGAAACTTACATGATTGTGGAATTAAAACAATTTGGTGATATTGGCGCAGAAGCGTTAGATGTTTTAATGGATTTATTGGAAGATTTGGACGAAGACTATAATACCTTTGAAAGAATCTCCTTAGCATCGTTCCATCGTGACATATTTGATTTATATATGGAACTTCGCAGTGAAGATTATCCGCAATTAATGTTTTCCCCGCAAGAAGACAGTATCCGTACGTTTTACACCATGCATTTATTTGGGGTTAGCGGATTATTTCGAGATCCGGTCTCTTCATTCCAAGTCCCCACTGGTCAAGGCAACATTGACTTAACCACTGACCGTTTTGTACGGACAGTTCAAAGTCACAACATTGCTCTGCATTACTGGACCATTAATGATGAAGAAACGATGAGAAAATTAATTGAAATCGGTGCCGATGGTATTATTACAGACCGTCCTACCCTCATGCGCAGTCTCATCGAAGAATACTATCCTGAACACTATGAATAAGAAAATAGATAAACTTGAAAATCGAAAGGAAGATTTCTATGCCTAAACAAGAATTACTCAACAAGTATGCTCAACTCGCTGTTAATATCGGCGCCAATGTTCAACCTGATCAGATGGTTGTCATCCGCTCTACCACAGAAACAAAAGAATTCGCCCGCGCCCTTACTAAACAAGCCTATGAAGCCGGCGCATCTAAAGTTCAAGTCCAATGGGGAGATGATTACGTATCACGTTATGGTCTTGAACATCAAAGCGAAGATACGTTAAAAGAAGTACCCGAATGGCTTGTTAACCAAACGCAACACTTCATTGATGAAGGGGCTTGTTTCATTAGTATTACTTCACCAATTCCAGGCTTGAATAAAGGCTTGGACTCAAAGAAAATGCAAACCGCCTCCATCGCTCGCATGAAAAAACTCTCGTTCTTTCAAAATCATATGATGGGGAATAAAGCACAATGGACAATTGTCGGTGCACCAAACCAGGTCTGGGCTGAAAAAGTATTCAGTGACCTTAAGGGTGAAGAAGCTGTTGAAAAACTTTGGGACGCTATCTTCAAAGCGTGCCGAGTTACAGAAAACACAAACCCAGTTGACGAATGGGAGCAACACAATGAAACATTGACTAAACACAACAATATCTTAAATGACTATCAGTTTGCGAAACTCCATTTCAAAAATAGTCTAGGCACCGACATCACCATCGAACTCGTTGATAATCATGTCTGGGCCGGCGGCAATGAACACACAACTTCAGGGGTAGAATTCAATCCTAATATTCCAACCGAAGAAACCTTTACCATGCCGTATAAAACCGGAACTAACGGAAAAGTCGTTGCCACAAAACCACTCAATTATCAAGGCAATTTAATTGAAGATTTCTGGTTGGAGTTCAAAGACGGAAAAGTCGTAGACTATGATGCTAAAAAAGAAAAAGATACCCTTAAAAACCTCATTGAATATGATGAAGGCAGTTCTTATTTAGGAGAAATTGCGTTAATCAGTTATAATTCCCCAATTTCAAACTCAGGTATTCTCTTTTATAATACGCTGTTTGATGAAAATGCCAGTTGCCATATGGCCCTTGGTCGTGCGTATCCAATGAATGTACAAGGCGGTACGGAAATGTCGCAAGAACAACTTGAGGCCCTTGGATCAAATCACTCCATGGCACACAGTGACTTTATGTTCGGTAGCGCAGATTTAGAAGTCAAAGGCATCACTAAAGACGGAAAAGAAGTTCAAATCTTTAAAAATGGCGATTTCATAATTTAAGTGACTCAGAGTCTTTATATAAAACACAAAACCGGCCTCAAAGGCCGGTTTTTTTGTTATAATATAGTTTAGTTATTATTTTAAGGGGGTAAACAATGAAACCATGTAACGAAATTATTGCTTTTTTGGAAGGTCGTTGGTTATGTGAGAATTGGATGGTTGACGGCCACGAAAAACATGTTGCAACTTATGAAGAAACTATGCGTATTCATGATAGGGACACTGTAGAAATCACAGCGCATAACGTGAAAGATGGCCAAAACATCACCAAAAAAATGCTGTTAAAAGTTGAGGGTGATCGTGTGAAGATGAAGCAAGGTGACTTTGAAGCAAATGGCAACTTTATAGGAAATAAAATTACGCTTGAAAACAATGATTACGAAGGCGCAAGGTATCATTTTGTCTTATATTTGATGAATGATTACTTTGTCTTTGAAAAAGAGAAATTGAAGGGTAGTCAAGTCGTGGAAAAACAATTGTCTACACTCAAACGCCTAAAATGACGACTAGCTAACAAGATGTGGTTCGAGTAAAATGAATCCAAACGTCGCAGCAAATGTCAACGCGTTGGCTACAAGCGCATAAATTACCGCTCGCTTAGAACCTTTTTCTTTAAGCTTTAGTGCATAAACAATAATTTCAAAGCTAAATACAAAAATTTCTCCAATCATAAATATGGCAAGCGCCCCGAAAATAGAAAAATAATAATAACCAGCCAGCACCCCAATTGTTAATAATGTCTGAGAAATTAAATTTACTACACCAACGAGTTGATAACTGGTTTTTTTACGATACATAAACAATGCTAAAACCCCTAATTCTAGGGCGATAGTTATGGCCACGCGTAGTAAAAAACTAACGGCGATACCCCGAGTAGGGACATGTTCTTCCAAAGTGCCAACATCAAAAGCATCCTCACTAAGATCAACACCGGTTAAATCAAACGTAAAACTGGCTTGAAACAACTTACGATCAATAACTTCAGAGACAATCAAGACATCGTCTTCTGTAACAATAGCCACTTTAAATCGCGTTGGGGCATTAAAGTAAGTCATTTTATACATGTGTTCATCTGTTTGTCTAAAAACACAAGGGGGTCCGTAATAAAACGTACAAGCCGCAAAACCATCATCATCTTGAAAACTCAGCAACCGCATGGGATAATCTTCACGGTAGTAGTGATATTGAATACTATCCTCCCAATATTCCGGAGGCGTCCCATCAAAAGAGCCACGAACAGGAACAAGCAGTTCAAACCAATAATCTCCTTCAACCCCAATAATTTCAATCTCGGCGGTTGCTTTAGGTCCGATATCTGCCTGTAAAGATTGTATACTAAACAGAAATAAAAATCCCATAAAAACAAGTGTAATAAATAGTTTTTTCACAAGCCCCTCCTAATACATTAATCTAAAATAAAGTTCAAAAAAGCAAATTTGTATGACAAATATTTCTTCTACTAATATTATAACCTATTTTTAAATAATAACTATTTAAAATTTTATAAGTTCCATTATTTTTAGTTTACATCCCATAATATAGCGATAATATGGTACAATAGTTATCTATGCAGGAGTTGATACCATGAAAAAACTAATTATCACATTAAGTTTTATATTCTCCATATTTAGTGGCGTTGCTTGTCAGACTCAAGAGCCTTTCGCTGATGAACAACCAACAAATGAAAGTACCCCAACCCAAGAAGATAGTCGCGCTCAATTTTCAAAGGGTGATTTAACGGTCTATCAAGAGGAATCGTATTTTTCTCATGAAAAAGTCGCTTTGTATCTTTATGCATTCGATGAACTTCCCCCAAACTATTTACGGAAACAAGAAGCCGATGATTTAGGCTGGATTCCTTCTGAAGGCAATCTGTGGGATGTGACAGATCAAGGCATGATAGGTGGCGATTATTTTGGCAATCGTGAAGGTTTATTACCCGATGAAAGTGGGCGTAGCTATTTTTCAGCGGACGTGAATTATAATCCAGAAGAAAACGCGGGTCGAAGAGGCGCAGAACGCCTTGTTTATAGTAATGACGGTTTGATTTTTTATACTGATGATCACTATGATTCCTACGAACAGCTTTATGGAAACTAACCATACCGTTATCCTAGATGGTCGTCATTTTAAGGATAAAGCGAGTGCGCATACATACTTAAAAAGCCGTTTGAAATTAAATCACTACTATGCGGGTAATCTTGATTCATTGTTTGAAGCACTGATTATGCATGAAACTCCAGTTTTTATCATAATAACCAACATTCAAATTTTACTTGAAGCTTTAGGCCCGTATGGAGAAAAACTTCTTGAAACCCTACAAGTAGCTGCCGCAGCTAACGTTCAAGTTACCATTATTATCAATGAGACACCGCTTTAAACAGCGTGTGTCTTTTTTATCCAAGACAACGACCGGAAAACATGATAAGATGTGCATATAAGGTGTTTGTATGAAAGTGTTTTAGCTTTTATGATAAATCATTTGCTTTACGATATTTAGTTAAAACATTTAACTCTAATCATCACCCCGTATGACCGTACCTACAATAATCACACTATATAATAATTTTATAATAACTTTACCATTATTAATAAAGGACTGAGCCGATGAAAATGTATCGATTTAAGCTCCATCAAGGCATGCACCCAAATCCCTATATTCAAAATGAATTATTTATTTTGAAAGATAGAACTCTGGAGTATCAAAAAATGCCGTTGAACGAAGAAGTAAGCATCGAACGCTTCACATTAAGTGATCAAGAAGCTCAAAATTTACGAAACGCCTTTGATACATTATTTACAGAAAAAGCAACCAATGAAGACCTGATGGAATTTATGGATAGTAATTTCATGAGTCTTAAAATTATTAAATCAGGTGAAATTATTAAAGACGATACGTTTAACTTTGAGTCTCGCCATCAATCAACACTACATGAAATCCATCGTATTTTAAAGGGTTTGGATATGGAAGAAGCCCCCCTCATTATGCATCTACTTAAAGAAGTGTCTGAGTGACACTTTTTTTATTGACAATTTCTAAAAGTATGTTAACATTCATATATACGCATAAAGGTATATGAGAGGTGAGAGTATGCAATCTCTATTAACATTTTATAAAGCAATGAGTGATGAAACGCGCTTACGATTGATGACATTACTCATGCAACGTGACTACTGTGTGTGTGAACTCACAGAAATATTGGATTTGTCCCAGCCGAAAATATCGAAACATCTTGCCAAACTCAGAGACCTCGGGTTGGTATCCACCACCCGTGATGCGAAGTTTATGGTATATCAGGCAAATGTGGATGATCCTGTGATTAAATCTTCGCTTGCAGTATTATTAGATAATCTTGAACATTACGAAGTGTTAACCAATGATGCGCAAAGCGTGCCGCTTTGTACGATGAATCAGCGCATCAAACGTGAAAGGGTTTAACGGTATGTCTGTCATAGAATTTATTATTGATTTAGTCCTTGAAGGTCTTATATTTCTTAGAAACTACACTTTTTATCCAGCGGATGGTGAAACTTTTTCCTTGGTCCGTTTAATGTCATTGTTCATCGCGTTTTCGATTTCTGGGGCGATTATTGTGTTTATGTCTCAAGGCGCTGTGTTAAAACATTTAGGCCCTAAAGCGAAACGTTTGAAAGCTTACAGTGTTGCCAGTGTGTCCGGAATTATTTTGGCCGTGTGCTCGTGTTCTGTATTACCGATGTTCGCAAGCATCCGGAAAAAAGGGGCTGGAATTGGCGCCGCGGTTGCCTTTTTGTTTTCAGGGCCGGCAATTAATGTGTTGGCTTTAACCCTTACTTTCACCGATATTGGTGTTGATATTGCCTTAGCACGTGTAATTGGTGCGATTATATTAGCATTTATCATTGGATATATCATGTATCTTCTGTATCGTAAAAGTGAAGCAATCGAGGGCAATCAAGCGATGTTTGAATCCACTAATGAAATAAATAATGGACTCAAATCATGGCAAAAGCTATTGTTTTTTGCAACGCTATTCGCCATTTTACTTTTCGGTGTGTATCGTCCGTTACCCACAATTATATTTATCGTGTTTTTGATTATACAATTGGTCGCCTTTTTCAGTCTTGATGACCTGAAAGAATGGGGCATTGAAACATTCACGTTGGCTAAAAAAATATTGCCGCTTTTCATTGTTGGAATATTCTTTGCCGGTGTGCTTTCGGCAGTGATTACTGAAGCAATGTTAGCCCAATATGTTGGGAATAACAACTATGGTGCGAACATTATCGCCTCAATGATTGGCTCAGTGATGTATTTTGCAACACTGACAGAAGTGCCTATAGTGAGTACCTTAATTAATAATGGGATGCACCGTGGGCCGGCAACAGCCTTATTATTAGCGGGGCCATCGCTAAGTTTACCGAACATGATTATCATCGCAAAAGTCATGGGCGTAAAACGCACATTAACCTATGTTTTACTTGTTGTCATTTTATCTGCGTTTGTAGGACTAACCGCAGGGTATGTATTTGCACTACTATAATTGTTTATGGAGGTTAAAATGGAGATTTTAGTATTAGGTAAAGGATGCAAAAAGTGTGGATTACTTGAAGACCATGCTAAAAAAGCTGTAGAGGCATTATCCCTTGAGGCAACTATCAAGAAAGTAACAGATATCAATGCTATTGCGGAGTTTGGTGTGATGCAAACCCCGGCCCTTGTCATTGATGGAAAAGTGGTCATTCAAGGAAAAGTGCCTTCCACAAAAAAACTGATTAAATACTTGGAAAAATGAAGATAAGCGGTGCATTCCGCTTTTCTTTTTGATTGCGCCTTTTTAAACCAATAAAACTACGGTATAATAACCATGTAGTAAAAAAGGAGGAAGCCCAATGAGTACTAGCCTAACAGAAACCCTTTCATATCACACCAAAAGCGTCTTAAAAGGCACCCATTTATTGTATGGCAGTATGCTTATTGGTGTTGCGCTTAATCAACTTGATTTTATAAGTGATGATCGCTTTAATCCATTTTTTAATGGATTGATTATCATCATTTTATTATTTGGTATTATGTATTCAATCAGTGCGCTCACCTTCGATGTATTGGTGCGTAAAACGCTTCTGCAGTATCATAGTGTCAGTATGCTTTCAAAAGGTGTGATGCTTTTATTGTTTGTACTATTAAATATGTTGAGTGATCCACCTTTTGCCTATTTGTTTATTGTTGTGTTTTTCTACATTGGCTCTTTTATCTTTGATTATATAGCCTTTAAAACCGCCCAAACCTTTAAAAATGATACGCTTGAAGCCATTATTGCTGTTCCGGCTAATCGACTTGAAGGATCATTGTTACAAACATATAAGAAATCCATTATGTACAGCTATAGAATCTTTACTATTTTTACTGCTTATATTCTTACGTTAATTATCTTTCGTTATCAGGCAATCTATCAAGGCCTAGCATTAGGAATTCTTATTGTAGTGATTATTTATCACCATTTGGACTATCGGCGTTTTAGTCCACTACCGGTTTTACATGTTTATGCGCATGGCATTTTTCAAATGACGCTACTTGTCATCCAATTTAGTCTTTATCATGCGTTTGTGATACACAGTGTCTTTTTGAATAGTCTATTGTTAGTGGTATCGATGCATATTCTTTTGATTTTCACCGTGTTAGTTCGTACTAAACTAAAAAATCATGAGTATGCAATGCGGAGTGTTAAAGATGGACATTAAATTTGTTAGACCCACTCACAATCATAAACCAATGCTTGAAGCGTTTAAATTCGCACATAGTGATGAATTATTTCTACATGGTGCCAGCGGTTTAGAGCGAATGCCCTTAGATGAATGGCTGAATAAATTATCCAACCAGGAACAAAACAAACATCTACCGGATGGCTACGTCCCTTCCACAACCTTTATGGTACTAAACCAAGATGAAATCATTGGGTTTGTGAATATTCGGCATTACTTGAACGAACAGTTATTAAAGAGTTATGGTCATGTCGGCTACATGGTGCATAAAGCGCACCGCCAAAAAGGCTATGGAAAAGCCATGTTGCAGTTTGCAATGCACTATGCCAAAACAACCTTGCAGTTAAACAGTTTACTCATTGCATGCGACTTTGACAATATTGGATCAAAGCGTTTGATTGAACGCTGTGGCGGAGTAATCACAACTGAGAACTTTGCCTTGGATAAGGCACCTTATTTACAATACCGAATCTATCTTTCATAGCGTGGATACGTTGACATTAAAATACCGGCGTGTTACTATCGAATAAATAATAAAAAGAAACTTTATAAAAGAGGCTGCATTTATCATGAGTACATAAGGAAAGGGGTAAATGCCGAAGCACATTGCTGGGAATATGCAGAAGATGCGTATCACTGTTTTCATTTTTTGCCCAAAGAAATGAAATTGTGCTTTTATAAAGTGGGGCGTCATTTTTTATGATGTTCCCATGAGCCTCTGCTCATGGGTTTTTATATTGAAGGAATGATAATATGAGTACAACACTATTACACGAATTAACCTCGACTCGCCGTGATTTGCATCAAATCCCTGAAATCGGCTTTGATTTATTTAAGACGCATGCTTATCTAAATGATAAATTGCAATCGTTTGGCTATGAAACTCATACGGTTGCAGACAGTGGTTTGATTGCGATTAAAAAGGGTCAAAGTGATACATGCATTGCTTATCGCGCTGATATGGATGCTTTAAATATCAAAGAGGAGACTGACGCCGCTTTTGCGTCGATCCACCCTGGTAGAATGCATGCGTGTGGACATGATGGTCATATGGCAATGTTACTTAGCTTTGCCCGTATCATGAGTGAAAAAACCTTGGATAAAACCGTAATGTTTATATTTGAACCCGCTGAAGAAACGTATGGTGGCGCTCGTGAAATTGTTAAAACCGATATATTTAAGAACGCTGCAATCGAAGCGATTTTTGCGCTTCATTTACAGCCAGAACTAGAAGAAGGAAAACTTGGGTTAACCGATGGCATCATGACTGCTCAAGATGGCGATTTTGATATGAAAATTACCGGTAAAAATGCCCATGGCACCCAACCACACCTTGGCAGTGATGTGGCGTTGGCCGCAAGTGCACTTATTATGCAATATCACACCATCATTGGTCGATCAATGAATCCCTTAACACCAGCCAGTGTCAATGTTGGCACCTTGTCATTAGGAGAAGGGCGTAATATAATTGCCCATGAAGCGTATTTAAGTGGCACAATTCGTGCATTTGATCATAGTAGTTTCTCTTTACTCAAACAACGGATGCGTCAGATAGACCAAGGCATTGAAACCGCTTATAATGTCACGATCCAAAATGATATAGTGGATTTACATCCACCGGTCAGTAATGATCATACATTATTTACGACATTCAAAGAGTCGTTAACTCACGATGAATATACGCTATTGGATCCTCAAATGTTGGCTGAAGATTTTTCATACTACCAACAGGAGGTTCCAGGATTATTCATTATGCTGGGGAGCAAAAATATTCCGAAAGGCTTTGTCTATCCTCTGCATTCCAATCAATTTAATTTTGATGAAAAAGTATTGGTTCGTGGCGTAGAGACATTGCTTCATATCGCAAAAACCTTTAAAGTCCTGTAAGCACTGCACAAGTACATACCGCTATTTCATGTTATAGTGAGGGTGAAGAGGTGATTACATGAAACGCTTAATCCCATTAATCGCTTTTATCATCGGCTTTTCCGTGTTCCCCTTATATACGCTCGGCTTTTGGGTGGCATTCACAGGAAGACCTTATGGTGTTATCATCATGTTTAGCGGGGTTATAGCAATGCTCGCTTATGTCATCTACACAATCGCTTCACCATTTTTATCGAATGTGAATCCACCTGTTGTTACATCGTTGAGAATTGGGTTATTGCTATTAGTGTTAGGGGTAGCTGCAGGCTATATTTCAATTCATATCTTTGAATAATTCAACAAAAACTGTGTCAATTATAGACACAGTTTTTATATGATTTCATAAAATGTAATGTAGAGCTGTTAAAATATCTCGAGTATTGAACCAAAACCAGCATTAAAAAAGCACACAAAAAGCCACTTAACGTGGCCTTCTGCGAATAATTAAATTGTTTAAATGACGAGAGTTTGTTATAATGTCATTAAAATGTTTGAATGTTTCAAAATTTCATTTAGTCCTTTAAGCGTTGTGTTATAATGGGTTTAGATTATGATTGGATGCTTTGACGATATTCTTTCAAAATGTCATAAGCTTTCTCGTGCATGTTTTTGTTGAAAACATACTCATCACTTTTAATCTTATCCAGTTCCTCATTATACCATCCAATGACTTTATCAAGAATAATCTTGATCATATCTAAGTCGTTTTCCTTAACCGCTTTTTTGAGTTCTTTTGTATATCCCATCATGAAAGGGTTTCTAGTATATGTGTGAATCGTACCAATAACACCTTCAAGTTCAACTGCAAATTCTTGTTTTTTCATGTAAATCAATCCTTTCATTTAAATTTATTACTTTTTAATGTTATTTACTGACATATTCTGGTGGTCTAGTATCTCCAAAATCCATATACGTGATTTCACGAGTATCTAAGTTAGAATTTTCGATTCCGTTCTCATTTGCAACTGTAAATAAACCGAATGCCATTAAAGCTAATACTGCAACTCCTAAAAATCTTTTGATATTTTTCATAATATAACGCCTCCAAATTTTTTGTTTGTGTTTCTCTTCAACTACATCATAACGTGATAATTATCTTCTGAACAGCGCACATCTGTCGTATTTTGCAATTTTTTAATTTTTTTCATAATATTATATTTTTCTTAGAAATGAGGTGACGTAATGGACTCAATGGAGCTTAGTAACTTTCTTGAAAGAGTAAGAAAAGGCCGTAAAATTACTCAAGAAGACTTTGTAGATGGTATTTGTTCATTGCGTCAATATCAACGTTATAGAAAAGGTGAATCAGAAATTCCCTATGAAAGACTATATATGTTTGCTGAAAGACTTGGAATTCCGTATAAAAAACTATTAAATTTATTCGAAGAAGCAAAAAGCAAACAAGCTAATTTAATTAATGAGTATTATAATGCTGTGTCCACACATCAATACAAAATTAAGGAAGAATTGAAAAAACAAATTACAGACGACATATTAATTGAAGAAGAAAACACAAAATAC
>PWOH01000122.1 GCA_003557505.1 Mollicutes bacterium | reverse complement strand
GAATAATTACTTGCCCTCACTTAATTGTGGGGGCTTTTTTATTGAAAACGTTAACTTGTTATATATAAGCCATCTTAGTTTACAATTAAGTAGTGAGAAGGTATAATTATTTTGGTATCTTAGATAATATTAGGAGGAAACGTAAATGAGTTTAGTTAGTGCTAAAGAAATGTTAGAAACAGCACGTAAAGAAGGTTATGCAGTAGGACAATTCAATATTAACAACTTAGAATGGACAAAAGCAATTCTTACTGTTGCGCAAGAAAAGAAATCTCCAGTTATTCTTGGTGTCAGTGAAGGCGCTGGAAAGTATATGACGGGTTACAAAACAGTCGTCGCTATGGTAAAAAGCATGATGGAGTCATTGAATATTACAGTACCAGTAGCGCTGCATTTAGATCATGGATCATTTGAAGGCGCAAAAGCTTGTATTGATGCAGGATTTTCTAGTGTAATGTTCGATGGTTCACATTATCCATTTGACGAAAATGTTGATAAAACAAAAGAAATTGTTAAAATTGCTACACAGCAAGGCATTAGTGTTGAAGCTGAAGTTGGTTCTATCGGTGGAGAAGAAGACGGGGTTACTGGAACTGGTGAAGTTGCTGACCCAGAAGAATGTCGTAAAATTGCTTCACTTGGTATTACGATGTTAGCGGCGGGAATCGGAAATATTCACGGCTCATACCCCGATGACTGGAAAGGCCTTGATATGGGCGTACTCAAAGAAATCGGTGAGACCACCAACAACATCCCTTTAGTATTACATGGTGGAACTGGTATTCCTGATGATATGGTAGCTGAAGCAATTAGTTATGGTGTTTCAAAGATTAATGTTAATACGGAAAAACAACTTGTCTTTGCTGCTGCAGTGAGAAAATATATTGAAGACGGAAAAGACAAGGTTGGAAAAGGATTCGATCCTCGAAAACTTCTAGCGCCAGGTGTAGAAGCCATTCAGAATGTAGTTAGAGAAAAAATGGATCTGTTTGGGTCAACCAATAAAGCTTGAGGAGAGTGGTAATATGGATCAATTCCATATTGTACTCAAAGATTATGCCAACTGGAAAATGGAAAACGTAGAGATTCTTGAAAAGTTAAAAGCCAATGACTCTATGATATATGACCGATTAGAACCAGTATATAAAGTACTGAATGCTATTTATGAAGAAGCGGTTGAACAGCGTGACTTAACAGAAGACATGCGCACTATTTTTCAGGTTGGATTAAATTATTTACATACGCAATTTGAAGTTATTAGAATATACTATGAAAAACTATTTCAATCAGATTGTCATCGCTTTGAACATTATTCGCCTTTAATGGGCTATTTGTTGTTTATATCAGATTTTAGAGCTGATTTAGAGGAATATGATGAAGATTTAATTGACTTCTCCGACCTTAATGATGTTGAGACATTGATTGAGAACATGATTGCTGAAAAAGATGACAACTTTCAGTATGCGGCAGATCGATTGAACAAAGCCATTGATGAAATCGTTAATCAACTTGATTTTGAATATGTTAGTATCATCGATATTTTTGTTGAAATAGCCGAAAACCTGAATGTTGAATTGTCAACACATAAAGAACCGTTTATAATAGGAGAAGAGGTTTAATACCTCTTTTCTTCTATTGAGGAGTTTAATGATATGGGCCTAATTAGTGACATTAAGACAATAAAACGAAAAGATCCGTCTGCGAGACATTTCTTGGAGATTCTTTTAACGTATAATGGCATGCACGCTATATGGATATATCGTATAACCCATGTATTGTGGAAGCTAAAACTTAAGTTGATTGCGCGTTTATTGAGTGCAATCGCACGCGCATTTACTGGTGTAGAAATTCATCCTGCCGCAACCATTGGTAAAAATTTCGTTATTGATCATGGGACAGGTGTTGTTATTGGAGAAACCACTCAAATAGGTGATGATGTATTAATTTATCATGGCGTGACATTAGGCGGCACTGGAAATGAACGAGGCCACAAGCGTCATCCCTCTATTTGTACAGGCGCTATGATTGCCTCAGGCGCCAAAGTACTTGGTGACATAAAGGTTGGTTCCTATAGTAAAATAGGGGCTAACGCTGTTGTCTTAAGTGATGTGCCTGATTATGCAACAGCTGTTGGTATCCCAGCAAGAATCATACAAGCGGATAAAACTGATTCAACATTGTGTAGTTTACAATATAAAACTAATAATAATTCCAAACAAAAAGATCAGCCAAGCTGATCTTTTTACTTTATAAATCTTTAAATAAATCTGTGGAAAGGTAACGCTCCGCATTACTTGGAGAAAAGGTCAATATTTTAGAGCCTTTTGGGGCTTTTTTAGCAACCTCTATGGCCGCAAATACATTGGCGCCTGTTGATATTCCACCAAATAATCCTTCTTTTTTTGCTAATTCTTGTGCTGTAGTGAAGGCCTGTTCGTTTGTAACTGTAAGGACTTCGTCATAAATGGAGGTATCGAGTATATTAGGAATGAACCCAGCGCCAATACCTTGTATTTTATGCGGGCCTGGTTGTTTGCCACTTAAAATCGCTGAGTCACTTGGTTCAACGGCTTTTACAGAGAGATTTGAGAAATGTTTTTTAAGGATTGACCCTGTGCCAGTAATTGTTCCGCCAGTTCCTATTCCAACCACAAGATACTGTAATGAATCAAAGTCATTGATAATTTCTTGAGCGGTTGTTTGCATATGGATTTTGGGATTATTTAAATTATCAAATTGCATGGGCATGAAATAATTGTGTTTATTTTTTAACTCAGTCGCAACGCGTATGGCTTCTTTCATCCCTTTTGAACCATCGGTCAATATAAGTTCTGCACCATATCCTTTTAAAATCTTTTGTCGCTCAACGCTTAATGTATCAGGCATTGTAATAATAAGCTTATAGCCTTTTGATGCGGCGATTAACGCTAATCCAATTCCAGTATTTCCACTGGTTGGTTCAATAATGGTATCGCCAGGGTTAAGCAGTCCCTCTTTTTCCGCAGCTTCGATCATAGATAATGCAATACGGTCTTTGACACTACCTCCAGGGTTATACCATTCGAGTTTCACATAGACATCAGAGCTCAAATCTTTGGTGAGATTATTAAGCTTAATAATAGGGGTATTTCCAATTAATGAATGAATATTGTTGTGAATCATATTTACGCCTCGCTTTCAAGAATATTATAATCAAACTCCTCGATTCTTGCGAATGATATGGCAATTTAAATAATAAAAGCGACCTGGATTTTTCCATGTCGCCTTAATACATTTTATTGTTGTCTATGTCTCATGTGTGGGAAGAAAATAACATCGCGAATCGATTTGGAATCTGTCAGTAACATAATTAAACGATCAATACCGATTCCTAAACCACCTGCAGGTGGCATACCGTATTCAAGGGCTTCAATATAATCGTGATCCATTTCGTTGGCTTCAGCGTTCCCTAAATCTTTTTCTTTTATTTGTGCTTCAAAACGTTCTTTTTGATCAATAGGATTGTTTAACTCACTAAATGCGTTTCCATACTCACGTGAATTGATAATTAATTCAAATCGATCGGTAAATCGTCCATCCTCATTATTTTTTTTGGCTAATGGAGAAATTTCAATTGGATGACCATATACAAAGGTTGGTTGTATAATTTTTTCTTCTACGTAAGACTCAAATAACAGGTTAAGAATATGGCCTGTGCCAGTAAAATGTGGCGGAATTTCAAGGCCTTTATCTTCCGCAAATTTTTTGGCCTCCACAAATGTCATATCTTCTCTCCAAAAGTCAATGCCAACGTGTTCTTTAACGGCATCAGCCATATGTAGTCTTTGCCATCCTCTGTTGAGATTAATTTCTTGGTCACCATAGGTAATTTGAAGCGTTCCAAGCACTTCTTCAGCTACACGGGTAATTAAATCTTCAGTTAGGCTCATCATACTTTCCATATCCCCGTATGCTTCATAGAGTTCCATCATAGTGAACTCGGGGTTATGTTTAATACTAATCCCTTCATTTCTAAAGGTTCTACCAATTTCGAAAACACCTTCAAACCCACCGACAATTAAACGTTTTAGATAAAGCTCGGGTGCAATTCTAAGGTAAAAAGGCATATCTAAAGCATTATGATGTGTTTTAAAAGGACGTGCAGCGGCACCGCCTAAAATAGGATGAAGAATTGGTGTTTCAACTTCCATAAAGCCTTTTTCTTCTAATATTCTTCGGAAGGCTTGAATTATTTTAGAACGGACTACAAAAGTATTCCGTGTTTCCTCATTTGTCATTAAATCCACATAGCGTCTGCGGTAACGTTCTTCAACGTCTTTTAACCCATGATATTTTTCTGGTAATGGTCTTAAGGCTTTGGAAAGATGGGTAAACGTAGTGACTTTTATGGATAATTCACCCATTTTTGTTTTCATGATGGTTCCACTTATTCCAATAATATCTCCAAGGTCAGCTTTTTGAAAAACCTCAAACGCTTCTTCACCGAGTTGATCTTTACGGACATAAATTTGAACTTGACCGTGTTGGTCCATAATGTGGGCAAAGCCAGCTTTCCCTTTTCCACGTTTGGTCATGATTCGTCCTGCAATTTTCAAGACAGGCGTATCCATTTCCGCTAACTCTTCTTTGGAATATTCATCATAGGTTTCTTTGATTTTCTTTGTGTTTGAATTTCGGTCGAAACGTTCACCGAACGGGGTGATGTTATAGTCTTCTAAAAATTGTAGTTTTTCGCGTCTTACACGTTCTTGTTCTGTAAGTTCAGCCATATAAATACTCCTAATCTATCGTTTTGCTTTGATTAATGTTTGGTTTCTTTTAAAACTTCATACATCAATTTCGCGTCTTCTTTTTTAGTTGATTCTTTAAAGTCTAAAACTTTTGCGGTTAAGCTTTTATCTCCATATTGAATACGGAATTTATCCCCAATTTCTAATTGAGTACTAGACTTTGCGGTTTTGTTATTGACTTGAATTCTGCCGGCGTCACTAATTTCTTTTGCGACACTGCGACGTTTGATAATGCGTGATACCTTAAGGAACTTATCTAATCGCATGCTTTTATCTCCTTAAAAGAATATAAAGAGGATGAGAAACCATCCTCTTTATAACGATTTTATTCTGATTCTTTGTCTTGTTTATCATTTGAGGGTGTTTCAGAATGATCGTCTTTGGTCTCGTTATTTGTTTTCTTATCTGAATTCTTGGCCGCATCTAATGATGCCTGCTTTTTCTTGTCCCACCAACTAATAGTATTAGTGTCGACGATTTCCATGATATCTTCTCTATTTAATGTTTCGACTTCTAGAAGAATTTCAGCAATGCGTTTTAATAGTTCAATATGTTCGTTGAGGATAGTTTTAGCTTTTTCATATCCTTCATTAATAATTTTACGAACTTCGTTGTCAATTTCTAACGCAACAGTGTCTGAGAATGACTTATCAGAACTGTAGTCACGTCCTAAGAATACACTGCCACCACGTTTTTCGTATTGGATTGGACCTAAAGAACTCATTCCGTATTCAGTGACCATGCTTCTTGCGATTTCAGTAGCACGTTGGAAGTCGTTGTGAGCGCCAGTAGAAACTTCATCAAAGATAATTTCTTCAGCAACCCGTCCACCTAAGAGACCAGTGATTTGATCCATTAGACCTTTTCGTGTTTGCAAGAAGGATTCTTCTTCTTCAGGAAGCATTAAATTATAGCCACCAGCTTGACCACGCGGAATAATTGTTACTTTATTCACGACATTAGCATTATCCAGCTTAAGACCAAGCACTGCGTGTCCCGCCTCGTGATGTGCGATGAAATCACGTTCACGTTTAGTGAAGACTCTAGATTTCTTAGCGGGTCCCATCATAACACGGTCTACTGCTTCATCTATATGTGAAAGTTCAATGGCTTCTTTATTTTCACGAGCGGCAAGTAATGCAGCTTCGTTAAGAAGGTTTTCAAGGTCAGCCCCAGTGAATCCTGGTGTTCTGCGCGCAATTTCTTTAAATGTGACAGAGGCTTCAATACGTTTATTTTTGGCGTGTACTGCAAGAATTTGTTCACGACCTCTAATATCAGGCCTTCCTACCGTGATTTGACGGTCGAAACGACCAGGACGTAATAGAGCACTATCTAATACATCAGGACGGTTAGTCGCAGCCATTACAATGATTCCAGAGTTTGCGCCGAAACCATCCATTTCTACCAAGAGCTGATTTAATGTCTGTTCACGTTCATCATGTCCACCACCAAGACCTGCACCACGTTGCCGTCCTACAGCATCTAGCTCGTCAATGAAGACAATACAAGGCGCACTTTGTTTGGCTTGTTTAAACATATCACGAACACGGCTTGCGCCGACACCAACAAACATCTCCACGAAGTCAGAACCACTTATTGAGAAAAACGGTACATCAGCCTCACCTGCAACAGCACGAGCTAATAGTGTTTTCCCTGTCCCAGGAGGCCCTACAAGAAGTACCCCTTTAGGGATTCTAGCTCCAAGTTTCATGTATTTTTTTGGGTTTCTTAAGAAATCAATAAGTTCTTCAAGTTCTTGTTTTTCTTCGTCGACACCAGCAACATGTTTGAATGTGGTGGTTTTCCCTTTGTTAAGTTTCGCTTTGCTTTTTCCAAAATCAAAGGCTTTATTTCCACCGCCACTGCTTCGCATAAAGAAACCGATGAATACGATAATTAATATAATTGGAAGTAGAATTATGAATATATTCCAAAAACCATATGTTGACCCTCTTTCATGTGTAAAGTCAACTTCTTGTTGATAAGCAAGCTCACGTATTTCATCTAATGCACTTTGAGTAGGAACTTCTAAATAGTAAGGGGTTCCATCTCTAAGTGTTCCTTCTAAATAAAAAGATCCTGCGTTGATATCACCTGATATAGGTGTTGATTTAATGGTTTCAACATTGTCTGCAACAAGCTGATCTCTAAATCTTGTGTAGGATAGTTCTGTTGGTTCTGTGTCATCTTGCCTGAACATCCATATTGCCATAAAGACAAAAAGTAAAATCAACATCATAACGATGAGATTTCCGACTTTATTGGCTTTTGTGTTCGGTGGTGTAGGTTTTTTTTGTGCCATGGTATTCACTCCTTAAATAATAAATGGCTCTTGTCCATCTTACAAAATGGCCTTTAAAGGCAAATGCCCTTGAAGGCCTCTATAGACGTTTAATCCGCAAATTTATCGGAATAATCTTCAAAATAAATATAAAGTTTGCTATCGGTCTTTTTTGATACAGATTGGATGCCCAACTCAGGAATCCAGAGAATTTTATTTTCTTTGGCAATCAGTAATAAATCTTCTCTTCTTGAGGGTGAAACTTTTTCATCAATCAGTAATTTCTTGAGTTTTTTCCGACCATAGCTGAACTCCATATAATCCCCTTGAGCCCTATTTCTAATATGTATTGGAAATACTACATCATTATACCATAATTCAATGCATTTTGAAGTCTTATGATATATTTTCTCTTTAGTAATTATGAATTTACATTGACCTTCAATTTCATATTGACCAAATGCATCAACTTTCAGGTTTGTTTGTTGGACTTTTGTCTTTTTTTGAATAAAGAATTTATTATATTCAACGTGAAATTCAAGATAGTTTGGAAGCGATATTACAAAGTTTTTCTTTTTTTTAAGTGCGTTGTTAATCGAGTTGAATACTCCATTGGATAAATATGCATTGTCGGTATAATCATTTAAGTAGCAAATAAGCAGTTGTTTTTGCGTAGTTTTGGGCAGCTGAAGGTAGTCACGGATAGGAAAACGATAGGGATAACTATCTTTCAGGGTATTTACATGTTTTATTACATCTTGATAATAGTCTTCAATAGCTAACATTTTATCAAAAATGGCTTCATCAAAATTGGGATTACTTTCTTTCATTGGTGGGATTACATTATTACGAAAATGATTACGTAAATATGCATCTTCGAAATTTGTACGATCTTCGAAAAATAAAATATCATTATCTTTTGCATACTCAATAATGGATTGTTTGTAAGTTCTTGCAAATGGACGGACATATTCATAGTGATCTTGTGATAATCGATAAGCCATGGGGCGCAAACTAAATAAATCATGATTATGCACCAGTCGCATCATGAAAGTTTCGACTTGATCATCAAGATGATGGGCCGTAACGATTGTTTTGGTGTTAAATTCGTCAGCAACTTCTTTAAAAAAATTATAACGGATTTCTCGTGCTTTTGCTTGAAAATTAGTACTAATATCTGTTGTTATTTCATGAGATCTAAATGGGAAATGGTGTTTTAATGTTAGTGTTTTAATAGCTTTAAGTTCATCATCAGATTCATTTCTAGCTTTGTGGTTGACGTGAGCGATAACTATATTGTAATTCAGTAATTTTAATATATCGAAAAGAACCATAGAATCAACACCACCACTGAGTGCTAAAACGATAGTTTCATTTTCTTTAAATAAATTAAGTTTTTCAATTTCTTTTAGAAGTTTCTCGCCCATATAATCACCTTTATGGTATTATAACATAGGATAAATTCAAATATCTACAAATGATACATCGATAGATTTATCATGTTATAATGTAATGAGTAAAGGAGAATATTTATATGTTAAATACACATTTTGTTTTGGCTTCTTCATCGCCACGACGAATTGAACTTATAGAAAAACTTGGTATTGAATTTGAGGCGCATGCACCTAATATCGAAGAAAAACTCGACTATTTTATTCCACCCGAAGAGGCGATTATGGAAGTTGCTGTACAAAAAGCGAATGCGGTGAAAGAGAATTTTCCCGATAGTTTGATTTTTGCAGCGGACACAGTTGTGCTAATTAATGGTGATTATTTGGGAAAACCAGCAAATGAAGAAGAAGCCACACAAATGTTGGATAGACTTAGTGGGAAAATACACGAAGTGATTACTGGGTGTGCACTAGTAGAAAATGATCAAGTTAAGACTTTTTACAGTACTGCGACAGTCTATTTTGATAATTTAAAAATACCGGAAATAGACGAATATGTTAAAACAGGCGAACCATTGAATAAAGCTGGAGCTTATGCTATCCAAGGCTATGGTTCTCGACTAATTAGTAAAATTAATGGCGATTTTTATGCAGTGATGGGTTTACCGGTTAATAAACTATATAAAGCTTTGAAATATTATAAGAGTGGAAACCTGTTTTCGAAGTGCAATTTAATGTAAAATAAGTGTATATTACGATATTTCAACACACTGATTTCCCAATGATGTTATGCTAAAAATACCTTCTGTGGAGGGGTCTTATGTTCAAACTTAAAGTTCCTAAGGAAGACCGTACACGTATTAGAAATAAATTGAAAATTGTTGACAGCAAAAAATACGAGTATGTCATAACAACGGATGAAAATGAAATTGAAAACGATAAAATTAATATCGTTTTTTCAGAAGAACAAGCCGAAAAAGTTAATCGTATGTTGGATTCGATTGTTAAAGGTGAAGATATTTTCATTAGTGTTGAAAGTGATGAAGGAATCAAACATATCGAGTCAAGACGAATCCATTATTTTATGATTGAAAATGAAGAAGTTGTGGCTAATCTTATGAAACATCAGTTTACTGTTAAAATGAAACTTTATGAATTAGAAGAAATGTTGAAAAATAAATATTTTATTAGGGTAAGTAAATACGCACTTGTCAATATTAATAAGATTGATTATATTAAACCTGCATTTAACTCCAAATTAGTTTTGTTAATGAAAAACGGAGACAGTGTTGAAGTTAATAGAAGATATTATAAGGCGTTCAAACAAACCCTTAAGCTTTAAAAAGGGAGGTGGTCGAGATGTTTTCATTTTTTGAATTTTTATATAATAACTTTATAATTATTGGAATAGTTTTAGCATCATTGCTTGCTTCTATTATTCTTTTTAGAACGGTTTTAAAAGAATTTCTATTTAATCGTCAACTAAATCTAACCCAAAATGTTTTAAGAAACTTTTCTAGTTTAAAAATTAAGCGGCCTTCATTACGGCCACTTTACAAAGTGGTTTTGCCATTATTGATTCCCGTTGTTTTCGTGCTTGGCGTTGTAAGAAATCCCATTGTTTATGATGGTCACATTAAACAGGTTCATTCAAAAGAAGACATGTTTAATCTACATGAAAATTTTAATAGTAAATTTTATTCAACTACCTTAAGGACAACAGATGATATTGATTCACAAGCTATTCGTGATGCTCAATTTCAAAAGAAACCAAATATTTCTGGCGACTATGATTATGTCAGGGTTGTTGATGATTATATTGTAACATTACGCTCTAATACTATTGAGGTTACAGAATTTTCATCTGAAGACTTAGAACACAAACTCTCATTTCCTGTTATTTCTGAGGAATACGATAATGTTGAACTGCTCGGGTTGACGAAAAATGGTAGTAATATTATTGTATTTGGAACAAAGGAACTACAAAGCGAAGAGAGTAATCATCGTTATACCTTTGCGAAGGTTTATGATTCCCATGATGATTTTAATCAAATCCATAGTTATAAGATGAGTGGCAATCCTTCAAATATATCATTTAATGAAAACCGACTTATTTTAGTATCTCAACAGTATTTACCATTTTATGATGATGATTTTGAGATTGATAATTATTTGCCACATTTGATTCATAATGACACAAAAGATGAGCAAATGTATTCTACTATCAGGCATATCGAAGGAACAAGACCAGAAAATTTCGTAACTATATTTCACATAAATTTCTCTGAGTTAGATTATGATTACCAAACAATTTTTACCGATTATGAAAATGAAACTGAAATTTTTGCGAACTCAGTTTATTTATCATCTACTTCGTATGAATTTAAGCAAATTTCAGATTACTTAGAACTTGAGGATCCTGTTGAGAAATATCATACTCAGTTGAGTAAAATTAATGTTAATCCTAACAAAGCAGGGGTACATTACTTTCGAACCAATATCGTGAGTGGTAGTCCTACAAAAGAACAATCACTATTTGTGGATAGAGACTTAACCATGGTATTTACTGAAAATAAAGATAATGAAATTCATGCATTTCGTTTTAGTAATCGTTTAGATATATGGCACGATACCAAAATCGATGGGTTTGATAGTATTAAAAGTATAGAACGTTTTAATGATGCTTTAATTATTACCGATTCAGAGCAACAAAAAGTTGGTTTCAATATATCATTACCTAGCAGTATTCAGTCTTTAGATGTTAGTGATTTCGAATACCCAGCAGAAAATGTCATTATGAAAGATGAAGACATTATGTTGACAATGCACATGGATGATGGAAGAATCTTCGTTACTCCTCATTCCAAACATGGTGATAGTTACGTTTATCTAGACTACTATCAAATTAATATGGCTACTTTTAGAATAAACACACTAACGAATTATTACTCATTAAATGATATTTACTATCGAAATGTGGCAAATATATTGATTATTCCAAGAGTGATTACTACCAATGGTGAGAATGACGAATACACCACTGAAATTAGGGAATACAGTTTTAATCGATCAAATTATGATTTTGATTTGCAGTCATCTTTAATACTTCCAGAGTCAATGCATAGTATTAATCCATTTGTTTATAGGCTTCATACTAGAGGAAATTATTCGTATCACATCACGCCTTTAGGTGTTGCCTTAACACATAGAGATAATCCTACAGAAATTATTGATTTTATCGCATATTAAATTATAAAGCTATATACTTTACTAAAAATAAAGTATATAGCTTTTTGTTTTGTGATTTTATTTAAGTTTAAATTTCTTAAGATAATCATGACCAACAATACCAGGTTTTGTCATATTTTTAACATTAAGTATTACCGCAATCTCTTCGTCGGTTAATAATCCTTCTTTAATGACAAGCTCGCGTATCGTTTTTCCTGTACTCATTGCTTCTTTAGCGATAGCGGCACACTTTTCATATCCAATGTGTGGCGAAAGTGCAGTGACCACACCACTTGATCGTTCGACAAAAGATACGCATCGTTCGGCATTTACAGTTATGCCAACAATTGCTTTTTCTCTAAATGTTTTAACGCCGCGACGTAAGATATCTAAGTTAGAGAAGATATTAACAAAAATAATGGGTTCAAAGACATTAAGTTCTAATTGCCCTGCCTCTACAGCAGCGGTAATTGATACGTCATTGCCTCTTACTTCAAATGCAATTTGATTGACAACTTCTGGAATAACAGGATTAACTTTTCCAGGCATTATAGAGGAGCCCGCTTGGACTTGCGGTAGGTTAATTTCATTGAAACCAGTTGTTGGACCACTACTCATTAGTCGCAAATCATTAGCCGTTTTAGATAAATTTACGGCTAATGTTTTCAAGGCACCAGATAACCATAAGAAAGGATCTAAGTTTCGTGTGGAATCAATAAGATTACTTGCAATTTTTAAGTTGAATTTAGTGTGACGATTTAAACTTTCTAGCACCTCTTTTTGATAAATATGATTTGCATTGAGCCCTGTTCCGACTGCAGTAGCGCCCATATTTATATAGGTTAACTCTTCAATAGCGTTTTCGATACGACTAATATCACGCCTTAAAGCTTCTGCAAAGGCTCCGAACTCTTGACCGATACTTATTGGAACAGCATCTTGTAAATGTGTACGGCCCATTTTAACTGTTTCAATATAAGTATTCGCTTTGTCTAAATAAGCCTTGTGCAAATTCTTTAGTTCTGCAATCAATCTTCTTGTAAGTCTTATGGTTGCTATTTTTCCAGCTGTTGGGACAACATCATTGGTTGATTGACCAAAATTGACGTGGTCGTTGGGGTGAACAATATTGTAGTTCCCTTTTTCGTGACCCAAAATTTCACAAGCACGATTAGCAATAACTTCGTTAATGTTCATATGCATTGAAGTTCCAGCGCCACCTTGAATCATATCCGTTACAAAATGCTTGTTTAACTTCCCATTGATGATTTCATCACACGCTAACATCATTGCATCAGCAATCGAGATATCCAAAAGGTCTGCTTTCATGTTTGCTTGTGCGGCAGAACGTTTCACAATTGCAAGGGATTTAATTAATTCTTTATGGATTGGTTGCTTTGTGATTACAAAATTTTGTTTGGCTCTTGCTGTCTGTATACCATAGTAAGCTGTATCTGGTATTTTCACTTCTCCGAGTGAATCACGTTCTGTTCTATAATTCATTATTTTCTTTAGAAACCTCTTTCTTTATCGCATCTGCGACTGCGGTCACAACGTTTTTATTGAATGGTGATGGAACGATGTAATCATCGTGTAACTCTTTATAAGGGATTATATCTGCTATCGATTTAGCAGCCGCTATTTTCATATTTTCTGTTACGTTTCTTGCTTTTGCATCAAGAACACCTCTGAAAATACCTGGAAAAGCTAATACATTGTTAATTTGATTGGGATAATCACTTCTACCAGTACCAATGATCCTTGCACCAGCGGCTTTTGCATCAATAGGATTAATTTCAGGTTCAGGATTGGCCATGGCAAACACAAAAGGATTGCTTGCCATAGATTGAACCATTGTTTTGGTGAGTATGTTTCCGACTGAAACTCCAATAAAAACATCTGAATCCTTTATGATTTCAGACAGGCTATCTTCATGGATTTGATGAGAGTGAATAATTTCCTCATCAAGGAGCTCTTGAATGACAAAATCATATGTATCATATTTGGTCATAGATACAATGCCGTCTTTATTGTAAGCTTTAATACTGTGTACACCTGCTTTATTTAATAATCTAGCGATGGAAGACCCTGCTGCACCAGTGCCACAAAGCACTACCTTTAAATCACTTATGTCTTTGTTTGTTAGTTTTAGAGCATTAAATAATGCTGCCAATGTAACAATAGCAGTTCCATGTTGATCATCATGAAAGACTGGAATATCTAAAAGCTTCTGTAAACGTCTTTCGATTTCAACACACTTAGGGGCACTAATATCTTCTAAATTTATACCCCCTAATGATGGAGAAATTAGTTGACAAGTACGTATTATTTCTTCAGTATCATTGGTATCCAAGCAAATAGGAAAAGCATCAACATTTGCGAATTCTTTTAACAAAATAGCTTTTCCTTCCATTACTGGTAGTGATGCTTTTGCGCCAATATTGCCTAACCCTAATACTGCACTACCATCTGTGATAACCCCAACCATATTTCCTTTAGAAGTATAATCATATATAGCTTGTGGATTGTTTTGTATCATTTTACAAGGTTCAGCAACACCAGGTGAATAGGCCCACGCCAAATCTTCGGGAGAATTAAGAGAAACTTTTGACTTTGTTTCCAGTTTTCCTTTATATTTTTGGTGTAGTTGTAAACTTATTTTTTTAATATCAGACATCTGTTCCACCTTTAAATAATGTATTTCCATGAACATCATAAGCTACAAAACAAGGAAAATCTTTCACTTCTAGTTCATAGATAGCCTCAGGGCCAAGTTCTTCATACATTAACACTTTTCTTTGCTTTACTTTGCTGGCGAGAAGTGCGCCGGTCCCGCCGGTTGCAATAAGGTATACTGCATTATTTTTAATCATTTCTTTTTGAAAATTTTGGCTTCTATTCCCTTTTCCAATCATCATCTTGACACCTCTTTCCATTAACGGAACAGATAGCTCGTCCATTCTATATGATGATGTTGGACCGCAAGAACCAATAACTTGTCCATCTCTTGTGGGGGTAGGTCCAACATAATAAAGTACAGCCCCTTGAAGGTCAAATGCTGGGTTCATGTCTTGAACTAATTTAATGTGCGCTTGATCTCTTGCAGTATAAATTGTTCCACTAAATAAAACTTTATCACCGACTTTTAAAGTCTTTATCGTGGCATTGTCCACAGGGGGTGTAATACGAATCATAAAATCACCTCATCATGTCTATTTGCATGACATTGTATATTGATTGCAACAGGTAAAGAAGCAATATGCATGGGGTATGTATTTATTTTGACACCAACACAAGTCGTATCCCCGCCAACACCCATTGGTCCAACGCCTAGTTCGTTGATTTCTTTATAAAGTTCATCTTCTAATTTTGCAATAATAGGATCGGAGTGTTGGTCATCTAGGTCTCTCAATATGGCTTCTTTTGCTATAAGGGCACTTTTTTCAAGGTTGCCCCCGATTCCTATACCTACAATGATTGGCGGACATGGCCTTCCGCCTGCATTAAAGATTGTATCTTTAACTAATTTTTTTACACCTTCTATACCGTCGCTAGGTTTAAGCATCACGACTCGACTCATATTTTCGCTTCCAGCACCTTTTGCTGCAATCTTCAGGGTAAGTTTGTCCCCTTCAACGAGTTTGGTATGAATAATTGCAGGAGTATTGTCTTTGGTGTTTTGTCGGTCAAATGGATGTTTTACAACACTTTTTCTTAAATACCCATCTTCATAAGCGTTCCGCACTCCATCATTAATGCCTGCTTCAAGATTGCCTTGGATTTGTAAGTCCTTCCCAATATATGCAAAAATAACCGCAATTCCTGTATCTTGGCAGAGCGGATTGATTCCTTTTTTGGCGATGTCTTGATTTTCCAAAATTTCGGTTAAAATAGATTTTGATATTTCTGAGCGCTCATTATTTTTAGCGATTTGAAGTTTTCGAACGAAAGAGTCCTCTAGTTCATAATTCATTTTAATCAAGCTTTTTGTTACAGCTTCTTGAATGACTTTTACGTCTAATTTTCGCATTTTTACCCACCTTTTATATTATACAAAATCATTATAACATAGTGGTGATTTCTTGCTAAGTTGTTTCTTAACTAATATTATTATTTTTACTTGCACTAAAAGTTTCTTTTTGATATAATTACAAAGCGTTAAACTTACTATGATTGAATAAATCATGGCGGAAGGAGAATGAATATGAAAAAAGACATCCACCCAAACTATAATAAGGTGAATGCTGTATGTACCACTTGTGGGGCTGAATTTGAAACAGGTTCAGTACTTAAAGAAGTTCGTGTAGATACATGCTCGAACTGTCACCCTTTTTATACTGGTAAGCAAAAACACGGAAAAACTGCAGGCCGTGTAGAGCGTTTTAATCAACGTTATGGCTTGAAAAATGACAACAAGTAATTACTAACAACTCAAAGGCCACTATTTTTGTGGCCTTTTTACTTATTTGTTAAAGGAGGACAATGTCATGCGTTTAAAACAAAGAGACGGTTGGATTGAAATCATCACAGGCCCAATGTTTGCAGGTAAAACTGAAGAGCTCATTCGGAGAATTAGACGATTAGAATACGCGAAAAAAAATATTTTGGTATTTAAACCTGAAATTGATACACGATACGAGAAGGAATATTTAACATCTCATAACAAAAACAAAGCAAAATCAATTAGTATCAAAGAATCAAAAGAGATTATGCAACATATAGATGATACAGTTGATGTCGTCGCTATTGATGAGGTTCAATTTCTTGATGAGGAAATCATACCTATTGTAGATTTTTTAGCTACTAACGGCGTAAGGGTAATAATTAATGGTTTGGATATGGATTTTAGAGGGGAACCATTTTCAATGATGCCAACCCTTTTATCGATGGCTGAGTATATAGATAAGCTATCTGCTGTTTGCTTGAGTTGTGGGCAACCTGCTACAAGGACACAAAGAATTATAGACGGAAAGCCCGCAAAATATTATGATCCTATTGTGTTGATCGGTGCTGAAGAAAATTATGAAGCAAGATGTAGACACTGTCATAAAGTGTATAGAAAACCCAAACCATATGGTAAAAGAAAACTATGATGTCTAAAGACCACGAGTTTATGTTAGAAGCCATCAAAGAAGCCCTTAAAGCATACCGTAAGGAAGAAGTACCTGTAGGGGCAGTTGTCGTTTTAAACGGTGAAATTATTGGTAAGGGACATAATCAAAGAGAGACAGTACAACTTACTAAAGCACATGCCGAAATGATAGCAATCGAAGAAGCTTCAAAAACGATTGGATCGTGGAAATTGGATGGAGCGAGTATGTATGTTACTTTAGAGCCATGTCCAATGTGTGCTGGCGCTATTTTGCAGTCACGAATCCGCAATGTATATTATGGGACTACTGATTATAAAAATGGCTCAAAGGCTTCTGGTGTTAACGTATTTTCAGGTAATTTTTCACATAAAGTTAACGTTATTCCTGGAATTCTCGAAGAAGAAAACAAAAATCTACTGAAAAAATTCTTTAAGACTTTACGAAGTAAGAAATATGATGTATAGTAGTTATGGAATTAATCTCTTATCAATCATCTCCATCCAATAGGTGACGGTGAACCAGGTCAGGCCGGGAACGGAGCAGCCTTAAACTTGTTATTTATGTGGGTGGAGATGCTTGATAAGAGATTTTTATTATATGGTAGAATAATATTATGTGAGGTGTTTTATGACAAACGCAAAGCGTATCATATTCTTAGATATGGATGGAACCATTATTGATCACAACGGATATAATATCTCAAAGAAAACATTAGAGGCGATTAGAAAAGCACAAGAAAATGGTCATTTGGTCGTTATAGCTACAGGGCGTGCTCCGTCATTACTATACGGTATACCTGAAAAACTCGGTGTTGATTGTATTATTGCTGCTAATGGTCGATATGTTGAGTATGCAGGAAAAGTCATATTCGAAGACAGGTTTGATAATGAACTGCTCAACGATTTTGTTGCTGATTGTGAAAAACAAAAAATTGATATAGCCTTTTTAGCGAAAGAGGGGTATGTTTCTCCATTTAAATTCACAGATATCCCTGAGAAATTCAGTGCGAATTTCAATCTAGAAGTTCCTAAAGTAATTCATGATTTTCATATAACGAATAGTGTTCTTCAAATTGTTCTATTTATGCATAACCCCACCCCTGATAACGCGTTGTTGACCCTGATGAAATCCAAATATAGTACCCTTGAATTTAATATCTCATGTGATTATGGCGTAGATGTAAACAAAAAGGGGGGTATGAAAGATTTAGGGATCCAAAAACTTTTAGACTATCTTTCATTCCCAATTGAAAACACCATAGCGATTGGTGATGGGTTTAATGATGTATCAATGATTGAGAAAGTTGGTTTAGGTGTAGCCATGGGGAACGCCTGTCAACCACTTAAAGATGCCGCAGATTTTATAACAAAAGATGTTACTGAAGATGGAATTTATCATGCGTTTAAAAAATTAGGTCTTATAGATAATTAGAAATGTTTATCTTTTTACATTGAATGGATTTAGTAATACAATGTCTTTGAAATAGGTGATTATATGTATGATGTAATAGTTATTGGTGGTGGGCATGCTGGAAGCGAAGCTGCATTAGCTGCTGCTAGAATGAATAAAAAAACTTTACTAGTAACTGGAAATATTGATTATATTGCTTCAATGCCTTGTAATCCTTCGATAGGAGGGCCTGCTAAAGGGATTGTCGTTCGTGAAATTGATGCATTAGGTGGAGAGATGGGTTTAAATGCTGATAAAACTCAACTCCAGATGCGTCTTTTAAACCATTCTAAAGGACCAGCGGTACGTGCGCTTAGATCGCAATCAGACAAAAAATTGTATCCTAAAAGAATGAAAGAAGTTATTCTTAGTCAATCTAATCTTGAAGTTTATGAAGATTATGTCGAAAAACTTATTATCGACAACAACAAAGTAACTGGTATTGAAACAAAAACCAGCAAAAACTTCTTGGCCAAAAAGACAATTGTCACAACAGGTACTTTTTTAAATAGTCTGATTTTGGTAGGGGATACAAAAACTTCAGAAGGCCCTGAAAAACAAGAAACTTCTAGAGGGTTAAGTCCTCAATTAGAAGAACACGGGTTTAAACTATCGAGATTAAAAACCGGGACTCCCCCTCGTGTGAAAAAGGATACCATTGATTTTAGTAAAACTGCTATTCATAGAGGTGATGATGTTCATCGTCAGTTCAGTTATTATGAGCAAATTCCTTATAGCATTGAATCTCAATTTCCATGCTATTTAACATATACAAGCCCTGAAACACATAAAATTATCAATGATAACTTAGATAAATCTTCAATGTATAGTGGTGTAATTGAAGGGGTAGGACCACGTTATTGTCCATCAATAGAAGATAAATTGGTCCGTTTTAACGATAAGCCAAGACATCAACTCTTTTTAGAACCTGAAAGTCAGTATACTGACGATATCTATATACAAGGTTTCTCAACATCGATGCCTCGTGATGTCCAAGAAAAAATGGTTGCTAGCATCCCAGGACTGGAACATGCAAAAATCACTCAATATGCTTACGCCATTGAGTACGATGCAATTGATGCCCGTCAGCTTTGGCCGACATTAGAAACCAAAAATTTAAAAAATTTGTATCTAGCAGGACAAATAAATGGAACAAGCGGTTATGAAGAAGCAGCGGGACAAGGTCTTATGGCAGGGATTAATGCTGTTTTATCAATTGATGATAAATCGCCTTTAATTTTAAAGAGAGATGAAGCATACATAGGGGTATTGATTGATGATTTAGTTACAAAAGGCACCACAGACCCATATCGATTATTAACTTCGAGAGCCGAACATAGATTGTTGCTTAGACATGATAATGCGGATACTAGGTTACTGGAAAAAGGTTATACAGCAGGTTTGGTTTCTGAAGAAAAATACCAGTATTATCTGAAGAAAAAAGAAAACATAACTACTTTAAAACAAATTCTTCGTGATTCTTTATTGTATCCTAAACCACATATTAATGAAAAACTTGTTTCTTTGGGATCAACAAAATTAAAAGATAAAACGACTTTTTACGATTTAATTAAGCGTCCTGAGATTAAGGCTGAATTTATAAAATGTTTTAATAATGATTTTGGCAATGATTTTGACTTTGACAGTGAAATTTTTGAACAGGTTGAAATCGATATAAAATACGAAGGTTATATAAAGAAAGCCATTGAACAAGCACAAAAATTACATTCCCAAGAATCGTTTGAGATTCCAATGGACATAGACTATGATAATTTACATAACTTAGCACATGAAGCAAGAGAAAAATTGAATAAAATTAGACCGTTGACATTAGGCCAAGCCTCCAGAATTAGTGGCGTAAACCCAAGTGACATTGCGATATTAAGTTTGCATTTGAAGTCAATGGGCAATAGAAGGACTGCCTAATTGCGGTCCTTTTTATTTATTCCATAACACCAATGAGTGTGGTAAAATGATGTATAGGTGATTATATGAATTTTAAACAATATTTAAATGAAAATTATAATATTCAAATTGATGAAGAACAGATGAAATTATTTGAAATATATTATGAAACACTTATTGAGTGGAATAAAAAAATGAACTTAACAGGAATTACAGATAAAGAATCAGTATACATTAAACATTTTATAGATTCTTTATCTTTAGTGAAATGTTGTGATATGAAAAATCAATCTATTTTAGATGTAGGATCAGGAGCAGGGTTCCCCAGTGTACCCCTCAAAATAGTTTTTCCTAACCTCAAGGTAACAATAATTGATTCACTAAAGAAAAGAATCACTTTTTTAGAACATCTCACAAATCAATTGGGGATCGATGATGTGCTCTTAATTCATGGTAGAGTTGAGGAACATTCATTGCGAAATCACTATGATATTGTTACTGCTCGAGCGGTTGCTAAGCTAAATGTCTTATCTGAATTGTGTGTTCCCTTCGTTAAAAAAGGAGGGGTATACATTGCAATGAAAGGGGCACGTTATAAAGAGGAAGTTTCTGAAAATAGTAGTGCTGCTAAAACACTTAAAGTGCACTTGGAAAATACGGTTTTATATGATCTTAATAGTGACAGTAGAGCTCTTCTTATTTATCAAAAAGTAGATAATACCCCCTCTAAATATCCCAGACCCTTTAACAAGATTAAGAATAAGCCATTATAAAAACATGGAAGTGTGATAATTATGCCATTTAATGTAGGTGATCCACAAAATGAAATTGAAAATCATATCTATAAATTGGAAGCTGATCACCTTAGAAAAAAGTCGTTAATTGTTAACTTTATTCTAATTGGTTTGCTATTTCCAATTTTAGTTGTGTTGTATTTCTTTAATGTTCCATTTTTAGATCTTAGTGTGTATATAATCGTTTTTATTTTTATGATTGCAATTAATTTTTTGTTTTACTATTATCGGTTCTTATTACCAAATATTCGTTTGTCAATGTATATAACAAGTATGGGTTTATATATTATTACAATTTCTATGATTTTGGATTTGCGAACACCTAGTATTTTCACGATGTTGTTTTTTAGTTATGCGGTTATTTCCTTGTATCAAGATTTGCGGGTTTCTTTATTTAATAGTGTTTTATTGTTTTTTAGTGGTATTTTTATAGTTACGCAATTTACCGAAATTTTTGATGTACAGGCATTAACGCCATCTACTTTTTATATTTTGTTTTTTTTAGTTATCTTTGTTGCTTTATTATCTGTTTCATCGTTCATTATAATAAAAAGAAAAAATCATTTTTATAAACAAGTTGTTGATATAAAGGAGAAAGAATACAAATATATAGATACGATTTTTGACTTGCAAGAGATTTTTTCTGAAAGAAAATTCAATTATGATGAGTATTACGATAATCTCGAATCTTTTTCAGAAGCACTAAGTAATCATATTGGTGTTGAAAATGTGTTTAAGGAAAGGATTAATATATTACGTGATCTTGCAAATGTTAAAGATAACACTATTTTAAAAAAACACTCTGATTATAATCAAGCTGATATTGACGAACTAAAACAATTAGAGTTAACTTCTTACAAAAAAATCTCCTATCTTGCATTTAAATCCGCTCAAGTTCAGGATATTCAGCCCGATAAAAAAGAGTTGATTTTCGAAAAAGAATCTGCAACATTAAATGATAGAAATGATGATTTTGAGGTTAAAATTGTTGCATTTTCGGTCCTTTATGTAATGTTAAGGGTTGGAAATATATACTTTCCAAAATTATCAAATAACGATGTAATCAAGGTCTTTTCTACACCACACTTTAGGAGTTTAATTCATGAAGATATTTTGAATGCCTTTCTGGATAAAAAGAATACACTTGATAAAATTATCAGGGGGACAGGGGGTATACAATGAAAGAGTTGATTTTAAAGGTTAGAAATAGTGAGTTTTTAACCTTGAATGAATTATTGCGTGTTAAAGTCAGTGTTGTCATGATATTTTTACTTTTGTTTGGCTTATTAACTATTCCAGTATCTTTCTTTGAAGATTTTCGCTTATCAATAAGAATTATTGTCCCTGCGACATTCGTATCATTATTCGCGTTTACATTTTTAATGTTGATGATGCAAAAATCAAGAATAGCAATGCATTTTAGTATATATACATTTTTAGGTTTAACCGTTTACTATGTTGATGGATCAGGTCAATTATACGGATACTTCTTGCTCTTTATAACATTGACTGTTATTATATTTTATCAGGATATAACCACTTATATTTTATATGGGGGAGTTTTAACGGTTTATGGTGTATTTTTCATCCAAACAAATGATGATTTTGTTAGTGGTTTACCAGAAAATTTAGCGCATATTTCCCCTATTATTTATCAAACAATTTTGATTGGTTTTTTTCTAACATACTTATTTCAATTTATACTAACCGATAGTATCAACGAGAATCTTAATGAAGAGTTTTTAAAAACTGAAAAAGCTAACAATCTATACCAGGATTATGTTAATAGATACGTACGTGATTTAGAAGATAGAGAAGGTATCAATCAACTTTATGATCAAGATAGTTTCCAACGAACTGTAAAAGATGTTTCACGTGAACTATACGGTGCAAACATTGAAAATAAAAACGACATTGATGAAATCGTTGATTATTATTTCTTTTTACATAAACAAGATGTTACGAGAATCCTTTCCAATAAAAATGCATCGAATCAAGCTTTAAAATATGCTCGCCAATTTGAAAAATATCTTATGAACAGAAATAGTTATATCAATGATTTATTTAATACTTTCCATCTAAACAATCGAAGCGGACTATCAGTAAATATGCATCGATATGATCAATCACTTGAGCGTTTATTTAGTAATAAAACTAATAGAATCCTTTCAATAGCTGTTATATATCTTATCTTGCATAATCAAGTTACAAGGCTAGATAGATGGGGAAGATTAAGTAAGATTATTGAACACATAGAAATTAAGAAACTTTTTCAAACTAAAGAGTATCGTGAGTATATGTCATTTGAAGATGTGAATTTCTTTATGACGAACGAGAATTTTTTTAAGGAAAATTTATAAAGGACTTTATAATATTGTACAAAAATGAAGGTGTGAAAAATGGGTAAAATTTTAGCAGTAAGCAATCAAAAGGGCGGTGTTGGAAAGACCACGACTAGTGTTAATTTGGCTAGTTCTCTTTCTTATCTCGGAAAAAAGGTACTTTTAGTAGATATTGATCACCAAGCAAACGCAACTACATTTATGGGAGTCAACAGATCGAGTCTAAAGTATACTGTCGCTGATTTATTTTTATCTGATGTAGAAATTACTGATGTTATAAAAAAAGTCAAGAGTGTTGAAGTTGATATTCTTCCAGCTCGATTTGAATTGGCAAATATTGAAAGCAAAATTTTAAATCATCATAATAAAGATTATATTCTATCCAATGCATTAGAAAAAATTAGAGAAGATTATGATTTCGTAATAATATACTGTCCACCATCGCTGGGTATTGTAACCATGAATGCCCTAATTGCTGCAGATAGCATATTAATACCTGTGCAATGTGAGTTTCTTGCATTAGATGGTCTCACACAGTTATTGAACACAATTAGAATAATACAAAGAAAGCTTAAACACAGTCAAAGAAAACTAACCATAGAAGGCGTGCTTTTAACGATGCTGGATACACGAAGCAATATAGGGTATGAAGTGATCAATGAAGTAAAAACTTACTTCAAAGAAAAAGTATTTAAAACTATCATTCCAAGAAATGTTAAGGTGTCTGTAGCGCCAAGTTATGGATTGCCTGTAACAGAATATTCTCCCCGTTCAAAAGGCTCGATAAGTTATCAAAACATTGCGAAAGAGGTGGTGTTTAACAGTGAAAAAGGATAATCAAGACCACTTAGGACGAAAGATTTTAGATTTGATTAAAGAAAATGAAATTGATATAAATGATAATGAAGAAATTATTGAGGTTTCTTTAGAAAAAATAAAGCCGAATCCAGCCCAACCTAGAAAATATTTTAATGAAAAAGCCTTAGAAGAACTTGCAGCGTCTATAAAAAACCATGGTGTTATACAACCGATAATTTTACAGCCAGATGAAAAAGGGTATGTAATAATTGCTGGCGAAAGAAGAGTAAAAGCATCAAAACTTGCGGGTAAAAGTACAATCCCTTCCGTTGTAAGGCATTATAATTCACTGCATTTACAAGAGCTGTCAATCTTAGAAAACCTTCAACGAGAAGAATTAACTGTTATTGAGGAAGCGATGGCTTATAGTCATATCTTGGAAAAGTTCAATATTTCTCATAACCATCTAGCAAAACGCCTTGGAAAAAGTCGATCGTATGTTACAAATATAATTGGTTTATTAAAACTTCCGTCATATGTAATTGAGGAGTTATATTCTGGAAATATAAGTATGGGACATGCACGAATTTTGAGTAAAATTAACAATGATAAACTTGTTCATAGATTACTAAACAATACTATTCAAAATAAACTAAATGTACGAGAGTTAGAAAAATTGGTTAGAGATTATAAAAACAGTAATGGAGAACAAAAAAATAATAAAAGTGAACTTTCACAAACAAACATCAAAAAAATATTTGAAAATAGTATTGATGTTAAGGTTAACAAAAACTCTTTAATCATTAAATACAATAATGAAGAAGATATGCTTAATTCAATAAAAAAAATAGGTTTAAACTCGAAGGTGAAAAATGATTGAAAACATAGATTTAAAAATAGGTATGCATGTCGTTATGCGAAAAAAACATGCATGTGGTGAAAATGATTGGCTTATTATCCGATATGGTGCTGATGTGAAACTAGAGTGTTATAAATGTAAACGCCAGATTATGATGGAAAGACCAAAATTTCTTCGTAATGTTAAAAAAATCCTCGATAATGAGAAGGGATAATATTGGAAAAATTAATTAAAAAAATAATCGAATTTAGAGATTCTCGCGGCTGGGATGAACATGATACTCCAGAAAGTTTAGCTAAATCTATTTTAATAGAGTCTGCTGAATTACTAGAAAACTTTCAATGGGGAAAAACGAGTTATGATTCTAAAAATGTTCAGGATGAAATTGCGGATATCTTAATATTGGTTTTAGCATTAGTACATGATTTAAACTTAGATTTAGAAGAAATAATACTTCAGAAACTCGTAAAAATAGAGGAAAAATATCCACTTGAAAAATAGTCTTGCTTTTTATCGTTCAATAGTATAGAATATTACTTGCGTGTTTGGAGGGGTAGCGAAGTGGCTAAACGCGGCAGACTGTAAATCTGCTCCT